>JBAWVO010000495.1:0-3377 GCA_037147235.1 Planctomycetota bacterium | reverse complement strand
AGCCAGCAATAGATAGGCTGCACCTAAACCACCGCGCCACTTCTCGACTCTACCCTGATTTTCCGATGGCGTTGCTATAGGCTTCGCCGGGCGTATAGCCGGCAACTATTGGAGCAGTACATTCGGCTGTAACGTCATTCCTCGGCGGCGACTCGGAACCCGATGCAGTCCGACCGTACTGTAGGCTGAAAGCCGAAGCGGCATGCGCACCGGGTGCTGTGAACGCCTGTGTACCAGCAGCCGCCCCGCAAGATACGGTGGGTTCCAGAATCGGGACCGGGCGGGTCGGCCTCCGTCGATACGGAGTAGTAGTCTGACTGATGCCAGTCGGAGCACCACTCCCAGACATTGCCCAGCATGTCGTAGATGCCAAACCTATTTGCGCGGAATTTGCCGATGGGCGAAGTGAAAGGGTGGCCATCGTTCCAGGTTGCCGCGTTCTTGGCGGTCGGCACTCGTTTGCAAAGCGAGGCATCGGCGATGTTGGCGATTCGCCGCAAGGTGGCCTCGTCATCGCTGTCGCCATATCGCAACGTGCTTCCCGCACGACAAGCATATTCCCATTCAGCTTCGGTTGGCAGCCGGAAGAGCCGACCCTCTCTCCCGCTCAGCCAGTGGCAGAACTCATTGGCGTCGTTCCAACTGACGTGAACCACAGGATGTTGCGCGGTTTGGGGAAAGGCAACCTTCTGCCAGTTCGACTCGACGTTCCACTCCACCTTGCCGGTGGCGAGATTGAGGCCCACTGCGCCTTTGGAAGATCCCTCGGCCTCAGTGCAGTATGCGGTTTCTTGAACGAACTGCTGGAATTGCCCCACCGTAATCGGGTATTTGGCGAGGAAATACGGATTGCTGATACGCACTCGATGATAGGGCCGCTCGTCGTCGTTCGCCTGCGGGTCGGATTCTGGCGATCCCATCCAGAATTCCCCGGCCGGTATCCCGACAAGATCAATCCCCGTGAAGGTTCTGGTCATGCTTGGCCTTTCTATCAGGTTTGCTCAATTGCGTCCCTCAGTACTTCGGTCATCATCGGTTTGGGTTTGGCGATGCTGAAGTCTGGTTAATGCCACGACGGATACGACAAAGGTAATCCGCTATTTCTTTGGTTCCTCGACTCTCTCGAACCGCAGCGGTTTCTTGACGAATAGGCTATCGCCTGCATCGATCACAAAGCGGGCAAGCCTCTCGCTGGTATCGGTGAACTTGGCGGGACCATCAAAGGACTTCCCTTTCTTGGCGATTTTGCCGTTTACCTTTCCGGTTTCAATGGCGCGCTCCTTGGCCTCCGCGTCCATCATCCATACCAGCAAACCGTTTCCATCCACTTGATATCTCAAAATGATATAGGAGTCAACGGTTTCCGGCTTCCAGCCGTTCTCCTCAATCAGCCGAGCGCGGTGCCCCTTGACGTCGGTCACGTTCAAGTAGGTCTTATCGCCGAGAGTGGTGGAAAAGGCGAGGAATTCTTCCGGCGAGGAGAGCTTCCCTTTTCTATTGTGCGTAACCTCCACCACCCGCAGCACCCCGCTGGGTAGCTTTTCGTCCGGCTGCCCGATGTGATAGTACCCTACATCGCCATCTTCCCCAAGCACTCGCCATAGGCCAACAAGTCGATTGTCGGACTTTGCACACTGCGGATCGGAAAGGGGATTCTGTGAGTCCTCGCAGCCGGCTACACAAAGACACGCGAATAGAACCACGATCGTTCTTGTTGACATGAATATTACTCCTTAATTCCTACTCGGCTCGTTTCTCAACTCCTTTCGCGTGATGTCCGTGCTCTCGACGATTTCCACGCCTTGGGCGTCCTGCTTTGCCAGCTCCGGCGAGTGAATGTGGGGGCGCGAATAGTAGTATCGATCGTAGCGGAAAGCCGATTCGCCCTTGGGGTTGGCGAGTACGCCGAGCGTGAATGCCTTGCCGTTCGGCATGACGGCATCGCCGAGAACGGGCCCAATCTCGCCCTTCTTGATGTGCAGCCTGAACTGGCAGAAAAGTCGATACTCGTGATCGGCGACCGGGTGATCGACCCGCGCCAGCAAACGCATGGGCACCGCGGCACCGAAGTCGGATGTCCCGATCGTGACTCTCGTGCGGACTCCCAGGGCTTCGGCCTCATCCGCAGAGGCCGCCGCTAGCCCGTTTCCCTGCAAGACACAAACCAGGCCACACGCAGCACCAAAGAACCAATTGCACACGTACATCTTTCTTACTCCTTGGGTTCAGGATTAACGAGATTGTAACCTACTTGATCCCACTACAAGCCATGACCTGTGTTGTGACGGCTTCCCCACACCATTTTCGGACATGGCCGGGCGGGGCAAACGGTTTTCGTTCGCACGGGTCTGCCGGGCGGTAGTAGATGATGAAGCCGGAAATCTATCACCCCCAATTCAAAGGAGATTCGTCACGAAGAGTTTCGTTCATAATCTGGTGTCGGGATCGCGGGTAGACATTTTGGTTTGGAAACCCTGTCACAACGGCTAGTGCCCGTTGTAACGGAAATAGAACCCCAACACAAACCCTTGCAGAAAGGCAAAATCATGTCCACGAACCAACTCTCCGTTGCTAGTCGCTTCTCATGCAGTTCTTCATCGACGTCGACGAGGTCCGCGTCTACCTCCGCACCGTGATGCCTCTAGCCGAGCCCAAGACCGCCAAGGAGTTCAATAATCGCGGCCTCCGCCATTACCGGCAGGAACGCTACGACGATGCCGCGCGAGATTTCGCGACGGCCCTGAGATTCGATCCCAAGCTGACGGTCGCCGCGGCGTACCGCGGTATGGCTTTCTTTGAAAAGAAGGACTACGCGACGGCTTTGGCAGACCTCAATGAGGCCCTCCAGGGTGACTGCAAGGAAGACTGGGTTTACAAGGGGCGGGGACGCGTCTACCTAGCCACCGGCAAGTACAATGAGGCCATTGCCGACTTCACCGAGGCGCTCCGCCGCCGGCCTGACGCCGCCAGCGTGTACAATTACCGCGGCGTTTCCCACGCCCGCCTGAAACGCCATGCGGAGGCCATCGCCGACTACACGCGGGCCCTGGAGCGCGAGCCGCTGACAGCGGCCCATTATAACCGCGGCGTATCGCTCACTAGGCTCGGCCGCCGCCAGGAAGCTATTGCCGACTTTACCGCGGCCCTGCAGGCCGATCCCAACAACGTCAGCTATTACGATTGGCGGGCAGAGAACTTCCTAAAGGTGCGATTAGCACGACTGGTGATCCCTGTGGGGGGCCTTGTCGGCCGAGTCCTGAAAATGCAGAAAGGGAGTCGGCCCAAAAAGTCGAGAGACCAGTAACGTATCCCCTGATTTCCTGGCTTTCGTGCGGTTGCGTGAGATCATGTCCACACACAAAGACCTGGCTAGCAAG
>JBAWVO010000494.1:0-3427 GCA_037147235.1 Planctomycetota bacterium | reverse complement strand
AGGAGTTAGGAGTTAGGAGTTAGGAGTTAGGAGTTAGGAGTTAGGAGTTAGGGGGGGTAGGAGTTAGGAGGTGGAATGTGGAATGTGGGAGGTGGAAGTCAGGAATTCTTCTAACTCCTAACTCCTAACTTCTCTCTTCTCTCCCCTCTCCCCAATCACTTTCACGATTTCTGCTAAATCATTCTTCACCTGCACGGCCCGATTGGCGAACTTGGCATGTTCCACGCCGCGGCTGCGAAGCACTTCATCGAAGTACTTGGCGTCGTGCGTGTGATAGGCGACCGTGGCGGTCGGGTCTTTCAGTTCGTGGCCGGTGAGAATGCAAACGACGCGTTCGTCGGGAGCGATCACGCCTTCCTCGACGAGTATCTTGGCCCCGGCCACACTGGCCGCGCTGGCCGGCTCGCAGCCCAATCCGCCGGCACCAACCTGGGCCTTGGCGTCGAGAATCTCCTGGTCGCTTACCTGGCGAACCACGCCGCGGCACCACTCCAAGGCACGCAGGCATTTGTGGAGGTTCACGGGCCGATTGATTTCAATGGCACTGGCAATCGTCGATGCCCGGCGGCCGGCGGCATCCATCTCTTGAAAGTAGTGCTCGATGCGATCCAGGTCGGGCTGGCCATCGTTCCAGCGGACGCCATTTTTCTCCACCAGATCGTAAAGTGTTCGTGCTCCGCCGGCGTTGATGACGGCCAAGCGGGGAATGTGGTCGATCAGGCCCAATTGATGCAATTCGTAAAACGCCTTGCCGAAGGCGCTGGAGTTGCCCAGATTGCCACCTGGCACGACGATCCAGTCGGGCACCTGCCAGTGCAAGGCTTCGAGTACCCGGTACATGATCGTCTTCTGGCCTTCCAGACGGAATGGGTTGATGCTGTTCACTAGGTAGATGCCCAGTTCGCGGCTGACTTCCTGGACTCGCGACATGGCGTCGTCGAAATCGCCGTCGATCTGGATGGTCAGGGCACCGTAGTCCAATGCCTGGGACAGCTTCCCATAAGAAATCTTCCCCGAGCCGATGAAAATCACCGCGCGCATGACTTGTGTTACCGAGGAATACAAGGCCAGCGAGGCACTTGTATTGCCCGTCGAGGCGCAGGCTGCCTTTTTAGCACCAACAAACTTCGCGTGGCTGAAGGCGGCCGACATGCCATTGTCTTTGAAACTGCCGGAGGGGTTCATTCCTTCATACTGGAGGTGAAGCCGATCAGGTTTCACACCGACGTAGCGGCCGACCGCCGGCGAAACATGCAGCAGCGTTTGCCCCTCGCCGACGGTGACGCATTGCTCGACAGGGATGAACGGCAGCAGGTCGTGGAACCGCCAGACGCCGCTGAAACAATGCGGATCGCCACGCCGGCTCCATTTATCTTCAAAAACCTTCCACGACCGCGGTGGGGCAACTTTTGACCAGTCGTAGGCTATGTCGAGCAAACTGCCGCAGCGGTCGCAGGCGACGCGGATTTCGCCCACATCGTAGGTTGCTCCGCAAATAGGCGAAATGCAGAGTTGATAAGCAGATGGGTTGTGAATGGGAATGTCCTTTCGTAGCGTAGGCATTCTGCCCGCGTTTTTCGTGTTAGGACTGGCGCAGAAATAACTGTCGCAAGAAAAGTAGCAGGCACACTCCGTGTGCCGTCCGCCCCCGCTCGGCGAGTGGGCAAAACACGACAGTTATTTCTGCGCCGGTCCTTAGCTTCTCAAGAAAGAATAACGTCCCGCCGGGTTTTGATCCAGGGGATGTCACCGTGGGAGAGGCAATTGGGCGGCCAGTCGTGCCGTTATCCGGGGTTGTCCTGCTTGCTACGATGGTTCTGTTGCGGAAAATGGCGGGCCAACCTTAGTTTGACAAGTTTTTCTGGACCCTTTAGAATGAGGACGAGTGTTAGCCCATAAAGAACGCGCAGGGTTATTTTAGTCCATCCTTCCTCTCCCCGCCACGCGGCGTCAACCGCAAGGAATAGCCATGAGGGCAGTTCCCCTCAGTCGATATTTGGTTTTTTTTCTCGTTGCCGGCGGCGGCTTTGCCACCGATCTGGCTACCAAGCACTGGATGTTCCACTGGCTTGGCATGCCGGGAGGTGGAGTACATTGGATTTGGGCCGATGTTATTGGTTTTCAAACCAGTTTGAACGAGGGTGCCTTGTTTGGCCTGGGGCAGGGGATGGTGTGGTTATTCGCCCTGCTTTCGATTGGTGCCGGGGTGGCGATATGCTGGTGGCTTTTCATTGCAGGGGCCGCCCGACAATGGGTGCTCACCGTGGCCCTGTCGGGGATCATGGCGGGAATTCTTGGAAATCTGTACGACCGCCTTGGCCTGCCGGGGCTGGAGTGGAGGGGGCTTCCCTACGATTCGCACAAGCTCGGCGATCCGGTTTTTGCCGTTCGCGATTGGATTCT
The DNA here is from genome assembly GCA_037147235.1 of Planctomycetota bacterium. Classification (GTDB taxonomy): domain Bacteria; phylum Planctomycetota; class Planctomycetia; order Pirellulales; family Thermoguttaceae; genus JANXQG01. The sequence continues at coordinate 1,024 of JBAWVO010000494.1, read as the reverse complement.
CGTGATGTTTGGAAAGTGGCCTTGGCCGAACTTCAATGTTGCGGATAGCCTATTGGTCTGCGGCGCGCTACTTTTGGTATGGCACGCCTTCTTCCAGAAAGAGTCCCAGGAGAGCGGCAGGCCAGCATGAGTCTTGATTCCCATGAAATGACAGCCCGATTGGTTCTGGCCCTGCAAATCGCTCGCGAGGCCGGGAAGATCACCCTGGAGTATTTCCGCCGCGAAGACCTGGAGGTGGAGCGCAAGGGCGACAATACGCCGGTGACGGTGGCCGATCGCCGCGCGGAGGAGCATCTTCGCAACCGCATTGCCGAGGCTTTTGCCCACGATGCGGTGGTGGGCGAAGAACTGACCGACCGGCCCGGCAACAGTCCGTTCCGCTGGATCGTCGATCCGATCGATGGCACGAAGGCATTCATCCATGGGGTGCCACTCTATGGCACGCTGATTGGCATCGAGCACGAAGGCGAACCGGTGGCCGGCGTGATTTATATTCCGGTCTTGGACGAATGTGTTTACGCCTCGCGCGGGAACGGGGCCTGGTATGTCCAAGGGCAGAAACAGAAACGGCCCGCCAAGGTTTCCAAGCAAGTTCCGCTCTCGCAAAGCCTCTTCCTCACCAGTGAAGTGGGCACCTTCGATGAGATCGGTCGCCGGGATGTCTACGACCGGCTGCAATCGACCGCCTGGCTCAGCCGCACATGGGGCGATTGCTACGGCTATTTGATGGTCGCAACCGGGCGGGCCGAACTGATGGTCGATCCCGTGGTCTCTCTATGGGATCTGGCCCCAATGTTGCCGATTCTCGAAGAGGCGGGTGGCACTTTCACCGACTGGCAGGGCCGTCCTACCATCCATTCCGGTCAGGCCATCGCCACCAATGGCCTGCTGCTGGACGAAGTTTTGGCGATTGTGGGGGGACGGTATCAATAATTGTAGGGTGCGTGAAGCACGGGAGCATGGCGGGGATGGTGCGTTGCGCGAACCGGCTTCCCACGAGTAGAAAGTTTTCCGGTAGTTCAGC
>JBAWVO010000493.1:0-3454 GCA_037147235.1 Planctomycetota bacterium | reverse complement strand
GATCGCCCGGATGGCGAGTAATACAGATTCGGGGCTTGGCCGCCCCGCACGGTTATCGATCGGCCTGTCCCAGGCAAACCGTGGCCCTTACTGGAGAATCAGTGCCGACCGTGCGCGGTCGGCGCAGGTTGTAGCACCCCACTCCTGTAATCTGATCGTCCGCGCGTGCCCGAGTCGGCCAGACAACCCTATGGCGGGCCTCTAAACCTCCTTGCGAACCACGGCAAGATAGCAATCGCCTTGGGGCTTGTGCCGCCTGCCTCCCATCGTCGTGCAGTAGGCCGAGCACTTGGTTTTTGAAACCAGCTCAGGTCGTAAAGGCGGGTCAATTCGCAATGGTCAGCGCGAATCACCACAGCGAGAATCAACATCACCGAGAAGGCACAGGGGACATGAACCTTGCGACCAGATCAAGACCCGCCACCTGATCATCCTATGGTGATCGCGTTCATGCAGGAGTTGGCCCCCGCGAAGATGAAGTTTACTCAATCCTGGCCGATGACGACATAAACCACTCGCTGAATGACGAGCCATCCCTCGCCCATCTTGACCCCTATATCGGTCGCTGCATGGACGGGATACGAGACTCGGGTGCCGACCCGCTTCAAGACCGGCCTACGGCACATGGACATGCCCAAGGGTTTGCGGACGAATTGCGTAAACCTCCGTGCGGATTACGGCAAGATACCAATGGCCTGTGGTCGTGTGCCGCAGGCCTCCGTTCGGTGTGCGGCAGGCCAAGCACTTTGCTGTGAAAACATCCAGCTCATTGGCACGAAGTCTACAAGTTGATTCGGGCTGGAGCCCCATCCGCGGGGAAATCTCATTGTCCGCCCGGTTTGGCCCAGTTCTGTCCAGGAACCGGCCTTGCACTTGATTTGCCGTTGCCTGCCGGCCGCCACTTTTCTGGCACCTGGAGGCCGAAAGGGGCGACGGCCCAACCCTAAGGAGCTATATGCCAACCAAGAAACGTATTGCGAATTGTCCAGAGATCGCCCTCCCCGACCACCTTGCCGCCGAGAGCGAGGAGTTGCCGGATCGGCAAAGAAGGTTTCGCGACCCGCTCAATCGCCGCCGCAGACCGAAGCCAACAGGATACGCCAAGAGCCATCCCGTGAAGGATCAGGAGGCGTTTCGGCAGTGGGCCGAACGACACGACTGCTGCCATGTGTGCGGGATCGACGAGCATAAGGCCCGCTGGGTGTATATCACAGGATTGCAGACGCATCACATCATCAAGGCCGGCCGCAGTGACGAACCGTGCAACCTGCTGCGGGTCTGCGAGCGGTGCCATCGCATTATCGAAGGCGAGTCTGTGGCCGATGAGAACGGGGGCTATTGGCCGCACCTGACGCTGGCCCACGTGCTGAACTGCAAGCAGGAGAACGATCCCCAGGAGTATGATCCTGATCGACTTACCGTATTGTGGCGGAACCGAGAGCGGACTGTCGATTTTGATCCCCTGCCACCGCCCGAACCGCTGCCCGATGTGTACATCGCCGAGAGAATGCAATGGCTCAGCGGCTGATCTCTCGGAGATTCCAGCTACAGAGGTTCCAGCTACAGAGATTCCAGCTACAGAGATTTCAGCTACAGAGATTCCAGCTACAGAGATTCCAGCTACAGGCCGTTGCCTTCAAGAGGTTGGACAAGCTTCTCACGATTCACCTGGCCCAGGGAGCTATTTTCCCATGTTTCAGTAAACCAAACCAGATTTATTTAAGGAGAGTCAATGACGAATTCTGACGATTATGACAGTCCCTGGAAAGAAGCCCTCGGTATGTACTTCGAGCCGTTTCTGGCATTGTTCTTTCCCGCCGTCCATGCCGGAATCGACTGGAGCCGTGGTTACGAGTCCTTGAACCAGGAACTGCGCCAAGTCGTGCATGATGCGGAGTTGGGGAAACGACGGGTGGACCACCTCGTCAAGGTCTGGCTCAGAAACGGCCGGGAGAAATGGTTCCTGATCCACGTCGAGGTACAGGCATCCCACGACACAAAGTTTGCTCGGAGAATGTACACCTACAACTACCGCCTGTTCGACAAGTATAATAGAATTGTGCTGAGCTTGGCAGTGCTGGGCGACGACAACCCCCACTGGCGACCGGATCACTTCGGCTACCGCCAATCGGGCTTCAGTATCGACGTACAATTCCCGATGGTGAAATTATTGGACTACGCAGAGAAGTGGGAGGTACTCGAGAAGAGTCGCAACCCTTTTGCCATGGTAGTCCTGGCGCACTTGATGACCCGCCAGACGCGGAAGGATCCGCGTGCGCGGTATGCCGCAAAGGTCAAGATGATCAAGGGGCTTTATGAGCGGGGCTGGGCAGCCGAGGAAGTGCGGCGACTGTTTCGCGTGATTGATTGGATGGTGAATCTGCCTAAGCCGCTGGAATTGGAGTTTTGTCACGAGATCAAACAATATGAGGAGAAAAAACAAATGCCTTTCATAACGACACCAGAACGTATTGGACGGGAAGAGGGCCGAGCCGAGGGTCGAGCCGAGGGCCGAGCCGAGGGCCGAACCGAGGGCCGAACCGAGGGCCTGCTCAAGGGCCAAACTGAGGGCCAAACTGAAGGCCGAACCGAGGGCATCGAGGTGGCCCTTGAAATCAAGTTCGGAGAAGCCGGGCTACAGCTGATGCCCGAGATTCAGGCGATCGCGGACGAGGCGAAGCTCAAAGTGATTCTCCGCGCCATCCCTACGGCTGCCAGTCTCGAGGACCTTCGGCGCATGTGGACCGGTTGAAGGTAGGCCGGTTGCTCGTCGCGCGGCCGAGTGAGGGATTTTCGGTGCCGGGGTTGGCCGCCGCCCCTGCGCCGGAAACAGAGGTTGCCGAACAGCTTCGTCCCGCCGCAGGTTGATCACGATGGGCTATTCGGTTTTTTCGCGGCCGAGCCTCCTTGGGGGCTCGGCCACGAGTGAAGCATGATGACAAGAGAGGTAGAGGGGCAGCCCGCACCCCGCAATCCAATTGTCGAGGACGCAGTGCCAAACGCTGGCGCGAACGGCTGGTATCAGATCCTCGTCGAGGACAAGACTGCTGGCTCGGCGGATACCGCTTGCAGCCGCATCGACTTCGGTGATTGGTTGGGGCAACTCCCCCGCAGGAATCGTCGTATTGCCGAGTTTCTCGCGCTCAACCATCGCACAGACGATACAGCCCGCAAGTTCAAAGGCTCGTCTGGCCGCATCAGCCAGGTTCGCAAGGAGTTGGCCGACAACTGGAAGCGGTTCATCGGCGACGAAGAAGGCCCAGCGACCCTCGCGGTCTGAGCTGACTCTTGTTTCAGTTCTTCCCTATATCCAAACTTAAGCTGACTTCTCTAATGTCTGCTTTTCTTTTGGTACGCGAAAGCCATCTCGGCTAGGCAATATTGCCAGCCATCTCTCATGCCTTTGACGCTCACCTAAATTGACCAGTCTTTGCTCAGCTAAATAGGACTACTA
>JBAWVO010000492.1:0-3456 GCA_037147235.1 Planctomycetota bacterium | reverse complement strand
AGAAATAAGTGTCGCAAGAAAAGTAGCAGGCACACTCCGTGTGCCGTCTGCCCCCCGCTCGGCGAATGCGCAAAACACGACAGTTATTGGTTCGCCGGCCCTTACCGGCGCCTTTGCTGCATCTGTTGTTGTTGTTGCTTCTTCTGTTGCTCTTCCATTTGCTTTCTGTACTCTTCCATTCTTTTTTGGGCGGCCACTGCGGCAGCGGCAGCGGCAGCAGCCCGTTCGGCTTTTCGGGCATCGGCCTTGGCCTTATTGGCGGCCACACTGGCCTCGGTATACTGGTGCTTGGCGTCCTCCAGGGCCTTCTTTTTGTCCTTAATATCCTTGTTGGCGTCAATCCATTTGCTGTCAGCCTCCAGGAATTGGGTCCGCAGCGGTTCATACTTCGCCTTGATTTCCCGGAACGCGGTCCGCGAATCGTCAATTTCGGGCATCGCGTCAAACTCTTTTTTCAAGGCTCGCATTGCAGTTGCCGCGTCGTCCGACTCGCGAACTTTGGCCAGCCGACTTTTGTAATCCTCGCTCTCCTTGACAGCGTTGATGGCGTCCTGATACTTCTTTTCGGCCGCACGGAACTCATCCCGAACCTTGCCGAAATCGGAATCGGCCGATTGACCGTTGATAACTTCGTCCTCCAGTGCCTTGAGGGCCTTGACCGCGTCGTCCACCTCCTTCTGAGATGACTTGACGGCCGCGTTCAGTTGCGCCACACCCGTTTTCGATGTGGCAGCATTGTCTTCGGCCGCCTTCGTGGCACCAGCCGCCTTCTTCGCACTGGCCGCCTTCTTCGCATTGTCTGCATCCGCTTTCCGCTGAGCGGGGGGAATCGCCACAGTTATGCCGGCAACTAGAACGACCATACCCGCAATTCCAGCGGTCAGAATGACCATAAACAAACGAGTTCGATTTCGCATATCAGGGACTCCTTCATAATGAGTGAACTTCATCTCCGCCTATTTTAGCGGATGCGATGAATAGTAGCAATCGTGTGATCGGCGTTGTCGGCGAGTGTGTTCGGCGATGCTCTTCAATTATCTTCATCAGGGTGATCGTTTCTTTCTCATTTTCTCAAGCCCCACTTGTTCACAGCCTTTGCGACGAACAGGATTACAAGCTCAGTGGATCATGGCTCAACAATGGTGAAAGCGAGAACCTGTGGGGCCAGGGCCAAGTTGTCTCCCGCCTGAGCGAAGTGCTGTAGCAGCACTCGGCTAGCGTTGTGTTGAACGTGCGACGCCAACTCAGTCGCCACAAGGAAGGAAGTATCAAGCCCGTGCGTCATCGAGCATTTCCCCCAACAGATCGTCCTCCGCACTCAGTTCGCGGAAATCACCGACATCCAGGGGCGGCAGCAAGAGCCAACTTACTCGCTGTTGGGGACTGCTAAATGGCGTCACTTCCACCTGCGTTCCGTCTGGCCAGTCTATCGGTTCGGCAAATTCAATCCGCCCGTTGCGAAATGTCGCAGTTACACTTCCCATCTCACACTCCCTTCCATTCGTCCATTGCTGAACTCCATTCTGCTTTCTCCTGAAGCTCAAAGTTCGGCAGTTCCGATGATCTGAATTATACCACGCAGAAGGAAAACTTGCTAACCCGCCCTTTACTCGGCCGTCGACTTGCTGCCTTGGGAAGATCCGCTGATCGGCACGCCTTCGGGCAGAGGCCGTGCTGCAACAGGGAAGCCGAGTCGATAGAGTTCTTTCTTCACGCGACGGAAGTCGTCAAAACTGTCGGGATAGGTCCAGAGCGTAATTGTGGCATCCTTCGCCCGCCGGTCCGTGAGAGATTGCTGGAACTGCGAGCCTGGCCGAAATGCCTCGTCGAGCGTCTCGCCTAGGTTGTCGCTGACCGGTGTCAAGACAACGCGATCTTCGATCTTCGGCCGCTGACTGCCCGACTCGCGAATCTCGTCCAACGTCGGCGGACGAAGTCGAATCGTATAGGTGAGGCGAAAGCCTTGCTCGGGCGGCACGGTGTCGGTCAACTCAGGCCGCTCCGAAAGCTTGTAGGCCTTGCGTTTGAGATCCAACATGGCCTTCTGGACAAGCTCGTTCAATGGCACATAAGCGATGCGCCCATGGATAAGTTGAAAGTGCAACTCGCGGCCGTCGACCGTGCGGCCCAGCGGCGTGGTGAAACTCTCGATCTGTACCGACTGCGCAGGAGATTTTTCGATCGCCTCCCGCTGGCGGTTGAGAATCTCCAACTGGCTGCGAACATCCATCACCTTAGCAGCCAATTGACCGTCGGGTGGCGATTGCTGCGCCGCCGACTGCCGGGCACCGCGTAACTGCTGGTCGAGCCCGGTCGTGGCTAGGACCAGAATATCGCGTTCTCGCTGCCGCACGGCCGTCTGAGTTTGAACTTGTTCCATCTCCGTGGCAATTTTTTCCACGTCGCCGCGGAGCATCTGTTCTTCGTGCTGTTTTTGGACCAGATCGCCGCCAGCCCGAGCAACCTCGCTGGTGGGCAGGGCTTCCAGTGGCGTATTCTTAATCTTCAGCCCAGTCATCATGACCATAATAATCATGACGCTGACGACACTGGCCACGATATCGAGGAACGAATCAGCATTGACGGCTTCTTCGTGTTCAGCGGTGTGTGCCATGGTATTATTTCCCTCACCCCCTGCTCCTCTCCCAATAGTAGAGGGGCGGATTGTTGCCTACTGTTTCCGCTCGATCACCAACCCGCTACCTTCCAGCGAACGCGTGAAATCGAGCATTCGCGGTTCGGCACCGGGGGCGACATAGAAATTGAGTACGGGTCGCCAATACATTTCGCGGCCAGCCATGCCCCAGGTGTCCATGATTTCCCAAACGGCAGCAACGAGCTTGTCGGCGTCGCGATGTCCGCCGTAATCGCAATGGATGACGCAGGGTTCGCCGCTGCCCGCCTCCGGCACGAGCACGATGCGATCCTGATAACAATCGATATGGATTGGCCGGCTGATGGCGGCCGCATGCCGGGTAGCGTTGCGCAAGGCCCAGTCATTCTGGTTGCGATCAAGCGTTACCTTGTCGTAAGGATGCTTCTTCTTTTCTTGCTTTTCCTTCTCTTCCGCTTCGCGATCACGTTTGGGCGGAGTTGTTTCTTCGCTCGGACGCCATTCTCCGGGGCGTAGCGGCGTCGCGGGAGCCATGGCCATCGAGGAAGATGGCTCGGGCCGCACGGGCACGGGATTTCCGTCGTTGGCTCGGCCGTTGATATAGCCATCAGGACGAGCAACTCCGGCCACGGTAGGCGAGCCGCCGATCGGCTGGCCGTTGGAGGGAGCAGGGAGCGGGGAGCCATTTTCTGGTCCACCGGAACTCATGGCCGGGGAGCCGGGAGGGCCGCCAGCAACGGCGTTTCCTGAACCAGTTCCGTTTCCACCGGAATTCATACCCGGTGAGCCGACCATGCCGCCAGCAACGCCCGATCCCGGAGTACCGCCGTTTCCATTTCCGG
>JBAWVO010000491.1:0-3463 GCA_037147235.1 Planctomycetota bacterium | reverse complement strand
TTCGCGTAACGCACCATTTTGCGGGCCTCCGTGCTCCACGCACCCTACGTTTGCTCATCTAGCGAAAACGGACCGGGTATCCATGCGGCGCGATTCAAGCGACGTAGGCTGGGGATGACCGTCGGTCGCGGTTCAATACGCCCCGCGATATATGCTGAATGCCACGCGGCCCCGTCTCTTCTTTGGCAGGAAGGATACCAACAAATAAAGACTGTTGACCGATCACCGCGTAACCGACATGTCCATGTCCCGTGTTCCAGTCGACTTGCGAGCCTGCATGACGAACTTGCGGAGGTCTTCTTTCACCTTCATCGCATCTTTGATGCCGCTCAAGAGGATTACTTTGGCGTCTTCATCAGTCGAAATCGCTTTTACCGTGCCGAGGGTCAAAAGCCGCTGAATAAAGCCCTGTTCAATCGTCAAGTCACGAACTCGAAATAGTTCAATCTCAATTTGAATCGGTAGCAAAAGGCGTACGGGTGGAGTAGAATAGACTGCGGCAACAGAAAAAGACAGGAATCGAAGGGAGGGTTTTGAGATGAGGATGAATCCGATCGTTGTGCAAGGGATTGTGGAGTCCGATGCGCTGACGTTGGATCAGCCCGTTCCTTTGCCTTCCGGCGTGGTGGAGCAAGAGCATGATAGGAGTGCGGGCATGAACAATTTTCATGAACAATACCTAGTGGACGAGCATGGCAGCCGAAATGCAATCGTTCTACCTTTGGCAGATTGGCAGCGGATTTTGGAGGATATGGAAGAACTCGATGATATCCGGGCGTACGATGAAGCGAAGGGCCGTCCTTCTGAACCTGTGGCGTTTGATCAGGCCGTAAGAGAAATCCGCCAGGGGACCGGCCGTTGAAGTACGAAGTGTTCCTCGAAAAGGCCGTGCAGCGGTCGTTAGCCAGGGTGCCGCAGCCTCACCAAGACCGGATTTTCGAGGGCATCGCCGGCTTGGCCGATGAGCCGCGGCCAACGGGTGCCAAGAAACTCAGCGGGCGCACGGCATGGCGAATTCGCCTTGGTGACTACCGCGTTATCTATGAGGTCGATGACGACCGTCACAATATCCTTGTGGTCAGCGCGGGAAATCGGCGCGACATTTACCGGCGGTGAACTCGTTTCGGACACCTTTGCAGTTCGCGGATTGCTGGATCCATACGATTATCGCTCGTCACGCGTCAGGTTCAATCGATGCTTTATCGCGCTATCCAACCGATCGATATCCTCATTACTGAGTCCGTCGTAGACATTACACCAGTCCGGCAGCTTCGCTTCACCGGAATTTGGCGATTCTTTTTGCCACCCTGAATCGATATCAACGACCTGTACGATCACCTGCTGGTCCGAGCGCAAGGGGACGCCGATCAGATGCTCAAGCACCTGAAGGTCGGTTTCATGAATATCCCGAACATTTCGCGTTATGGTTTCCATGCTTATATTCTACCTTCCATCACCCGATTCCAGCAATGTGGAATCGCACCGGTAGCAAAATGCGTACGGGTGGCGTGGAAAAATTAACGAAAAGTGCCCGACTTATCCTGTTCCTCCTGTCTTTCCCATTTTTCTACTCCCTATTTTTCTGTCGAAATCCAACGACATTTTGCAATTCATTCCGTCTTGACTCAAATCCTTGGCCTGGCTACCCTTTACCGCCCCTGATGGACTCGCAAAACGCCGTTTCAAAATTTGGCAGGCAGGCGAGATGTCTACGCTACAGGGCTGGTCCCACTGCCGCGTGTCAACATGCCGTTACTCTCGACCCGACTTCTGCTGCTCTTCCTTGCACTGAGTATCGCGGGCTGCGCGTGGATGACACCGCAGACAAACCAATCCACGGCTTCGATCTTGCAGCCGACACAAATGGCCCCGGGCAGTGCCGTCATTGAGGTTTTCTCGATATGTCTACCGCCCGGAGACGCGGATCTCAGAAACCGAGTCTGGGACGAGGTCGATGAACAACACTTCCCGAGCGAAGTTCGCCGAAAACTAGAGAAAAATGGATTCCGGGCGGGAATTCTCGCCGGTCAGATTCCGCCGTCGCTCTTGGGATTGATGGAACTGAAAGGCAAGCCGAGTGCGGGCGGCGAGGTCCAGCAGGTCAAAATCGCGGATCTCGCGACGCCGTCGCGAGTTTCGTGTCAACGCCTACAAACCCACGCGGGTCAGCGTTACGAGATCGCGGCCTCGGGCATGATCGAGAAGATGCCGATTCTTGTGTCCGAATTGGGGGAAATCCGTGGGGTGACCTACGAACAGGCCCAGGGCATCTTTGCCTTGCACACGGCCCCCCAGCCCGATGGCCGAGTGCAATTCGAATTGGTGCCGGAGATCCACCACGGCCAGAATCGGCAGCGTTGGGTGGGTGATCAAGCGATTTTCCGTCTGGAAACCGGCCGGCCGAAGCGGGCTTTTGAGGAGCTGAAGCTGACCGCCGTGATGGGCCCTGGAGCGGTGTTGCTATTAGGCAGCCGGCCCAATCGGCCGGGGAGTCTCGGCCACTACTTCTTTTTGGAAAGCAATGGCCGCGATGACCGCCTCGATCAAAAGCTGATCCTCGTCCGGTTATGCCAGACGCAGCACGACGATCTGGTCTCACCTGGGCCGCTTCGGCTGCGACAATAAGAGGCTGTCCGAAAAGATCCCCTCTAAGTGGGGGATGATGGCGGTTTCGAACTTTCCGGATAGCCCCCAACTCCCATGTTTCTCTGGACAGGGCATTGTCAGAACCTCCCCTCTAGGCTATGTTATGGAGAGTGAGCCGAGTCACCGAGACTATCTTAGTAGGCATTGTCATTTTGTAAACCAAAAGGATGGTTCTAGGCTAGGTTCGGTATAGAAAGTGGAAAAACAGGCAGAGAAGAAACGACACAAAGCAAGCATAGGTAAGAGGTTAGGGAGACTTGGGGCGGTAGCTCAGTTTGGGAGAGCGGTACGTTCGCAATGTACAGGTCGGGAGTTCGATCCTCCTCCGCTCCACTTGATTTAAGTGATTGACAGTAAACGACTTACAACACGGCCTCACAAGAGGCCGTGGTCGTTTCTTGGGTTCGGAGATACCTTTGGAGATACCTTTTAGTCGTCGAAAGGTACAATGGATTACGGTTTCACTCTGGAACCCGTTCCAGGAACTCCGGTCCCTCCGACGCGCTCATCGCACGCTGGAGGCGCGATCCGGGGCCAACAAGACCCAGAAGTCGTCCGGCGGCCACTGCGCGTCAGTGGGGCACCGAGCGCGTTTATCGGGCAATCCACCCAGCGGGGGTGCTGAAGATGCCTGGCCGCCGCCTACGACCGTCGATGACGTACCGAACGCTGGCGTCACGCCCGGTTAGATTTTCCACTCGTGTGGAAAATTGCCTCTGCCCCGCTGAGCCGTGGATCCGGTCCCAATCGAGCATCGCCGCTACTATACTGCCCGTGCTTGGGTTTGTCCTTTTGGATTGAACGAAGTTACCGCCGG
>JBAWVO010000490.1:0-3469 GCA_037147235.1 Planctomycetota bacterium | reverse complement strand
GGAAGCAACGCATCAACGATCTGAAATTATTCAAGAAAGAATACGGCCACTGCAATGTTCCGCAAAAGTACCAACCAAACCCTGCACTGGGTCATTGGGTGGCCAAAATGCGGCAACGGAAGAAACGTGGCAAACTTGCTGAGGACATAATCCTCATTCTCGATGGTCTAGGATTCGTTTGGGAGGGCCTGAAGAGTGGGCGTTCTGATGCACAGATAATGCTGCTGGTGGCGAAGACAACTAAGAATTTAGAGATGAATTGATGACGACTATGAGCTTTGCCATAATGTACTTCGGTTTTCTGCTTGGCGGAAAAATGCTCGGGTGGACTGGAGCAGGCTTTTTTGCCTTTTGTGCAGTGCCGCAGGTAATTCAAACTTTAAGAGAAGGTCATGCTAGGAATCTAAGTTCACTTTTTCTCTGGATGTGGCTGGCGGGAGCAATCCTCTGTACCGTAGGCTCTGTTTTGGACGTGGGGGTAGTTCCTTGGCTGCTTTTCAACTATTCGTTTAGTTTTCTGTGCGTTCTGGTTTTGTTGAAATACAAGCTGTTTCCGAGGCTTTAGCCTGAATGAGTATGAAGATGAGAACTTTTAGTTTGCCGCTGGTTCTGAGTCTGGCTGTTTGTCTTGGATGTACACGAGAACCATCCTCAATACCCCTGACGGAGCATATGGAACACGTCAATGAGGCCAACTTCGAGGAGAAGGTGCTGAACTCACAGGTTCCCGTGTTGGTGGACTTCTATGCCGATTGGTGCGGGCCGTGCAAGGAACTGGCACCGCTGCTGGAGGAGATCGCAAGCGAGAACCCGAACACTAAGTTTGTCAAGGTGAACGTGGATGAAAGTCCTGGACTGGCATCCCGCTATGAGATCAGCAGCATTCCCAATCTCAATCTGTTCAAGAGCGGAAAAGTAGTCGCTCAGCACATCGGGCTTCTCGACAAGGAGCATTTGGTGTCCCTGCTGTCCCAATAGCCCTACTTTTTGCCAAGCGGGGGTTTTTATTTCCCCTTTATCACCATCACCAACCCTTGAGCGACGACCGGCCTGGGAACCGACGATTTCGTTCTGGTGGCCATTTCCTGCAATTTTTGGTGAAGGGCCATAAGATTGGCTGGCTGATCTTGAATAGTCTGGGAAGTGCTAATCATGGGCGTATCCTCCTGGTTGCATTGGCAGAAATCTTATCGGCATGTCTCTCCGATGGCTTTGAATAGGTCAATGGCCCCGTCAAAGTCTTCTTTGGCTGCAAACTCATTGAAAAACGCTCATTTCGCCATGAGTTTAAGCTACCCAGCGATAAACCACAAGAGCGCGAGTAATGCTCCGATGATGATCCACCACGGTTTGATGGCAGGAACCGTATCCTCTTCCGAGATGTAGTTCTCGCAATAGGGGCAACGCTGCGACTCCTCGTGAATCTGGCGACGGCAATGCGGGCAGGGAATCGTCAGTTCCTCGTCATTGTCATCCAAGATCAAACCCCCACTCCCCTCGCACGAAGTCTGGCACGATCTCGGAACAAGCCCGACCATCAGCCCATTTTATAATTTCAGGGTTTTTGGCAGCCTCGGTGCAAAGCCTCAACAGTTCTGGAAAGATGCCAACCCGTCCCAAATCCAAGCGGTCAGCATCCCAGCAAGTCTGGATCGTGATGTTGGCATCGGTCAATCCATCCGTGTGACCAGCACAGGCTTCGTAGAGAAGATCGAATTCTTCGTCGGAAAGAACTAACCACTCATCACGAAGGGCTAAAGCTAGGTTGCCGCCACGTTCTCCATGCCCCCCATCAACGCCCTCGTTCACACGACAGGAATCGTGGAAAATGGCAAAAAGTTGCACGACTTCGATATTTGCTTCGGTTTCCTTGGCGAGTCGAATGCCGTTTTCCAAAACCCTTGCCCAATGGCCGACACCGTGAGTGCCGTGCCAGGGCAAGGAATAATCTTCGAGAATTCGGTGGATGAGGGATTTTAGATTGAGCATCGTGCCAGACTACGTCACCCCTACACGATTTCCCTGATCTCTTGAGCCGCTGCTAAAGCTTCCGTCGCCTCCTTGATGCCTCCCATGAGTTTGAGGAAGGTCAGAGCCGCTTTGATCTCGGAAAGTCCAATGTTTCCCTTTGCGACAACCTTCTTCACCACCTGCCCCCGCTTGTTGTGGGTAGCCTTGATGTTGCCGACGTAGTTCGCAGAGATCGTGATGCCTTGCTTCGCTAAAGCATCGACCACTTCTTGGTTCTTGGCATCTTTGTTTGCCTTGAAATAATCACGGACGGCTTGGGTTTTGTTGACTTCGGGTTTCTTGGTCTCGGCTACCGTCTGGCTTGTCGCAGCCTTCTTCGCAGCTTTCTTGACTTTTTGCCGCTTGTTGTGCTTGGACTTGACGGTGTTGACAAGGTTGGCATTGACCGCGATGCCTTGTTTAGCCAAAGCATCCACGACCTCTGAGGACTTCGCCTTGGGGTTTGCATTGAAATAATCACGGATCGATTGAGACTTGTTCACTTCGGGGTTCTTTGCCATGATTTTTTGGCTCCTTGATCGGAATGGAATTGGAATACAGAATTGTTGTCGGCCACCAGTTGGTTGTCAAGTGTACGAAAATAGGCAGGGCGATGTCCCTATCGTTCTATCTTCATGTCTGGAAGTGCTTTCTCAAGCTCAGCAACTCCGGTATCGGTTACTTGCGTCTCGCACATGTGCAACTTTCGGAGGCAAGATAAGGTTCTTAGATGCTCCAAGTCGGCGTCAGTGAGCTTGCTACCGCAGATAAACAACTCCTCCAACTGGCTCAAGCCTTTTAGATGCTTTATCCCATCGCCCGTGACGGGGGTATCGCAAAGGTTCAGTTCATGCAGTTCCGTTAATGCCGATATATGTCGCAAACCAGCATCGCTGACCCGCGTCTTTTCGAGGTTAAAAGACCGGAGGTTTGGCAACGCTTTCAGATGTTCCATTCCATTGTCCGTAACCTGGGTGTTGCAAAGGTCCAAAACATCGACCCGGCACAGCAACTTCAGCCTCTCTAATCCTGCGTCATTGAATGCCGTGCCATGAAGGTCTACCACGGTCTTCGGTTGACCCGAATGATGTTCATAGACCCTGATATGTCCTCCGAGTTGTATGATTTCATCAATGACGTGTTCTCGTTTAATCTCCATAGCTTACTTCTCCTTTAGCTGCTCTCAGGTTCTGGGCATGGCGGTCATCTCCCTCCCATCAATTCCCAGCGATTCATCTCGCTCACCTGCCCGTTAAGCGTCCACAGGTCGTAAAGTAGTCCGAGGCCCACCAGCCCGCCACTGAGCAAATAAATGATGCCCGTGATCCACTTCCCTATGTAGAACCGGTGGATGCCGAAGATCCCCAGGAAGGTTAGGAATATCCAGGCCAAGGTGTAGTCCATAGGACCGGCCTGATAACGAAGGTCGGCCCGACGAGCCATGTCGGGAATCAGGAAT
>JBAWVO010000489.1:0-3482 GCA_037147235.1 Planctomycetota bacterium | reverse complement strand
ACTGAAACTGCTATTTCCGCCCATACCACTTGGAACGGAACCGCCCAACCGAACAGGAATTCAGGAGTTGGTTAGCGAACCTTGAGGGAAGGCGTGATGCCAGCCTGGAAACAACTACGAGCAATTCTTCTGCTGCCTGGCATGGTGACGGTCGTTATTCCGGCGACGATCCTCTACTTCACTGGCACCGGATGGCCGCCGCCCTTGTGGAAAATCATCATTGGCTGCGTCTCTATCTGCCTCGGGCTCGGTTTGATAGTCTGGACGAATCGACTTTTCATCACGGTCGGCCACGGCACTCTCGCCCCCTGGAATCCAACACAAAAGCTCGTCGTGCGGGGCGTCTACCGGCATGTCCGCAATCCCATGATTACCGGCGTTATCTGCATACTGCTGGGTGAAGCAGTCTTCTTCGGTTCCCTGTCGCTGCTTTGTTGGTTCGGCTTCTTCTTTCTGGTCAACATGATCTACATTCCGTTTGGGGAAGAGCCGGGGCTGGAAAAGCGATTTGGCGAAGACTATCTTCTTTACAGGCAGAACGTGCCTCGCTGGATTCCCAGGTTGACGCCGTGGAAGGACTTATCCGAATGATCGACGTTAGCAAAATCCTTGCCAACCTATTCGTCGGCTCCTACCCGCCATTGCGGTTGCCAAAAGCAGCTTCTTTTGCGTTGGGGTTCAACACGTAGGCGACAAGACCACGGTCCTGATCGAATCGTCATCCCTGGAGCCTGGGTGGTAACTAAGTACCGTTTCCGCTGCTCGGGCAGTCAGTGGAGTCGGCTCCCCCTTGAATCTCTCGGATGTAGTCTTCCAGTCCTGGCCGGATGTAGAATCGGGGCGTGAGCAGATCGTCCTCCGGCGAGACCACGCCCTCCTCGACGGCCTGCCGGGCCAGGGGCGTGTGCGGGTAGAGGCGGATGCCTGTGGAGACCTTGAGCATCTCCAAGCCGAGCGACCGGGCGAAGGCGAAGCTCTCGGCCACCGACTCCTTCGTCTCGCCGGGGCCACCCAAGAGCAGAAACCCCAACCGCCGGATGCCGAGGGCCGCCAGCCGCTCGGAAATCTCCCGCACCTCCTGGGGCTGAAACCGCTTATTCATGGCCCGCAGCACCTGCGGGCAGCCGCTCTCGAAGCCCAGGCTCACCTCAACGCAGCCCGCCTTGGCCATCGCCGTCACTAGCTCCTCATTGACTTGGTGCGGATATTCGCCCCGATTCGTGGGCATCCCGTTCGCCTTCTCCGCGACTCCCATCAAGATTTGCCGCACCTTCTCAAAGTCGGCGGGCTTAGCGAAGTGGTAATCGAACCCAGCTTCCAGCGACCGCTGCCGGACTGACTCTTGTCCATATCCCGTTATGGCCACTAGCACGATGTCGTGGAGAAGGGGCGTTTGACGTATCCGCCGTGCTACTTCCCAGCCATCCAACTCCGGCAGACCGAGGTCCAGTAGCATCACGTCGGGCCGATAGTCGAGGGCGGCTGTCAGCGCCGTCGGACCGGTGTGAGCCATCCGCACCAAATGCCCCGCTCCCTCCACCAGCATTTCCAATATCTTCGCTGCACACACGTTGTCGTCCACGACCAGGACCCGCAAGGCTGCCCCGGTCGATTGGGCGATTTTTGTCGGGGGCGGTCGCGTTGTGAGCGACATTGCCGCTGGCGGACATGCAACAAGACTCACGACGAATTCGCTGCCTTCCCCCAAAGTGCTGGAAACCCCAATCGTTCCACCATGCATTTCCACCAGCCGCTTCGCCAGGGTCAATCCGAGGCCCAATCCGCCCTGCGAACGGTCGGATGACCGCTCGGCTTGTGTGAGCACATCAAAGACGTGAGGCAGGAAAGCGGGAGCGATGCCGAGGCCGGTATCCCGCACGCGCAGCACCGCTTTGTCGCCCTCCTGCTTGGCGGAGAGCCAGATGTGACCACCTTCGTTGGTGTACTTGGCGGCGTTGGTGAGGAGGTTCGTCACGACTTGTTCCAGTCGGGAGGCATCGGCGTGAAGCCAAATCGGGTCGGTCGGCAACGACACCGTGAGTTCATGCTTGCGCTGGTCGATCAGAGGACGTGCCGTCTCCACGGCACGCTCCACGATGCTATTCACAGCAACCTGCTCATGGCAAAGCTGAATCTTGCCAGTGATCGCGCGGGAGACTTCCAAGAGGTCACCGACCAGGTGCGACAGTGTCCCACCTGACGTTCAATGATGGCCAGGGCCTTTTGCTGAACGGAGTTCTGGCCTTTCTGGAGCTGAAGCAGTTGCACGGCGTTGAGGATAGGGGCCAGAGGATTGCGAAGTTCATGGCTGAGCATCGCGAGAAATTGATCTTTTCGATGATCCAGGTCGGCCAGCTTCTCCTCTGCCAGCTTGCACGCGGTAATATCGCTCATCACGGCCCGGCACATGGAAAGACCGTTAGAATCCTGTGCCTCGGTCGTCTCCAAGCGCGCCCAGAAAGGGTCGGCATTTGCACGCAGCACGCGCAGATCGTACACCTGCGGTGTGCCCGCTTCAAAGAGTTCTTTGCAATGCCGGTAGTAGATGTTCTGGTCTTCAGGAAGGATGAAAAGCGTCAACGGCTTTCCGACCAAGTCACGTCGTACCGTACCCAGCAATCCGGCCGCCGTGAGGTTTGCTTCCTGGATCAGCCCCTGTCCGCTGATGGTGAAATAACCTACCGGCGCCAGATCGAAGAGGTCGAAATACCGCGCCCGCGAGGCTTCGACTTCACCCTGTGCCCGGCACAGTTCATCGTTCTGAATCTCCAGCTCGATCTGCTTCACTTGCAGTTCGTGGAGCAGCCGTCCGGCTTCCTCGGGCGATAGCGTGTTCTGGGCCTGGGGCTCGTCGGCGCGAGCTTCTTCTTCTGCTCTCCGGCGCAAGTCGGCGAAATCGTCTGGGTAAGTTTGTTTTTTAGTCATGGTCGGTCTGCTTCCTTGGGAATAGACGCCCCTTCCTCGTTTTGCCCGTGTATCTCCCGCTCCGTGGTCGCGATGGCATACATTTTTCCGACCTCGTTCACCAAGACCGTGGCCGACAGCCGCACCTTTACGATTCGGCCATCCTTGGCGATCCGTTGCGTGTGATAAGGTTCCAGGATCTCAGCCCGAGCAATCTGTTTCACCATGGCCAAAGTGCCTTCTCGCTGCCCTTCCGGGATCATGTCGCGGAGGTTCATGGTCAACACGATGTCTCTTGTTGCCAAGAAACAAAAAAGCCGACGTTAGCGGAACACCCGAAGGTATTCGACCACGTCGGCTTACTCTTTAACTAACCCCCGGCAGGGCCGGTTGTTCTTCATCTAGTCATCCAACAGGAATCCATTATATGGTATCGGTAGAGATAATACAACAGTCCTCGACCAGAAAACCGTCCATTGGCGATAATCCATTCCTATGAACACCCAGCAGCGAGGACTTCCCGTGAGTGTGCCAAGATAAGCTGATGTAGATCAGTTGGACAATCCAACCTGGCTAAA
>JBAWVO010000488.1:0-3494 GCA_037147235.1 Planctomycetota bacterium | reverse complement strand
CCGAGGAAGTGACCAAGACCGAGGAAGTGACCAAGACCGAGGAAGTGACCAAGACTGAGGAAGTGACCAAGACCGAGGAAGTGACCAAGACCGAGGAAGCGACCAAGACCGAGGAAACGACCAAGACTGAGGAAGCGGCCAAGACGGAAGCGACCTCTTCGCAGGGTACCCAGGATTACTACTGGTATCGCTACGAGCCGATCGACAGCCAGTACGGCGACAACAAAAATGGCACGATCGAGGAAGAAGTGAACCCCTCGAATAGCGATTCGGCCAACAGCGACGACAGCACGACCATGAACGCCAAGGATTCTGGCGATGAGACCGCCAGCGACGCGAAATCGATTGAAAGCTCTCCGATGGCTGATGCCATGCGGACGGTGGTCTCGCAGTGGGCCGACGACTTCGCCTCCGGCTATGGACTGAAAATGTCGCAGGTCGTGGGGATGCTTGGCCAGATGCGATAGCCGCCGTCTCCGACTCGCGCGATTGTCATAACACTCAACTAATAAACAACTTACGGCTCGTCCCGTTGCAATGGGACGGGCCGTTTTTCGTTCGTGGGGTGGACTTTAGTGGCTCTTTCGGTTCTGTGTGCAGAAGTAGGGTGGGGAGAGTGAAACGAGCCCCATCAAAAGCAGACCGCAACAGAAATTAGTGGGGCTCGCTGCGCTCTCCCCACCCTACAATTATTCGCGTTCCACACCTGGGAACCGGAAGAGCGAGCCCCACTAAACGCAGGCCGAAACCGTGTCGGTGGGGCTCGTTTCACTCTCCCCACCCTACAATTATTACTCCTATTTCGCACCCAAAACCGGAAGAATCCGCTTGTCCTCCCCACACAATTTGGCGCGTCGATCACGGAATTTGAACTTTTATGTGGTAATTAACGTATTGTTGAAGTACAATAACGATAAGTCCAATGGGCAAGTCGTGCCGTTGGGGAATACCATCTTTTTCCATGAAATCTAGTGGTTTCCGTTCCCGCCACGGAACGCGGTTACGGAACCACCTGGACATTTGCCGGGAGAATAGGCATGTCGAACCATCCGTTTTTCTTGCGTTGGATGTCGTTGCCCTTGGCAACCGTGCTGGGCGTGGCACTGACCATGACCGCACCAACCCGACTGTTGGGCCGTGAGACAGCCCGGCTCGATGGATTTACCCAGGCCGACGGAAGCAACGTCTTCGCGTTGACTCTCAAGCCCTCGGTATCCGCAGCCAGTGGACCGCGCGACGTTGTCGTTCTTGTCAGCACGGCCGCCAGCCAAACGGGCGATTATCGCACCAAGTCGCTGGCGACGCTCCAGGCGACGCTCTCAAAGCTCGATGCGAACGATCGCGTGAAGCTCGTGGCCTTCGACCTGAACGCGACGCCGCTCACCCAAGGGTTCGTGGCCCCCGGCAGTCCGGAGATGGCTGCGGCGATCAACAAGCTCAATCTGCGCACCCCGCTTGGTTCCTGCGACCTAGAAAAGGCCCTGGACAGTGCCGCAAAGAGTTTTGCGGGCGACAGCAAGTCGGCGCGTGCCATCCTTTATATTGGTGACGGCAGCAGCCGCGCCAACCCGCTTATGCCCGAGTCACTTGACCGTGTTGTCAACGCTCTTGTTGCCCAGCGTTCGCCGGTAATCGCCTTTGGAGTTGGTCCCCAAATTCAAGAACAGTTGCTCGGAACCCTGGCCTCGCGCACCGGTGGCATTGTTGCGCCGGAACTCGCCCGTGTGGATGCCGGCGACTACGGAACCGGTTTGGCCCGGGCGGTTCACGGTTCGGTTCTCTGGCCCAAGGATGTGAAGTGGCCGGACGGCGTGGAGGTTTATCCAAAAACTTTTCCGCCCTTGCGTAGTGATCGCGACACGGTCGTGGTCGGCACCGCAAAGTCGGCCGCAGCCAAGCAGGTGGAAATCGATGTGGACGGCCCCGCCGGCGTGCAAAAGCTGGCCTGGGACATTCCCGAGTTGAAGTCCGACGCCAACAATGCCTATCTCGCCAAATTGGTTGATCAGGCGAAGGTTGACGGCGGCCGGACGCTCCCTTTGATCGATAGCGCAAGTTTGTTCAACGCAAAACAATTGATTGAAGCGGGTGGCCGCGGTTTGAGTGACTTGGCCCGTGAGGCCCTCAATGGCGGCAACCTAGACAGTGCCAATCGCCTGGCCGACGAAGCCTTGCGCCGCAATCCCAGTGACCTTGCCGCCCTCGCGATCAAGGATGCCATCGCCAAGAAGGCGAACGGTGTTCCTGCTCTCGCTGCCGATGTGGCCGCCAAGGCGGACGCGAATGTTCCCGGCGGCAATCCGGGCGATCTGAACCTTCAGGGCGGCAACGCGGAAGCTCCTCTGGCCGAGGGTGCTGCCGCAGGAAATGTAATCGCTGAAAGCAGTGCCACGGAAGAGCGATGGCAGAAAGTTGTGCAGAACGCGATCAACAAGGCTCGCAGCATGGTCTCGGTCGATCCGGGCGCGGCAGGAACCCTGATTCAGAACACAACGAATGATTTGAAAGCCGAGCCGGAACTCCGTCCGGAAATGCGAGAACGCTTGACTGGAATGCTCGTTGCCGCGCGCAAGGATATCAAGCATCGCGGGGAGGAGTTCACATCCCGCGAACATCAGCGCATTCGCGAAGAGGCGGCCAAGCGCGAACAAGAGATGACCAACCTAGCACTCAAGCAAGACCAGGACAAGGTCAAGCAGTTGATGGATCGTTTCGATTCGTTGATGGCCGAAGGCCGGCACCGCTTGGCGGAAGAGCAGGCCGCGTTCGAGGCCGCGAAGATCGTTGACCGCTCGATGCCGTTGGCAAAACCAACCATGGTCGTAGCCGCACACCTCTCTCGCTTCCGAGGTAACTACGACAACATCATGGCGGTCCGTGTTGCCGCGCAGAAGGGATTCGTCGATTGCATGTATCAGACCGAGAAGTCGCATGTCCCCGTCGCCGACGACCCGCCGATTGTCTATCCGGATGCCGAAATCTGGAAAGAGCTTTCGGCGCGTCGATTAGAAAAGTACAAATCGATGGAACTCTCGCGACCTAGTCCGACCGAAAAAAAGATCCAAGAAGCCCTGAAGCAGCCTACCCAGATTGAGTTCGTCGAAACACCGCTCAAGGACGTCGTCGATTACCTGAAGGATCTGCACCACATCGAGATCCAGCTTGATTCCGCAGCCTTGAAAGAAGCGGGCGTCGAGGAAAGTACGCAAGTTACCAAGAATCTCAAGGGCATTTCGCTTCGTTCGGCCTTGAAGCTGATGTTGGATGAATTGCAACTCAAGTACGTGGTCCATAATGAGGTACTCCTCATCACTTCGCCCACCAAGGCCGAGAGCGATGAATACATGACCACCAAGGTCTACCCGGTGGCCGACCTCGTGTTGCCAATCAAAGAATCTGGATTCCAGGGCGGATTTGGCGGGCTGGGCGGAATGGGTGGCGGAATGGGCGGAATGGGCGGCGGAATGGGCGGAATGGGTGGCGGTGGAATGGGC
>JBAWVO010000487.1:0-3498 GCA_037147235.1 Planctomycetota bacterium | reverse complement strand
GGTTGTCAGTTGTTGGTTGTCAGTTGTTGGTTGTCAGTTGTTGGTTGTCAGTTGTTGGTTGTCAGTTGTCAGGGCCTGGAGCTTAGGGCTTGGGGCTTGGCTTTCTATTTTCGTCGGTTTCGTGTTTTTCGTGGTTCATCTCTTGTGTTCATTCAGCCGTCATCCCCTGCCCCTTGGGACGATGGAGATTCCAAGCTCGGGAAAGCATCTCCATCATCCCGCGGGGGAAGGTTTCAAATCTCAAATTCTGTTAATTCACCGCGAAAGACCGCAAAGTGCGCAATAGAAAGAATGCTTGTTCTTTTGCGTTCCCTGCGTTCTTTTGCGGATAATTCATTTTGCTTGATATGCTGGCTATTTTCAACCGTCCCGGGACTTTTGTTGTTTTCGTTCCCACACCCAGCGATAAATCGCTGGGCTATTCTCACGCGCCCCTCCGGGGCAAAAGCACCCTTCACACCCTCTTCCGTCTTCAATTTTTAATTTTCAATTTTCAATCTATTTCTTCCTAATCCCTAATCCCCCTTCTTCCCCCCTGGTGCCGCATTGCGATCTTCGTGGTATAATTGTAAGAAAAGGAGACAAAACAATGTTTACCCGGATCGAATCCAGCCCGAACGTGTTGGGTGGCAAGCCGTGCATCAAGGGCACGCGGATCAGCGTCGAGTTTATCCTGGAACTGGCGGCTTCCGGCGCGGGCCGCGACGAGATCGTCCGCGCGTATCCGCACCTTGTGGCCGAGGACGTTGAAGAGGCCCTGCAATATGCGGCGCGCTTCCTCAAAAATGAAGTCGTGCTGTTGGCCGAGGTCGTACCGTGAGACTGAGCGACTTCTCGCTGCTGACCGACGAAAACATCCCCGCAGCGGTCGTCGCCGAGTTGCGGGCGATGGGCTTCGATGTCTACGACGTCTGTGAAAACGACCTGTTCGGTTGGGATGACAGTGCCTTGCTCCAGTTGGCGCATTCGCAAGGTTGCGCGGTGGTCACGCACGACAGCGACTTTGGCACGCTGACCGTGGCCCGCCTGGAGCCTTTTGTCGGGATTATCTATCTTCGGCCAGGACATATCGATCCTCAGTTCACCATCGAGTCTTTGCGGTTGGTTGTCGCACAAGGTCTGGACCTCGCGCCACCTTTCATCGTGGTTGCAAAACGAATCGCCAATTCGGTTACGATCCGCATCCGGAACTTGTAGGCTTCTTCCCTAATCCCTACTTTCCTTCCCCCATCAACAGCTTCCCGTCCTTCGTGGCGGCAAAAAGCTTGCCGTTACCACCGGCCAAACAAGTCACGCCGGCAGCATCGCCAGCCGGTTGCCACTTGACGTCCGACTTGTTCGTGTCGCCCACGAAGAGCTTGTCTTCCTTGGTGGCGACATAGAACTTTCCGCCTACGGTCGTCATCGCAAGGGCACCCACGGGGGGGCGGCGATCCGTTGCGGTCCAAGGGAGACCATCCAGACCCCTTGCTGCGGGCGGCAGTTTCGCCAGCACTTCCGGCGTGGCGAGGGAGTCTCGCACCATCATGCCCACTTCCGAGCCAGGTTCCTTGGTATCCATGAGGGCATAGACCTTGCCAGGCACCCCGGCGATCCCGACCAGACACCAGGCATGGCCGTCATCCTGCCAAGCGGCGTTGGTTTCAACGGCATCGCGCTTCAAAAATCGCCCGGCCGCCCTCGCGTTGAGCGAGACGCAGAGCCTCCCCTCCGCCAACCCCATAGCAACAACACCGCCGGGGGCATCCCCAATCGGTTTCCATTCGACCGTCGCAGCGGACGGATCGCATAGCTGAAGTTTTTTGTCTGCCGTAACGGCAAAGAGTTTTCCGCCAACCGCCGCCATTCCGACGACGCCAGGGGCCGCGCCAATTTCTTTCCAAATGATGTTCGCCGCTTGGGATGCCTTTGCTTCCGACTCGGCCACCTTAGCGGCCATCTGTCCCGTGCGGACGAACTGCGTCGCGTCGGCCGCGATCCGCTCGGCTGGCTTGCCGGGGCTGGGGATGCGGAGGGCCTGGCCGGCGGTGAGGGTAAGAGAGTGAGGAGGGGGGAAGAGAGGGATTGGGGATTGGGGATTGGAAATATCCTTAACTCGGCCGCCCTCACCCCCTGCCCCTCTCCCAGAGGGAGAGGGGAGATTTTGCTCTACGCTCTGAGCTCCCCGCTCCACGCCCCCCGCTCCACGCCCCCCGCTTTCCTCCGCTTCCACCTTGCCGCGGAAGACGTGGACTTCTTGCTCGCCGTTCGCTGCGACGAACACGCCGAACTCCGTGCCGAGGTCGGTGAACTTCATGCGGGGGGTGTGGATCTCGAAGCCGCGGGCCAAGGGGGTTGCAACCGTGACGGTACACCTGCCTTGCTGGAGATAGGCAGCCGAGCGAGAGCCAATCTCAAGCGTCGCCGGGCCTTCTAGCACGGAGTGCGCACCGTTTTGGAAGACAATCTCCGCGAGGCCCGATTCCAGCACCAGTTTGCGGCCGGGCACTAGACCGTCACCCGGTTTCGGGGCGTTGCTGTTGGCGGCCCAGCGACATTCGGCCGCACGGGTCAGGCAGGCGACGGGGGAGGGATTGGGGATTGGGGATTGGGGATTGGAGGGAAGATTTTGCTTTCCACCGTCTACCGCCACTTCCGGTGCATTCCCTTTCGTGTTGAGCCGATGAAGGATCAATCCGATCGTGACGAACATCGTCAGCAGCATGCCGGTACAAAAAGTCACAAACAACAACATCGCCGCATTGACGGCGGGCGTGTCGCCGCCGATACGCAAGGCATTGTGCAGGAAGCCGAGGACGGGCGAGCGGCTCTTCAGGGGGAACCCCCCCGACGGCACGTAAGGCTCAACCAAGGGAAGCGGCGATTTGGCCTGATGCTCGGGCGCGGCACGGGCCTGAATATGTTCGCGAACCCTGCGCTCGCCTAGCATTTCGCACAATTGGCTGTGAATCAATGTCTCCAGAGCGAGTTTATCGACGTGCGAGGGATCTTCGGCCAGCCATTGGCGAAGCGCGTCCGCCTCAGCTTCCGAAAGGCTGTTTTCTAGGTAACCTTGAATGAATTCCGCAGGTATCATGGCTCTTGTAGGCTCCTTCCCAATTGTTGTTCGATGCAAACACGCAGGGCATCGCGAGTTCGCGAAAGCAACATTCGCACGGCTCCATCCCCCAGGCCAAGCTGTGGGGCAATTTGGCTCGACTTCATTCCGTGCGTGTAATGAAAATCGATCGCCTTTCGCGAACGGCCCTGGAGTTTCTCCAAGCAGGATTCCAGGGCGTCGCGGAGTTTGAATGTGCCCTCGGGCAGATAATGCTGGTAGTCTAACGCGATACGTTCGACCATGGCGTCGTCAAAGATATGGCGATCGGTCTTGCGACGGCGGCGATACGCCAAGACTTCCTGCTTGGCGATGCCGATCGCCCAGGCCGTGAAGGGCTGAGCGCGATCATATTGCGAGAACTTGCGGACAACGACCACCGCGACTTGCTGTAGAAGATC
>JBAWVO010000486.1:0-3502 GCA_037147235.1 Planctomycetota bacterium | reverse complement strand
AGCCGTTCTTCTGCGTCTTCAGGACTTCTTTTGCCCCGTACATGATGCCTTCCTTAGCCACGCGACGGGTGACGGCCTTCACAACAACTCGCGGATAAACAGCCTGATACTGCTCGACGGCTAATTTGCCGACATCGGTGATCGTGGCCGTTGGACCGATGGGGCGACCGTTGGCCGACACGAGCACGTTGTTCATGGAGTTGTGATAGACGACCACTTTCGGCACCTTGATCGGTGCGATCGAGGGGGGGATGCTCCGCTTGGCCGTGGCATTGACGATGGCGCTGGCGCTGGCGGCAAACATCGAAATCGTCGAGGCCACTTGCAATAGGGATATTTGATATTTCAAGCCTGACCCCGGCGCGACCCCCGGCGCGACCCCGGTCGGCGTTTGGGCCGTGGATTGTGACGATGGAACGGGCGTCAACAGGAAGGCATGGGATTGCCCGGCTTTATTCTTCCCGGTCCCAACAATCTGGCCGGAGTCATTGATGCTCGTGGCGGTTATGAGGTGCCAACCTGAAGCCGGGTCGATCATCCTGTTCAGGTCGGCCATTTTTCCATTCACATAAAGAAAGGCGGGGTGATTGCTGTGCTTGTCCCCCAACAGACTCCGATGGAACGCAGGTCCCCCGACTACCTGTCCCGTGTTATTGATTCCGTTGGCTTCATTGCCATCGCCCCCAAGTGAGCCAAGGTCCTTCATCCCGCCATCTGCTGTCCACATGAACGCGTGGCATTCAGCGCCAGCGGTTTCGGCCCCTCCCACAACCTGCCCGCGGTCGTTGATACCAACAGCGTTGCTGTCCAAGCCGCCAAGCGTTCCGAGATGGCGCATGCCCTTGCCAAATTGCCACAAGAAAGCAAAGACGTGGGGGCCCCCGCCTGAAGCCGCTCCGACGACCTGCCCCGTGTTGTTTATGCCGTTGGCTACGATGTCCGTAACGCGGGCGCCTCTTGCGGTGTCGCCTCCGAGCGACGCCAAGTCTTGCATCCCGGTTCCCGCGCGCCAAAGAAAGGATCTCGCAAGGTTCCCTGACAGACCTTTACAGGTCCCAACGACCTCCCCCGCGTTGTTTACAGCGCTAGCACTATTAAACGCCAGTCCCATCGATCCGAGGTCCTGCATTCCATGCCGAGACGTCCAAAGGAATGGGCGTCCAAATTCTCCGCCGTTGTCGTCGACTGCCCTTCTCGCGCTGCCAACAACCTGCCCACTGTCGTTTATCCCGTTCGCATTGCTAATGCTGCCCCCTAACGTCCCGAGGTCTTGCATTCCACGACCAGTTTGCCAGAGAAACGCGTGAAAATCCCCGTGTGCGGGGTCAGCATTGCCAACGACCTGTCCGGCATTGTTGATGCCAAATGCCTCGCTACGCAGTCCCCCGAGCGTGCCGAGGTCGGTGACGGTATAACGGAAGCGCGGCGCGCCTGGTGTGGCCGTGGATTGCGGCAACGGATTGTGCAGCGTGTCCATGTCCGACGCGGCGCTGGACGTGCCCGGATTCCGCGTTTCATCCCCCGGCTTATCGGACAATCCGCCGATGGCAAGCGTCAGGGCGGCGACCGAGGCGAGATTGCCGCAGACGACGAACGACCTGCCTATCCGATCAAGCTCCCGCCATCGCCGTGCTCGCCATCCGAAGACCACGAGGCCAGCGATGGCGAGGCCCCAAAGCGTAACCGAAGGCAGCAGGACGGCGAACAAAACTAGGCCCACGGTGGAGATGAGGAATAGGCAGGCGGTCCAATCAAGTACCGACCAGGCGAGGGCACATCCCTTACCAAATCGCGCCGGCCATTCGTACAAAACAGAGCGGCACTTGGCAGACCAGAGCCGGCACTGCTGCTGGTCAGGGCAATAACGCCGCAAGTACGGCGGCAAGCGGTCACGGGGATCACGCGGGGCAGTCATTGTATGGCCCTTCCATTGGTCTGATTCTACTGCGCAGGATAGGCAGCGTGCAAGCAGCGCAAGGCTACCTACCTCTCGAACCGCTCAATCAAGCGCGGCACTGAACCCGCTGCAAACTGCTTGGCATAATTTGTTTTGGGGATCGAGCATCAGGCCGCGCTTAGCCATTTGAAGTGCCTCACGCTCGCTCCCTTCCATGTGGTAACATAACGCGATGTCACCGATCGCGTTCGTATAGCCATCATCAATCTGTAACACCTCCCGGAGGTGGCCTCGGGCATCGGCATAGAGGTCGTTCTTCATGTATATCGAAGCAATACCCATCAAAGCCGCAACCTTCTCTTCGTCTGTTGAAGCCAACGCCAGTGCCCGTTTACCGTAGCGCAGAGCAGTGGCATAGTCGCCATATTCCCCAAGCACAAAAGCGGCCCAAACCACGTACTCGAATCGATCGGGTAGGAGTTCGGCGGCCTTCAAGGCATCGCGTACGGACTCTCCAATCGCGTTGAGAGGTGCCACGGATGACTGTTCCAGGACCAGGTGCCCGGCGGCCGGTTTTCCGGCTTCATTCAAGGTTTTCAATCGGCTTGACCAGCCGCGCAAAACCCAGTCCACTTTGCGCACCCTCCGTATGGTCCATGCAAGTGCTGCCCTAGTTTTGACTCCCTGGCGAGGTCGCTGGGTTTGGCATAACTGGTGCAGAGCGTGGCCCATCATTCGCACAAGGTATTTTGCCACGACAATAATCGCAGTAAGTGCCGCGTGAGTTCGCTCTTTCCACCGAAGCTGAGCTTCCTTCCACTCTGTTGCGTGCTGCTTTTCCTCCGCAAGCATCTCTGCTGCCCGCCGCTTTTCCGCCCTCGAACTTTCTTTTTCACTCGCGTGCTCAACAAAGGCGTACATCGATACTGAAAAGCCATAATGGAGACTAGCAGCATCTGCGGGAAAGCGGCTGAGGAGTTCTTGAAGAAAGGCAACTGATTCGGAAAGCCGTCCAAGATTGGCTAGTGCGCTCAATTTTGCACCGCCGATACACGCTTCCAAGGTTCCTTCTCTCTCCGCCATCTCTTTCGCCTCATCAGCAACCGCGATGACATCTTGCCATCGTTGCAGCTCCTTCAGATGAATCAAAACAAACGTCCAAGCTCGAATTGACTTCTTGACTTCATCAGGGTGTTTCTCATAGAAGTCAACAACCGACTGGGAGTTTGTAGTAATCGCGAACCACTTCGTCACCGCCTCGGTATTGAAGGGTTCCGCGCAGGCGTGTTCCCGAAGTTCCGACTCGCTAGGCGAGTTGGAAGCAGCACCAGTCGGCTCGCCTCCCAGGCTTGTGCGTTGCAACCGTTTCAAGTCCTCTGCATGCGCGAGTTCGTCACCCTTGATCTCAGTGTGGCAGTTGCCACAGAGGGGGACGCCGTTGGTCGGCTCGAACGCCAATTCAGGATATTCGTTGACCGGCATTACATGATGGGCATGGATATTCCCAGCGTAACCGCAACGGATACACTTCCGGCCGAAAAGGCGGAATATATACTGCTCGCGGTTGAGACTGACACTAACCCGAAGCGCGAGCGAGGTTGCTAA
>JBAWVO010000485.1:0-3513 GCA_037147235.1 Planctomycetota bacterium | reverse complement strand
GTAGTAGCCCTGTTTAGCTGAGCAAAAACCGGTCAATTTAGGTGAGCGTCAAAGCCTGAGTTAGAACCCAACCTGTAGCTTTCAATGATTCCCTGACCGCGAAGAAAAGTCGCTCGAATACTGCGATTACTGCCGGATCGAGCGCACAACGGGCGGCAACCTGCTCGTCGGACTCGCCGGCCAAGATGGCGGCTTCAACCAGCCAACGTACCGGGTCATCTTGCTGGGCGAGCTGATGAGCCGCACTGATTACCGCCCGACGCGGTGCCGATAAGGCTTGAGTTGCGGTGGCCTCGCCAGCGGAAAGCGATCGCAGATGTCGGGCGTATTCTTCAACGTCCGGATCATTGGCGCCGGCCCAACGGGCTGAACTACCTGTCAATAGTTGTCCGGCGTCTTGAGCGCGCCAATCGACCGGGTGAAACGGATCCACTTTCCACATTGGGAATTCGGGCGATAACGTCACGATGCTGGGAACCATTTTCATAAAAACGTCCTTTCAAAAAAATAGGTGTGTGATCGGCCATAACAAAGGCTGGTCGCTCTTTCGCGCTATTGGATGGCTTGATTCCAGAATACCGTCCGCCTGTCGATTTCTTGAAAACATTTTCAGGCTTCAATGGTTTGTACGTCCCACGATCACACATAGGACGTAGAGACCAGAGAGCTTTATCGCGACAAATCATCGGTCAAGCATCCTGTTTTGTCAGGCGGTGCCCCAAGAGTACCCGCCGGACCAACCTGCGGGTGGCAATAAGAGAAAGGTCTTCATCACGGATGCGCTGCAAGACTAGCGCGAATTGTTCATCGTCATCCCGCAGCGGCACCAACTCAGCGAAAAAGACAATGTCGAGAAATCGGCCACACCCCATTGGTATCTGGCACTCCCTCTCAATTAAGCCGCGATCGAACGCCTCTGCAACGTCTCTGAATGCGTAGAGGCGTTCGACTTCCATGCCGAGGTACTCGGCAATCTGGCCAAGGGCGTCCGCCCCGTAGGTACTCGGGTCCGCGAGAACAGACAGGATTTCCTTCCCGACGTCGAAGTGAATCAGGGTCTTACCACGATGAAATCGTCGCCTATTCCTGTCAAACACCACCGTGGCCGCCTGCGTCCCTGGCAGCATTTCGTTAAATAATGCCCGCCGAAATCTCTCTGATGTTTTTATGTTCTGTGTCACTGGAATTTCCTCACTCATAAGTATTGTGCTGGTAGTTTATGCCGGTCATTGTCTGGGGGAATGATTTCAAAGCCGGCTGAAAACATTTTTAATGGCACTCCCCGTTTAAGCTGTCTGCAAATCGGCCGATACTTCATCCTCGTCCGCCTCTTCGTAGTCATTTTGTTCGTCGTCCTCCGCAATGTCTGTCTCATCCTGTTCGATTTCCTCTTCAGACAGAAGTTGCGTTACGCGGGCTTTGGCCGCTAAAAGTCGTTCCAGCACATGCTGCATGGACTTCACGGCGGTGGCGGTGGCTTTCTCAGCCGATTCGATTGCATACAACATGCAGTCGTCTAAATCGCCGCTGGATGCTTCCTCCAGCTTGCTGAACACCGCCTCATTGAGAATCGCCTCGAATTTGACGAACTGATGAGCGTTCTTCGCCAGTCGTGACAGGCCAGCTTCGGGCGAACTGGGACTCTTGAGCTTGCGTCCACCGGACCGCGTGTGGCGGGTCTCAAAGGCGGCCGAGATCACGTCTTGCAGTTCACCAAGGCTGAGGTTCTCTGCGCGGATTCGCGCCAGAAGGCTTGTCAGCTTTTTGGGGCTTGCGATACGTGATACGAGCAGAAAGTGGCGCCAGGCCAAGAACTGCCCATTCACCATGGGTTTGACGATTTCGCCCTTGAGGAATGTCCACTTAAAGGAGCGTGCCACCTGTGCCATGTCGAGGAGAGCACGTTCTCCCAGCGGCACAGCGACGTATTGTGCCAGTTGCCGCACCGCATCAGATCCGTAGATCCCCTCGTTATTGATCGCCGTATTGACAAGCTCGCCTATCGCGTATGCGATATACAAGTCACCGCGGCTCTGCTTCAGTAGGTGGTTCTTGATCGCGTCACCGAGTTGCTTCAACTCGCTCGGCATGTTCTTCATGAGGGTTTCGGGGCTATCGCCCACTTTTTCTCTTCGCTTCATGATAAATTCCTCATTTTTCGTGTTTGTTAGTCAACTCCCAGACGTCGCGAGTGCCCAATAGTGAATCTCGCTATATGCCGGAAGGTTGACAATGGCTGAATGTCTTAATTCTCAAAAGCGGTCTGAGGTGGACAATGCGTCTTTCCTAAAACCGGTTTTAGAGCAACTAAACAGATTATATCGAAGAGCATGTTAGTTTGGAAAGGTCGCTGTTGAAAAACACGGCTCAGAAATAATCGCTTTTGAGGCAGTGTATGATCCCTGGGGTTCGCGCGGATCGGATTGGTAGTCGGCCTGTTGGCTCGCAAGATCTAGCGCAAACCACCCGGGGCAACACGAACGAAGGCCAACGCGGGTTCTGGCTAGCTGTGGCGGCCTCGTGTGTTCCGTCCCGCCGTCGAGCAAAGGTATTTGCCACGAAAAGCAAGATTAGTCAGTAAATTCGGATTTTGACACATCGAAATCCGTATTTAATTCGCATGAAGGCCATTGGTGTCTCATAATGCCCTCCAGGCTGTCGTAGTGCCCTCTGGCGATTTCGTGCGATCCTGGGGCATTCTAGGGGCATCCAGCAGGGCATCTCACAATTGCAGTAATTTTGGGGTATGCTTGTGGAGCGACAAACACAGAATAAGCAAGGTCGGCACCAGCTAGTCACCGAACTTCAGCAAAAACTGACCGAACAGAACGATACAACGGGCGACGGAAGGGCAGGACAAAATGGCAAAAGACAAACCAAAAGAAGATCCATTGCCGGCCGTGCTGGCTGCAATCGCAGACCTCAAGAGGGGTCACGAAGAGGGACTTGCACTCCTGAAACAGTACGGAGATCGTGCTGGACGGGGAGAGATCGACCAAGCGGCCGTAGTCTTCGGCCGCACTACCGCCGTCCTCCGTAAGCTGCGTCAATTCGCGACTGAATACAGCAAAAAAGACCTGCAAGAGCTATGCGACATGTGCCGTGAGCATTCGCGGGCTTTTGGACTATCGCTTGTTGGTCGTCTCGTTGCCGTCAAAGATAAGAAACCACGTGCTGAATTTCAGCGCGAGGCGATTATCAATCGCTGGAGTGGTGGTAGGATCTTTCGGGAATTGCAACGACGCAAGATCACGCTGCGGCACCATAGTTGCGGCAGAAAGCGGGCATTGCCGCAGACCATTGCGGAAGCCTTGACGGCGATCGAAGAGGCACGACGCCTGTTTGTTGAGCTAGTCGACCACTGTACCAAGCTCGCCGAAAAGAGCCGCGGCAAAAGTAAGGAACGCCTTCTTATACTGTGCAAGAAGCTCCTCAGCGAGATCAGAGCAGCCGAATAACCTAAATAGCTTTGCATGATTCCCGGAGGTGCTGATTTAAGCGGCTTGTTTGAGG
>JBAWVO010000484.1:0-3535 GCA_037147235.1 Planctomycetota bacterium | reverse complement strand
GTTGTGGTTGAACTAGGCAGGCGAGACGCCCGCACCACAAACTTGGCGAAGAGCCCCATTTTCCCAGGAGACTTCACGATGAACATGCTCAATGGTAACGGAATGAATTCCGTTCTACGAAGCGGCCTGTTGGCCGTTGTCGCGTTCCTACTGGCCGCGACGGTGCAAGTGCCTGCACTGGCCGCCAAACCGGTGCCGTCCTTGGATATCGTGCCGGCCGACGCCGCCTTCTACGCGGTCATGCTCCGCAACCAGGAGCAACTCGACGCTATTGTCAACAGCAATGCCTTCGCGAAACTCAAGGCATTGCCTTACGTGCAGATGGGCCTTGGCCTCTATCAAATGCAGGCCGCCAATCCCGATTCGCCCGTCGGCCAGTTCGAGGCCGCCCGCCGCGATCCGGAAGTCAAAAAATCGCTGGCTTTCCTGGCGAACCTTTTCTCCAACGAGGTCTTCGTTTACGGCGGACCGGGCTTCAATCAGGCGATAGAACTCCTGCAAGGCATCTACGGCGATGTACTCTTTGGTGGTCCCTTCATGGCGGGCATCAGCGGCGAAGCTCGCGGAACACGCATGGAAGAAATCCAGGGCCGCGCCTTCGTCCGCGCTCTCATCAACAAGATCGATCTCATCAAGTTCCCCGAGTTGGTCATCGGCGACAAGGTCAAAGACAAGGCCCTCGCGAAGGAGCAGTTGGATCATCTCGAACGGAACCTAAAAATGGCCCTCACCCAGGCGCCGCCCTTGCTGCGGAACCGCCTGAAGCGGACGACCATCGGCGGGTATTCGTACCTCACTTTCACCTTGGACGGTGCAATGGCCCCTTGGGATCCGGGGGTTGTGGAAAAGATCCGCTCCCTGGCCGCGACTCCGGACGACGGCGATAAGCTGATCGAACACTTGAAGAAGACCACCTTGGTCATCTCGCTGGGTCTGCGCGACGATTACCTGCTATTGGCAATCGGCCCTTCGACCGATGTGTTAGCCCGGCTGGGTAACGGCATGTCGCTGCGTTCGCTGCCGGAACTGGCTGCCGTGGCCAAGTTCGCCGATAAGCGGATCTGCTCGGCCAGCTACCTAAGCAAGACGTTGAGTCAGCACTTCAGCCAGACCAAGGGCGGCATCGATAACCTGCTGCGAACCGTCAAGACCCTCCTGCCGTCGCTGCCGGTCCCGGACAAGCTCCGCGAGGAAATCGCGAAAGACGCTGCCGATGTGGCTGCGGACCTCAAAACACTCATTCCCGAGGTGGGTGCCGCGTCGTCGATCGGCTTTCTCACGGATAGCGGTCTGGAAAGCTATGCCTACGATTGGAGCGAGCATCCCGAGTTGGATTCGTCCAAACCGTTGGATCTGCTCAAGCACATCGGCGGCAACCCCATCGCCGTGCTGGTTGGCCGGAGCAAGGTCTCGCCCGAAGGCTACGATCTGCTGGTGAAGTGGGTCGGCATCGGCTATCGTTATGCTGAGGAGTACGGCCTGCCGCAATTGAAAGCGAAGGAGCGTGCCGAGTTCGACAAGGTCTTCGCCCAAGTGAAGCCGCTGTTGGGCCGGCTCGATAAGGCCACGCGGAACCTGCTGATTCCCGCCCTGGCCGACGGCCAAGGCGGCCTGGTGATCGACGCCAAATTCACCAGCCTACAGTTCATCAAGGCCCTGCCGCCGACGGAACAGCCATTGCCGATGATCGAGCCGGCGATTGTCGTCGGAGTCAGCGATGCAGCCAAGCTCAAGCGGGCGTTTGCGGAGTACTATGCCGTGGCCGATGATTTCGTCGAAGTTTTGAAGGGGATCGAGAAGAGCGAGGTTCCCAAGGATTTCAAAATTCCTCGTCCCAAGGTCTACAACCTCCGCCAAGGCATGGTCCATGGCTACCCCTTGCCGACGGAGTGGGGGGTTGATACCCGCGTGTTACCCAATGCCGGACTGTCGGAGAAGGTGGCCGTGCTCTCGCTTTCCGGCAAGCACACGCTACGCCTGCTCAGCGAGACGGAACCGAAGATCGCCGGCATGTCGTTGCCGACCGATCGGCCGTTGGCCGCCGTCGGCGGGCTGGACTTCGCCGCCTTTGTGGACGCACTGACCCCCTGGGTTGAACTGGCCCTGGACAAGGGTACGGCGCAACTCTCGCCCCAAGATGCCAAGATGGCGCGTCAACATGCCAAGGCCGTGCTGGAGGTGCTGAAGGTTTATCGCGGCACCGTTTCGGAAACCTATATCGAGGACAAGGTCACCGTGACGCACTGGCGAACCGAGTTTCACGACATCGAAGAATAGGCCCCCTGTTCGGCGCGGGTCTCCTGACCCTGTTCGGCGCGGGTCTCCTGACCCCGCCGAAATGTCGGACCGAAGGTCTCCTGGTAAATGGGAGACCTTTGGTCAACGGCGTGGCTCGGTCGGGGACCGGCTACAACGAGGGGAATGAATTATCCGCAAAAGAACGCAGAGAACGCAAAAGAACAGACATTCTTTCTATCGCGCACTTTGCGGTCTTTCGCGGTGAATTTCTTTGGCAGTGTTTGGCGCGGGTCTCCTGAAATGGGGAAATGGGCTCGGGTCTCATTTCTTGGATTTCGTTGATCTGAGGTGCCCTGGGAAGCGCAAGGTCGATTCCAGTCCTAACCGTTTCGCCGTCGTCTGCTGCCAAACCGTATTTCCAAACGGCATACCGCCCCACGCACTGTGTCGCAGGGACTTCAATTCCGCTTCCGTCTCAAGGTGATTCACGTAGTCCAACCCTTCGCTCACCACGTGCCAATGAGCGCATGGTACACATACCCGCAAGTTGCTACGCGAGGTCGTCTTGGCATCAGATTAGCAAGGCTCAAGCGACTTTGCAAACGAAATGAGACCCGAACTGCCGGCCTGCCCCCGACATGAGGCGGGTTTTTCTGCTATAACTGACATGGTTTTAGGCGAGCAAGCTTTCTAGGATAATTGGCGTCAATGAGCACAATTGAACTGTGGCACGAGATCGAAATGTTACCGAAGCAGGAACAGCTCGCGCTACTTGAGAAACTGAGCGCCTTAGCGGAGGCGGACATACCGGCGTCGTTGCTTCAGAGCATGGCCGAGGCGGAACGTGGCGATTTGATTGATTTGGACGACGCCCTGCAAAAATTGGATCGCGCGTGACTCTGAGGATTGGCTGTCACCATGACCGAAAAGAACCTTATTCACCCGCGAACCTCCAAGGCTTCCGCGACCTACCGGCCTGACCCAATGCCTGGCGGGGGCTTGCTTAGTGTCGGGGTCAGGTCGCCGTTCACCAGTTTGTCGCGTAAAGTGGTGAATGCCAGCCTGACCCCAACATACCTTCGGGGTGCTGGGTGCGGGTGCTTCGCATCCCAGGGTGCGCTTCGCGACCCTGGGCTATGCTGTATAACCGCTTCGCGGTTGAATGCTGCACCTTCAACTTCAACTCTTGGCTCGCGTCCGCCGCCGCTCGGCCTCGATCGCTCGCATGACCTTATCGACCGGTTTCTCACTGGCCGTGTGCCTTCCGGTTTCGATCCGCGAAAGGGTTTCCTGCCGG
>JBAWVO010000483.1:0-3554 GCA_037147235.1 Planctomycetota bacterium | reverse complement strand
GGGCAAGATGCCCGTGCCACGGTGGCGTCCGTCTGCCAGAGAATCTTGCCACACATCATGAAACCAACCATTTGTAACACGGTGTCCTTCGCCACTATAATAATGGGGGCTTGTGAATCGGCCGGATGCCAAGAGCCCCCTTACTCATTTACATGCGAAGGAACATTCCCTTGATGAATGGAACAACAAGATGCAGTCTCGTAGGCTTCACCACTGCCCTGCTGCTGATCCAGTCAATTAGTGGACACGCAGGCGAAGTCACGGCCCAGAAGATTCCCGTGACGTCCCATCAGATCGACGTGGGGGACGATCCGGAGAACGCCTACTCTGGAGCCCCGCAGTTCACCTGGCCTTTCTTTGGCGACCGGCCCCAGATGGTTTCAAAGTATTACGGCCTATATCTAAAATTACGACACGATCTAGGCGTCAACTTCAGGTTTTATTTGCATGAGGATCAATACTTCCAGAACCCTATTCCAAAGGTCAAGATAGCGGCTATTCTGGATAGCCCCGTCATCCCGGTGATTCAATTCGCATTGCTATCTAATATCGACCAGGTCGAAACAGATACCGGCTATTTTCCTGCCTATGACCCAGCGGTGGTTCAGGCCTTCCTGAAGAAGTATCCTAATGTCATTTTTGGAGGAGGTAATGTCGCCGAGTACGACATCGGGTTTTCGTGGTTCTACAGGCACAACTACGGCCGGGTTCCAGTGGGGCCTGGAGGAAGAGTGTTTCCCACCGCTTTCTTTGATTGGAACGAGGCACTTCTCAAGCGTTCTACTGTCCCGTATATGATGCTGGAATATAATGGCAGCTATGGCATTCACTATGCGGCCTCGGAACGCGGCTTAAGCATGGGCTGTGCTCAACTGTTCAACCGGGGCGGCCAAACCCCTGTCATTAACCTGGTGGCATCGCGCTCGGCATCCCGGCAATATCCCTATCCCTTTGGCGCACAGTATTCGGGCCAAGTCAGCTTGGTGGTAACGAATGCCAATGCAGTTTCGGCAAACTTGGAAGCGCCCAATTATGCTGTAATTCCCTTCGTGCAAGAGCCTAACTATCCCAAGAGCTATGCCCTATGCAGGCAGTGGCTCTACCTCACCTGGTTGAATGGCGCCCGCTTTTTCCGGTGGGAGGCAGGGGAGTTTATCAGAATCCCAAAGCAAGATATTCCCTCTCCCTTGAGCAGTTTCACGGCCAAGTCAGCCAAGTTTATCTCCGATTTCGGAAAAACCGGTCCGGTACAGACTCCGATTGCGATCATCCGTGAGTTTGCGAATCCCTGGGATTCACCGCACTTACGCGTAGACGCACCCAATCGAGAAGGAGGCGGCATCGATTTTAAGATTATCGGGGACTCCCCCTACACAGCGG
Organism: Planctomycetota bacterium; assembly: GCA_037147235.1. GTDB lineage: Bacteria > Planctomycetota > Planctomycetia > Pirellulales > Thermoguttaceae > JANXQG01. Next base: position 2,174 of record JBAWVO010000483.1, on the reverse strand, counting down.
GAGATTATCAGATGCACGGGCTCATGGATTTCTTTTATCCACACTACATTCAAGGTGGGATGGATGTTAAGAAAGCCACGAGAGAGGACTTCGCCCTGTGCATCACGCCCTACGGCAACAGTGTCGACCTGCTCCTGAGCGACGTGCGCAAGGAGGCGATTGCCCAATACGGATTGCTCGTCTGGGGTGGCATCCCGCCGGAGTCGCCTTCCATCATCCGAGAAAAGCTGCTGTCGCACATCACTAACAACCGGGGGCGGGTTGTCCTTTTCGGGGCGGCTGCTCGCAGCATGTTTCCCGAGTGGTTTGCCGACCAATCGCCAACCTTCATTGTGCAGGGTGCCGCCATCACCTACGGCGACCGGACCCTTACCGAATCAGCCGACTTCCTGATCGAGCCGCTCCGTGTTGACCTGGATACGAAAAAACTGGGCATGAAAGTTCTCGCCACCGTGGGCGGCAAGCCGCTGATCGTCGAGTGTCTGGGAGGGCTGGTGCTGGTCCTCAGCGACTACGGTCTCAACCAGACCGAATATCTTCCACCCTCCTCCGTGCGGTGGCAAGTTGACCAGATTATAAAAGACCTGCCCCACAAACTGCTGATGCACGCGCGTCAGCTCTTAGCCGACGAGGCTGCTAGGCAGACCCTGTTTTCCGTGAATAATGAGAACCTCCATTATGTGGTGACCAGGCCGCAAGGAGGCGAATACATTCTTGGCCTTTTCAACGACAAACTGACCAGCGAACCATTCCATATCACGTCCCACATCGGCGCGACCACTTCGCTTGAAGAAATCAAACTCGATGACGGCAAAGCTGAGTTGAAATCCGCCGCGAAGGGAGCGGCGTATGCGCCCCCCGGTTTGCGCGAGTCCCCTGCTCTTCCCCTGGATTATGGATTGTCCGATGACCAACATATTGAGGGTCGGGACGTTCGCCTGTTCCGAATTCGGGTGCAAGAGAACGGGGTCAAGGAACTTCCGGCCATTCGCTATCCAAGTCGTCCAGCCAATCGGGTGCTTGCAGTAGCCGGACTGGAAGACATTCGCCACTACCTCCAGGGAATGCCATCGTTCTTCCAATGGTTTGATGGGATCAAAGTCGACGCCGACGCCCTGCTGTCGGTGGATGATAGATGGATCGTGGAGCAGGCCCATTGGCTGGATCGGCGCGGCGTGCGCGTCGCCGTGGACGGGAGTGGAATCGACGGTGTACAGGCGGCTCGTGTCATCGCCAAACTCTCCCTTTTGAAGCGGGCCCCCAAGGATCTGATCATCGCCTCACCCTCCCGGGATACGGAAACATCGGCTGCGCGCGCTGGCGTACATTTGCTAGCCCCATCCGCGGTGAATCGGCTGTCCCAAAAAGGCCAAACCTTTGTTGCCAAGGCGATCCTGAACATCCTCGATCTCTACTACAGGAGCGAAGAAGATCTATACTGTGATCTGTGCCATTTCGCCTTACGCCAGGATGTGCCGGCCCTCCGAGGAAAGCGTGTCCCGGCCGGATTGGAAGGCACTCTCTTAGCAGTAGAAGGCTTACGCGACGATGTCTGCGACGCTGGCCCGGGCCTTTTCCGTCTCAAGGACTTCATCGGGTGTAACCGGACCGAGCTGGGAAGATTCAAATATCTCAAGATAGACTCGACTTATCTCTTGTCCAAGACATCCGTGGCCCTCGCCGAGGATATGGCCGTCCTGGCAGGATTGGATATTAAGGTCATCGTGGATATGCGACCGGATCAGATTCACTTTGCTCGCATTGCCTTTTATCCCCACATCCCCAATTACGACTCGGGCATGAAACTTTACGCGGAGATCATCGACAAGATGAAGACACTTGGCGCAAAGGATCTGATTATCCGCATTCAGGATGAGGGCGCTATGAGGAACAAGGAGAAATACATCCAGCAAAGGGACGAAACCTGGAATACCTTTGCGGCCCTTGCGGCGCGGCAAGGAATCAATCTCCACTTAACTTTTGACAAGACGCTGAAGTTCAGTAACCTGGCCAACTTCTCCAGACCTAACGTCTTCGTGATCGAAGGCTCCAGGGGAACGCCTTCCCCTTACGTGAAGCACCACCCAAAACCAACACCATGAAACACACACTCGCACTCCTTAGGATCGGCGCATCAATAAGTGTCGCAAGAAAAGTAGCAGGCACACTCCGTG
>JBAWVO010000482.1:0-3564 GCA_037147235.1 Planctomycetota bacterium | reverse complement strand
ACGCGCATACTGTGGGCGGCACCCCCAGACGAGCCATAATTTCTCCACCAGAATGCAGTATGACCGGCAGGAATCTTCGCTCAAGAGACTTCAACCGTGGAGCGGTGGGGGGCCATGCGGGGAGTGCGGCAATTGCCGCACTCCCCGCATGGCCCCCCTTGTCTTACTAATATGCACTGGCTAGAATCAGAGCTTCAGAAAATCAATTTTCCTATCCCTAAACGTCAAGGCAAGAGCGTGATGAAGTTTCTCGTGGCGCTCTTTACGATGTCGTCAAACCAAGCGCGGCGTGCCATGTATGCACGACCATGAAGAGCGCTAAGCAGGCTTCACGCATTGCCTGCAGGTCCGCCCGGGGCGTTCCGGCCAACTCGTCTGGCTAGTTCCCAAAAAGAACGTGTGCCCATCGCGATCTTCTCCGATCAAGTCTTGGAGTTGATCCAAGGTTCGCTGTTGCGCCGAAGTTGAAAAACCGTTGGCGATCCTCATGTTGTGGTGCCGGCGCACGTCCGATCTTCAAGCCGAACTGCGGAATGGAGACATCTTACCCGGCTTTGGCGGCAATCCACCACGTGACGTCCTATGGTCAACGTGCGATCGCTACCTCGGTTTACCCGACACAGGGGTGGAAATCTAAACTGTTACCTTTTCTTCCCCAAGATCAAAGACTCCCGACCCCTTTTCTTGGCCCCTTTTCTTCTTTGCCTTTGAGAACGCGACGAAGTGCCGATGTAATTGACGCAAGTTCCTTGAGGAACTGCGCTGCTGCTGAGAAAGCCTTAATCTGCACCTCAACATCTGGATCGCTAATCATCCTTGTGAGCAACTCAACAATCGCATTAAGACCGGATTGTCGTCCCGCACTACCCATAGCTTCGGTGACAGAAGCGCGCACGCAACAGTTACTGTCTTTCGTCGCATTGCCCAAAGCTTCGATTGCCGGGGAGTATGAGCACATGCATAACGTGACTGCGCGTGCGGCTGCACAGCGTACATTCCATTGTGAATCTTTCAATGCTCTAACAGCGGCTTCGCAAAAGCGATGATCGGTTATACTCAAATTCTCCATCACTTCTAAGGCAGCGTATCTAACGTGCCAAGAGGCATCGTTAAGAAACCTTGCCAATATTCCCCGTATTCTGGGGGTGACTCGTGAACATAAATGCGGGATTGCGTAGCAGAAGTGATATCGAACCCACACATCAGCGTCATTCGATGCCATGCGCAAGACCGTTGCTTTATCTTTTTTGGACAAACGGATTTCGCTAATAGCGACTATAGCGCCTCGACGGAATTCTACGTTGCCCTCTCTGAGATAATCGATTATGTCGCCAACGCAAATCCGCGATGACCTATCGACCAATATGCGACGTCCTTTATCACGACTTTCGGTTCGCGATGACACGAGTAGTCGCAGGATGCTTTCGACCGAATTGTCTCGTACGTCATTTACCAGCTTGATTCTGCCCATATCGCAATATTCTCTCAATCTCGGAGCACCGTTCCTGTCTCGCTTTGATCCTAGCTTTTTCTGCATCTAACTCGTCCAATTCTGCAGCCGAGCCACCACCAAAGTTCCCCGTCGCAAAGTACTCCTCCCTGCGAAGTCGCTTCGCTTCTCTGTCTTCTTCTTCCGCTGCAACGGAAAGCGATTCCAGATCCTCGTCTGACAACCCCAATTCTCTAGGATCAACAGGAATTGTCATTGTCGCTGTCGGATGATATTCCGCCGCACCTGCAGTATTTTCGAGTTCAAAGAAAATCAAAACAACACCAAGAGCTTCGCCGCATCCTTTGGCTACAGCACCTCCAGCCCGCGCAAGTCCTTTTCGAAGACCGGATGTTCCGGCGTTTGTAAGTTGCGTCGCCCCCCATTCTCCTCCGACACGCTCAACAACTCTATCCATTTGCGTTGCAAAGTGGTCAGAAATCTTCTTGAGAACACTTCGTGCGACACCCGGTAGGATGTCTCCTCCATGCCGTTTGACAATTGAGACGATACCTTTGGACTTGATATACTTGGCAATTGCAAGTTCCCCACCGGCTTTCGTGAGGATCTTGATTTCGCCCGTGCCTTTTTCCGGCCACCATTCAATAAAGAACTTGATACCCTTGACGCCCGTTTCAACCATTTTCGCCATCCCGCTTGGGTCCACCCCATTCGTCGGCCCGTTCCCGCAGTATCGGTAAAGGTTCGCATCCCCGGCCCCGAAGCCCAAGGGGTCTTCGCTCAGCCACTTTCCAACGCTTGCATCATACCACCTGTTGAGGTTATTCTGCAAGCCGGTCTTTTCGTCGTGCATCCGGCCGGTGAACTGGAACAACAGATCCACCGCGCCAGCGTGGATCTTCACGTTGCCGAAGGCGTCGTAGGCTCGATGATCGACCAGTGTCGTCGTCCCACTGCCGTAGGTCGCCACGTCGCGAACCGAATTGATGTGGTCTCCCAGCGTCCAGTCGACTCTCAGCGTACCCAGATTCTCGTCGGCCAAAAGCTGATCGACAGCCACCCCCCACAGGTATCGGTGCGAGAGGTTGGCATTGGTGATGTCGCCGCTGCCCGTCTTGTCGAACTCCAATACCACCTGGTCGCCATCGTAAACGAACCGCTTACGCTGGGTGTTGTCCGTCACCTCATTGGCGTCTGGATCGAGATCCCGGCCGACCAGCCGGTTCTGGAGGTCATAGTAGTAGCTGACCTTCCAGTCCGCGCTGCCTTCGGCGATGGCGTAGTACGTCACGCTCGTCAGCCGTCCGCCCGCGTCCCACGCATAAACCAACCCGTCGCTGTCGGTTCCGTCGAACACCTTGTTGTCGTTGACGGCGATCCACCGCGCCGTGCGGTTGCCCTGATCGTCGTAAGAATAGGTGTACGTGCCGCTACCAGGGTTAGGGCTGCTCGTCATTCGGTTGTCGTCGCCGGTGGCGTAGCCCGTGTTCGCGCGGTTGCCGTTGCCATCATAGTTATAGTCCTCCGTGGGCATGGTACCGGCGTAGTTGGTGTATTGCGTGTCGGTCAACTGGCCGCGGGCATCGTAAATGTAGTCGGCCACTCCCCAGTCCCCGGTAGCCGCGTCGCGCGACGTCTTCATCTGGCTGATGCGGTCGGCCGCGTCGTAGGTCCATTGGTACTTGGCCAGGTCGATGGTGGTGGCGTCGGTATAGGTGAGGCTCGTCAGCCGGCCCGAAGTGTCCCGGCCGTAGGCAGCTTTGGCTACCAGATCGCTCTCTGTCGAGTTCTGGTAGCGGTAGAGGTTCGTGAGGCGGTTGCTATCGTCGTATTCAAACTTCGCCCGCTTGGCTGCCACGCCGTTGCCGTCCGTCTGGCCAATTTGCCGCATCGCGGTCGTCCGCAGCTTCTCGGCTAGCGATCCAGGTCACTCATCCCCGAAACTAAACATTCGGGTCATAGAGATGGCCGCATGTCGTACAGTGCAACCACTCATTCTCGTAATGTGGGTAACGACAAGTGCTTTAGCACGGGTTTTGGGATGACCGTGATCGACCGCCCCCCGCGTCCCGACCGCCGTAGGCGGTCGGGACGCGGGGAGAATGGGAGGTTTT
>JBAWVO010000481.1:0-3564 GCA_037147235.1 Planctomycetota bacterium | reverse complement strand
CCTGCTTCTGACCATCCTGCTTCTGACCATCCTGCTTCTGACCATCCTGCTTCTGGCCATCCTGCTTCTGACCATCCTGCTTCTGACCATCCTGCTTCTGACCATCCTGCTTCTGACCGTCTTGCTTCTGACCATCCTGCTTGTTATCGTCTTTCTGGCTGGGATCTTGCTTCTGATCTTGCTTCTGCTCGCCGCTGGACTGTTCGGGTTTGTCCTGTTGATCCTTTTTTTGCTTCTCTTGATCTTCGAGGATCTTTTTGATTGCGTCGGCTTGCTGGGTTTCGGAATTAACCTTCTCATTAGGCTGATTGTTGGCCACGCCGGAATCCGGCTCGCTGTTCTTCTGCTCGTTGCCCAGATCGGAAGACGCTTTCTCTTTGCCTGGACCGTGATCGTTACCTAGTTGCCCCTGGTCTTTTTTGTCACCTTGTTGCGGATCGTTTGACTTGGTCTTTTGTCCGTCGGGATCGGCCTTCTGGCCAGAATTGGGATCGACCGGTTGCGAGCCCGAGCCGTTTTTGTTCGACGGATCGCCCTGGCCTGGCTGCGACTCGTCTCCCTTGTCGCCTGGCTGGGGTTTCCGGTCATTGGGTTGTGACTGACCATCAGCACCCTGCGGTGGGTTCTGCGGATCTTGCTGGCCGCTCTGTCCAGCACCAACGATGCGGATCATCCGCCGCGAGGTATCGGAAGTGTCGGAATGATTGGGGCGCGGTTCCTTGTTATCGTCCGTGGTGGCCCAATAACGCACGCGGTCACCGGCCTTCAACTTCAGATCGGCCGGCCGGAAGATATATTCTCCGTCGAACGGTTTCGGCCATGCCTTATCCGGCTTAGTGCGGTCGAGGAGCACCGGCAGGCCCAATTTCTCGGCCTCACGCAATTTGTCTGCTTCGCGTTCTGCCTGGAGCGTCACATGCCGCAAGGCGAAGTCGGAATCGAAGGCATGAACGCGGATCCGCAGTTGACCATCCTCCGCCACTGCAACATCTTCCTGATGCGGCTCGACAATCGCGATGTCCGGCGGCAGATCGCGATCGACGTCAATGTGATAGCGGACCGGACGGCGGACGCTGTGGCCGTTGGTGTCGGTGAATAAAATCTGATAGCAGTCATGCTGGGCCTTCCCCGCGTTGTCGGAATCCAGCGCAAGGGTGAATTGGCCGATGGCCTTCGTGCCGTTGGTCTTCATGGATAGCGTTTGCAGGCCGGCGCAGCTCAAGTCAATCCGGGCTTCTTTGATATCCAGGTTGGCCGTGGCATGGATTGTCACCTGAGTACCTTCCAGGGCCTTGATATCACCCTGGTTCTTGATCGTGCGATCAATTTGTCCCGTGTACGGCGGAAAGTGGTAGTCGATGCGATCGACGATGATCGTGGGCGCAGTCTGAACTTCCAGCTTGTACTTCTGTGTCGTGGCGTCGCCCGCGACGAGGCAATAGAACGTGTCTTGCTGAAAACCGCCACTGCCCGGCGGCAGTTCACAGCGATAGCGGTTTGCGTCGTCAATACGGGTCATGACGATGCGATCGTCGACCACTTGGCGGTCGGCCGTGCTGACCAAGAGGGTCACCTCTTCGCCGTCGCGGAGACCGGTGACCTGTGCGAAAATTTCTTGGCGGTCGTCGTTGAAGACGATCGCATCCCCCGGACTGACCTCAATATGGACCCGCGCGGGAGCCGGAACATTTGACCATGGCCAGAGTACGCGTCCCGCTGAGACCAAGGGGTTTTTCGGCGAGAAGGCCAAATAGAGCGCAAAGACCCCGACCACCGCTGCCAGCACGCACGCCAGATGCACCACGCGACCGCGATCAACGGCATGTTCGACAGGCACCTTCAGCAGATCGGCCGCCGCACGGTGTTCCATCGCGAGATAGACCACCGGCGCGACATCCTGTGGGTGCGCGCGAAGCAATAGGAAGTTGATCAAACTATTTTTAAGCGTCGGGCGGATCTGCTCGATGGTCTGCGCGGCGAAGACCGGATTAATGTGATTGGCCAGCGGCGGCACCAAAAAACGCCAGACGAAGGCCCCAGCCCCGCCAATCCACAGGGCAAAAAGTCCCAGTCGGACCAGAAAACCCAGCCCATGGTTAAAGACCCAATGATCCAGTACGGCCACGACCAGAAAGAAGAGCAGAGATGCAACCGCCAGCAACATCAGGCCGGAAATTACATCGACCAGCCAGACTTGCCGGCGGGTGTGTTCCAGCCGCTTCTGGATGAAATGTTCATATTGCCCCTGCGGCGGGGTACTCTCTGCCTGCGGACGAGTGGAAATGATACCACTAACCATGATGGTTCCCTGATCCGAGCCTGCTCGTATTCCTACTCCTACTATCTATTATAGACGGAATTGCTGGGTGGCAGGTTCCCTATTTGGTAATAACTGCCAGAAATCTTGGTTTAAGGGAGGGCAGGAGGGGAAGTGGCCGGGTGAACCCCGCAGGAGGGTGGGTTCACTAGGTTGCGGCGGCCATTGGCACCATGAGCCCCACCAAGAGCTGGGGGAAGTCATCGGTGAAAATTAGAAGGTCGCCTCGAAGATGTCGATATCCACGTAGGTGAGTTCCGAAGGCTCGTCGTCCGGGGCGTGGACCCAACCGATCCCGGCAGGTGGTGCGCGTGGCATCGAGGGTTGCCACAGGCCGCAGTGGCGAAGAATCTTCTCGACCCTTATCCGCGAAGCGGTATTCGGCCCGTGCTTTAGCACGGGTTACACCAAAACATCCCATTCCCCCCGCGTCCCGACCGCCGTAGGCGGTCGGGACGCGGGGGGCGGTCGATCACGGTCATCCCAAAACCCGTGCTAAAGCACGGGCCGAATACCGGCTGCGCCGGGAATGACCATAAATGGCCATGAAGACGCTTGACGCACGGCAGCGGCATGACAGGAAAGGCACCGGCTCTACCTTCCGGCCAGTTTCAACGCAGGCCCGGCGGCTGGAGCGGAACCGTTGCTGGAAAGCAATTTTCCGATCGGATGCCCGTCGGCGAACATGCCCATGAGATATGAGACCCGACCCCGTTTCTTGCCTCGAGCGTTGAAAAACGAGTGCTTTGCAATAGCCAGCACCGGGAGGGCAACACACCACTTAGGATCGGCGCATCAATAAGTGTCGCAAGAAAAGTAGCAGGCACACTCCGTGTGCCGTCCGCCCCCGCTCGGCGAGTGGGCAAAACAGCAGATACGTTGAGGATCAGTTCTTGCATCGAACCGGGCCTGCTAAAGCGGTAGCCGTGGAGTTGGCATGTCGCTTAGCCGACATGAGCGGCCGGGCAATCGGTGAACACTATTGTCTCGGATCAGGGGCTGTCAGCGCCATTCATCGGAAGGTCCAGAAGGACTGGCAAAACATTCTCCCTATTGTAAACGAGCTTGCCCTGCGACTCCAAGGTAAGCGCGAACGGAAAAGAAAAATCGATAATTGATATTTCAAGCCTGACCCCATGCTGACCCTGAATGCTTGCACAGCCGATCATTATGTTCAGTATTGAATTCTTCACAATGGGGTATCCCCTTGGCTGGCGTGACCACTATATGTTGTGGTCGTGCGGCTT
>JBAWVO010000480.1:0-3592 GCA_037147235.1 Planctomycetota bacterium | reverse complement strand
GCCGCGGAGAACCGCTGCCGGAATATCGCGGCGGCCGACCGATTGGATCGCAGCCCGTGGAGTCGCAACCAGCACTTGGCCTGGACGACGAACTGACCGACTGGACGCAAACCCCTAAACGCCTGGAGCGTCTCCAGAAAATGCAAAGGCAGGCCGACGCCGGCGACACGGATAAGGACAACCTGAATCACGACGATTACTTTGAACCGACCGATGAAGAGCTTCAGGAAAAGCGAGAGGACGAGAAGAATGCCATCTCCGGACACCGGCCGCCGGACTACCAGGGGCTGGCAAGCCGCTTGGAGAAGGAAGTTCCGTTCTTTCGTGGCCGAGTACGGCCGATCGGAAGCAACGGAATCATGGTCCACGATCCTCGTGGATCAGGCAGATTGCAGATCGGCGATCAACCAGGCTACTCCCCTGAGACGAGAACCCTTGTGGTGCGGCACGATGCCGAACCTATGAGCATATTCAGAGACTGGGCACAAGCCATGGCTCGCAAGCATGTGGATCTGCCCCGATACCGAGACTTGGAAGAGTCGCCGACCATGGAAGACATTACCAGAATGGGACTCAGCAATCGGCTCGCCATGCAGCGATCCGGTCTACCGTCTGGCATGTTGGCGGGAACGTGAGCGATGCGAAGCAATGGGCCGAAAGAAGAACAAACCACCGAAAGACAAGGAGAATGATGTCATGTCACAAGAGCCTGTCCGTACGCCTGTCCATACGCCTGTCCGCAAGACCGTCGGGACCAAGGAGCTGGCTGAGGCCCTGGATTGCGATCCGCGGACGATCGTCAAGGCGGCCAAGGCCGGCAAGATCCCGGCTTTTCGGATCGACAAGGAGTTCCGCTTCGATCCGGCGGCCGTCAGGATCGCACTGAGCAATAACGCTAGGTCGAAAAAGTAGTAGGGTTGCGGGCTGGTGCAGCGGCCGAGCTATTATCACCGAACTGACCTTGCGGCCTGTTGTAGCCGAATTGGATTGGGGGATGCAGCGAGTGAAGTGGGGGAGGATCGTGCGAAAGGTTTCGTAATAAGATGAAAATCAGGCTATCGGGTGAGCAAGTCCTTCCCGAACTGAAACCTTTCTTTCAGTGAGTACACCAAAACTTAACAGACGCACGCATTGGACCTGGGGGCTCATTTGCTGCGGGAGCACATTGACTCGTGGCTCGCTCGCTCACCTTGACTTGACTAGTCCGCCGGAACTCGGGCGACACGGAAGCCCAGGAGGCAGTACTGCTTCTCAGGCGTGCGCCCCGAACGGTACGCCGACCGGCAGAGCCCGGCGTCGTGGCCCCAGCTACCGCCGCGAATCACGTGGTGCGAGCCTGTTGTAGGACCACTAGGGTCGTCCACTGCTTCCGCATCATACCAATCCTGACACCACTCCCATACGTTCCCGTGCATGTCATATAGCTCAAAAGCGTTCGCCTTCTTCTTGCCTACAGGATGCGTCTTGCTGCCAGAGTTTGAGGAGTACCAAGCGTACTCGCCAAGTTGCTCTTCGTCGTCCCCAAAACAAAACTTACCCGTGCTTCCAGCTCGGCAGGCGTATTCCCATTGCGCCTCCGTAGGCAATACGAACTTGCCCCCTTGCCCGTCGGTCTTCGCATTAAGCTTGACAAGGAACTTCTGGCAATCGTTCCAACTGACGCTCTCCACCGGGTTTTTCGGACTCTTGAAGTTGCTCGGGTTGTTGCCCATCACCGCTTCCCACTGCTCCCGCGTCACTTCATACTTGCCTAGAAAAAACGGCTTCGTAATAGCCACCGCGTGGGCAGGCTCATCGCTATCGTCGCCCATCATGAAGGAACCGGCAGGAATCAGCAGCAACTCCAGCTTCACTTCGTTACCTAGATTCACCACTTGAGTCTTCGCTAAACTCAGCGGCTTTTCTGCCTCAATGGTCTGCGGAGGAACGGGTCGATTTTTCGGTAGAGCGGACTCGGGCAAGCGAGTCTCAGTAACTGCTTCCGCCGGAACTCGGGCGACACGCAAGCCCAGGCGGTCGTACCGGAACCCAGGCTCGGCGTAGTTGCGGAACGCCGACTGGCAGCACCCGCCGCCAAAGTACCAGCACCCACCGCGACGCACGCGGCGCGAGCCCGTTGTAAGACCACTCGGATCGGCCAAAGCTTTCTCCCCATAAGTACTGTGCCAATCCTGGCACCATTCCCATACGTTCCCGTGCATGTCGTACAGCCTCCAGGCGTTCGGTTTCTTCTCGCCTACTGAATGCGTCTTACCGCCTGAGTTCTTATCGTACCATGCGTACTCGCCAAGTTGTTTCTCATCGTCCCCAAAACAAAACTTACCAGTGCTTCCGGCTCGACATGCGTATTCCCATTGCGCTTCCGTGGGCAATACGAACTTGCCCTCTTGACCGCCTGTCTTCGCATTGAGCTTGACAAGGAACTTCTGGCAATCGTCCCAACTGACGGTTTCCACAGGGTTCTTCGGGCCCTTGAAGTGGCTCGGGTTGCTGCCCATAACGGCCTCCCACTGTTCCTGCGTCACCTCGAACTTGCCCAGATAAAACGGCTTCGTAATTGTCACCTTGTGGGCAGGCTTTTCGATCTCGTCGCCCATCGTGAAGGAACCAGCGGAAATCAATACCATCTCCAGCTTCGCGTCGATGCCAAGGTCCACCACTTGAGCTTTCGCCATCGTCCTCAGCCGCAGCGTCAGCGAGCGTGACTCGCCCGGCTGCGGCTGAAACTCATGCAGCAATGCTTCGCAGCGCGGATGTGTTGCCTTGAGTACCACATCCCCTGGCCCATCGGGTTCTGCTACAGTAACGGTGCGACTACCGCCCTGGCCTGTTACAGAAATCCCGTTGCCTTCTGCCGTCAACTGGGCATCCGGTGGGTCAATCTCAACCTGATAGGTTGCCGGCAACGCCTTCAGTTTTAACGCCAAACGCCCTGCCTCACCCGGTTTAGGCTGGATCTCCTGCTCCAACTGCTTATGCCCGGCCATCGTCGCAGTGAGGAAAACCTTGTCTTGCCCATCCGGCGCGACAATCGTGAGGGTCCGCGTCGCACCTTCACCAGCGACTGTCGCGCCCTTGCCGCTGACAGTCACCTCGGCCTCCGGTGGCTCCACTGTAATCTGAAATTTGGCACTTTTGGGTTCAAGCCGTAACGCCAAGCGACCCGACTCGCCCGGTTTCGATTGGAATTCTTTCTCGACCGATTCGTATCCAGCCAACGTGGCCGACACCACGACCTTGGCTTGCCCGTCTGGCTCCTCCACCGTGATCGTCCGCTTTGCACCTGTACCATTGATGCTTCCCCCCTTGCCCGTCACGGTCACTTTCGCCTCCGGTGGAGCAACAGCCACCACATAAAGAGCGGGTTTAGCCTTTAGTGTCACTCGCAGAACCTCTTCCCCGCCCCGCCGCACGGTGAATGACTTGCTCACCGACTGATAATCGCCCGAGGTGACCAGCAGATCGTGCTCGCCTACCTTGAGCCGCAGCGGCTCCTTCAGGCCAACTATGTCGATCACCTCGCCATCGACCTTCACCTCGACCTGGGCCTTGGAGTTGCTAAATTCAATCTTCACCATGCCATTATTGGTTT
>JBAWVO010000479.1:0-3610 GCA_037147235.1 Planctomycetota bacterium | reverse complement strand
GAGACCTTCGGTCGGGCGTTTCGGCGGGGTCAGGAGACCCGCGCCGAACCTGGGCTGGGGCAAGCCCAGCGGGGGCGGGAGGGCATCTTACTAAATCGCTTGCCAGAAAATCTTGCCACACACTTTACAAAACTCCGCGTTGCATCGCTATCCAGGGATGGTTACAATTCACCACCCCATAACCCCCGGGGCACGTCAAGGACGACGAATCATGAGCAGCCAAAATACTGCGGCCGCGTTCCGCTGGACCGCCTTCGAGCAACTGAGCTTCGCTCGAGAGGTCATGCAAACGGAAAGCCGAACCATCGCCCAGGTCGCACGGCGGCTGGACCAGGAGTTCTGCCGGGCCGCGGATTACCTCTTTAACTGCCGGGGAAACACGCTCGTGACCGGCATCGGCAAGGCGGGTCTGATTGGACAGAAGATCATGGCTACGCTGGCCTCGACGGGCACGCGGAGTCATTTTCTGCATCCGGCCGAGGCGGTGCATGGCGACTTTGGCCGAGTGCATGGCGACGACATCGTGCTCGTGCTTTCGCAAAGCGGCGAGACCGATGAGATCGTCCGTCTGCTGCCGCCGCTGGCAGCCGCCGCAGTGCCGGTCATCGCCATCACCGGCCGCGCCACCAGCACCTTGGCGCGTGCGGCCACAGTGGTCCTTGACCTGGGACCGGTGGAAGAGGCCTGTCCACTCGGGCTGGCTCCCAGCAGCAGTACGACGGCGATGCTGGCCGTGGGCGATGCTTTGGCTCTGGTCGTCAGCCGTATGCGGGGCTTTACCCGCGAGGATTTTGCCCGCCTTCATCCGGCCGGCAATCTTGGTCTGAAACTCAGCAAGGTCGAGCAGCACATGCGACCGCTGGAGCAATGCCGTGTTGCCCCCCAGGAGGAAACCGTTCGCCAGGTCTTGGTCCGTGTGAGCGTACCGGGGCGGCGGACCGGGGCGACAATGCTTGTCGACGCGCACGGCCATCTGGCCGGCATCTTCACCGATAGCGACCTCGCGCGGCTCTTTGAGCACCGTCGCGACAATGCCTTGGACGCCCCGATTCACTCCGTGATGACCTCCCATCCGCTCAAGGTCATTCACGGCTCGCTGATGTCGGAGGCCGTCGCCCTGATGGCCCAGCGCAAGATCAGTGAGTTGCCCGTAGTGGACGGAGAGGGCCGGCCGGCCGGGCTGATCGACGTGACCGACGTCGTGGGGCTATTTCCGCAGAAGGTGGAAGAGGAGCCTGCAAACGCATCACGGCATGAGGGCTGGGGGATCGTGGGGGAAGAGATGATGCCCCCCCCTCTCCCTTTTGGGAGAGGGGCAGGGGGTGAGGGCAACCCGAGTTCGGCGAGGGTCTCCTGACCCTGCCGAAACGTCGGACCGAAGGTCTCCCGGTAATTGGAGACCTTCGGTCGGCAGCGCGGCTCGGTCGGAGACCGGCCACAACAGGATCAAGGCCTTTTGGGCTATTCCTCCTTCCACGGTTCCGCGGCGGGTTTCTTGGCGGCCGGCTTTCCGGTCCCCTGGGCGGGCCCCTCTTGATTGCCTTTGGAATCCTTGCCGGCACGCGGATCCTTTTCGTCGCGATTCTCGTGCCAACGCCGGCCGTCGGAACCTCGGGGGGCACCGGGGTGATGGCCGTGCTGTCCGGGAGGACGGTCGCCACGAGGCGGTTTAGGCGACTTCGATTGCTTCACCATATAGGCACGGTACTGTTTGCTTAGGCTGTCGTACATTTCGTCGCCGGGAAGGCTCATCAGTCGATCACGTTCCTCATCGCTGATCCTCGAGCTTTCAAAGAAATTGGCCAGTTGTTCATCGAGTTCCCGACGATTTTGGTCGTCCACGCGAAGCCCTTTGGCGGGATCTTGCTTTGCCAGAAATTCTTTGACGGTCGCGATGTGCTCTTTCAACGTCTTCTTCTTATCGAGGAGCATCGCGCGGCGAAAAGGCGGCTGGGTCTCGAACCACTTGTCATAGCGGTTCATCGTTGCGCGGAGCATGTCCCGATCCGAAGCAGTTTCGATCCGATCGTGGAGGTCTCGGATTCGTTGCTGCTCCTGGGGTGACAAGGCGCGAAATTGCTGCTCGTCACGGAGCAGTTCGTCGAGTTGTTCGGCGGACATTTTTTCTACTCGCCGGCGCCGTTGGGAGAGCGTTTCCACAGTAACCGGGCAGACGTCGGCATCCTCCGGGAAGAGTTTTTCGGCGTTCAAGGCCCGCAGAAAATCGATGCCCTCGATCTCGCGGTACGGATCAAAACTCTCCAGGATCGGCAGATCCTGCAACAGTTGGGCGTTCGGGTCGGAAATCAGGCTCGTTACGATCAGAAAGCCGGTCGCCGCCGCGCCGACCAGTCCTCCGGCTGCCCAAAGCCTTGCCCACAGACGCCGCCGCGGCAGCGCGGCCTTGGCCTTCTGGGCATCGTCGGCAGCGGCCAGCGCGACCATCTCCAAGGTCGTGCAGGTGAAGTCTTCGCCGGTGGGCAGGGCGTCGAGCTCATCGAGCATCTGCCAGGTGCGGTCGAGTTCTTCCAGCATGCGGCGAGCATCCGGCTCAACGGCTGCTCGCTGCTCGACCCGCCGGCTCTGCTCGCCATCAAGCTCGCCGTCGAGATAGGCCACCAGCTCCTCGCGAAGCTTGGTTTCATCGTTGGCCGGATCGTGGGACATGGATTCCTTCACTCTTCACCGTCACTCTTTACGGTCGGTGGCAAGACCGTTGCTTGCCGCGACGCTATCGGAAATTTTATTGTTTTTTCGCGGGAGGGCTCCCTCTTCAAAATAGGGTTCCAGCAGTTGCCGCAGGTTCTCCCGTGCCCGCGACAACAGCGACTTGATAGATTGCTGCGACAGTTCCATGGCATTGGCGATGTCGGCGTAGCTCATGCCTTCAAACTTATTCAGCAGCACGGCGAGTCGCTGCCGCGGGCCAAGCGATTCCATGGCCATGCGGACGACGTCGCGGAGTTCTGCTTTGTCGATTTGCCGCGTCGGCATCGCACTGCTGCTGGCCTGGATGAGCCAGTCCATGGGCCGCGCGCCCAAGGGACCACTCTCGCTTCCGTTGAGCGTCACTTCCGGGCGGCGCGAACCGTCACGCAGCGCGCTGGACGCCACGTTGTTGGCGATCGTAAAGAGCCAAGTAGCGAATTTCGCCCAAGGCTCATACTTCCGACGAGAACGATATACGCGGAGGAACACCTCTTGGGCAAGATCTTCCGCCAACTCCCGGCGACCGACCATGTGCTCCAAGATGCGCACCAAGCGGGCCTGATACCGCACCACCAATTCTTCAAAGGCCGTAGCACTACCGTCGCGCACCTCAAGCATGAGCCGCACGTCCGGGTCCAGGGCATAGCGTCGAGCAGATGACTCGCTGACGGCCACAATCCTACCTGTTGTCGGTGGTTGAGTTTACATCGTTTCAGGCGTGTATCTACTCCTAGTCTAATCCAAGCTCCCGCTCTCGGCTAGCGTTGTTTTCTAACGAACTGTCTTCCAATAAACTGTTGTGGCCGGTCTCTGACCGAGCCACGCCGCCGACCGAAGGTTTCCAAATTACTGGGAGACCTTCGGTCGGACGTTTCGGCGGGGTCAGGAGACCCTCGCCGAA
>JBAWVO010000478.1:0-3619 GCA_037147235.1 Planctomycetota bacterium | reverse complement strand
CAGTCAAGAAAGTAAGTTCTGTAGGCTACCCTTTACTAAGCAACTCATGGCAGGAAGGCAAGCCAGTGAACTATAATGCGGTGCATGTGGATGCCAGACCGATGCTTTGTGCGGCGAAGTACCACTTCAGCAGTTGGCGGAACGCCAACCGAACACCAAAAGATTGCCTGCCGTAGCAGTTCCAAGCTCGGTGGACGGTCTTCGCACACTTTTTCCCGTTTCGGGGGCCGATAAGCACAGGTAGCAACAGGGAACCAGACGGAGAGGCCCATCTGGGCAAAACACATCATGAGGCCGGGGTTGTAAAGCCCGACCTCCTTCCAAAACAAAGGATAATACTTGTCAGAAAGAAATCAAGTGGATTAGCAACCGCAGCCACAACGACGAGCCCGATGGCAACGCTCGCGCTTACCGCAGGAATCGCCAGAGGTCGAACCGCAGTTCGACGCAGACTCAGCAGACACTTCGACGGTCTGCTCGACCATCTTGCAGATCTGCACCTGAATCTTCTTCTCAACCGTGCGGGGAACCATCACGGTATAGTTCTCGGTCTTTTGGACCTCGCGGACCTCATTGACAGTGACCTGCTCATTGTGGGTCTCAGTTTTCGGCACGCAGACCGTAAACGCAATCTCACGGGTACGTTGCTCGGTTTTGCACTCGCTGACCGTGTTCGTGCGAGTGCGATTCTCGCAGTGATACTCGCAGACTTGGCGAGCGCAAGTATGGGTTTGGTTCTGGTAGTTGCAAACCTTGACCATGCGGGTGCGAGCCTCAGGCTTGCAGACCTGCACTTGGTAGGTGTATGGCTCCTGAACCGTCTCGATCTTGTTGACAGTTACTTCGCGGGTCTCATTCACCCAGTTGGGCGCCCAGCTGCGAACGGTCTGAGTACAAGCCGGGGCTGGGGAACAGCCGCCGCAAGAAGCCTCGCCACCGCATCCGCAACTGCTGCTGCAAGAAGTGTGGCAGCAGCGATGACGGCGGCAATGGCAGCCGCCGCAAGCGCCCCCGGACTCAGAAGCACTGCAAGCGTTCGAGACTGCGACCTGACGCTCTTCCCAATGTCCCTTATCGACACAGCGTGTGGCGGTCTCTTTGACCGGTACGCAGTGCTGCACGCAACGCGTGCCCTGACGGGTCTCGCAGGAGGGAACCCTGACGGTGTACTCTTCCGTCTTGTCAGTCCAAACCGGCACGCAAACCGTATATTGGGTTTCGACGGTCTTCGTCGTCGGCACCTGAACCTGATAGGTCTCGGTCACTTCCCGCGTCGTCGGAACCGAAACACAATACGTCTCAGTTCGAGTGCGCGTCTCGGGAACCATCGCCGTGTAGGCCCGAGGCACGGTCTTCGTAACCGGAACGGTCTCAAAAGTCGTCACGTTACGCGTGCGGGTTTCCACCACGCACTGGGTCTCGATTACGGTACGCTCTTCGCTAGCCGTTGTCGGGACCAAGATCGTTTTCTTAACCATCTGCGGGGCACAGGGCACTGTCGGGGCAGCACGACCTCCACGTGCCGATGCCCGGGCCGCGCCACCGCAGCCACAATCGCTCGCTGAGGCGACATTGACCGCCAATAACATGGCGGCCGCAACAAGCAAAGATCCAAAAAACTTCATGAAAATCTCCTCCAATAAGGGAATAAAGCTCGGTTTGGCCCGGACACCATGTCCGTAAATCCAACCGAACCCCTTTGGATTCTACTCAGGTCGCGCAGAATGGCAAGTCTATGCTATCGAGAAAAAGAAAAATCGATCGTCTACCACACCCGATCACTGGTCGCCACATCCCATTCCAGGGCCCTCAGCGAGCATCTGGCGGGCTTCTAGGCATCTCGACGCCTCCCGAGTCATCTAAATCCCGACCGACCCTTCTTGGTGCCTTTACGGAACTCACAGAGGGCATCGCCTTTATGGCGATTTCAGCCGGTGCCGCAGTTTCAATCGATGGTCTTGCGATCATTTCATCCCAATGCGTGTCAAACTCGCTTATTGGAAGCCGTGAGGGCAAACGCTCTAATTCAATCCCACGGAAAAGAACTAGCCGTCGCTGCCGAATCTTAAATGTATTATTAAGGTCTTAGCGGTCGAGGTGGCAGTCGCGGGTGGATGGATTGGCCACGAGTCAAAAAGGAGAGTCAAAAATTAGGGTACTTTGACACGACGTTGGGCGTCGCTACAATGGTGGGCTGACGAGTCGGTCGGCTGCGAAGGGTTCCCTACCTCGGGATGACTTGCACCGTGCTCACCATGATGCTGGATAGGCTCACGAGCCAGCACAAATTGAAAGTCAAAGCGTCGCCGCGTTAGACATTTCGGCCCACGGCAAACGCGCACTCTGGGTGAGTATGGCAATATAGATAAGGTTGCGCTTTTTTGGGTTTTCGCTTCTAATGGTGTTGTTGTTTCATCACCCTCAGGAGCCATTGCTAATGCCCGAAGTCATTGTACCGAAAGTCCAATCCATCCTTGACTACTTCCGACCACTCGAAGACCCTCGTAGTACCATCAATCGAAAGCACCTGCTCGGCGATTTGATTGTTATTTCCATCTGTGCCGTAATCGCAGGTGCCGATGGTCCGAAGGCTATCGGTATTTGGGCCCTCGCCAATCAGGTGTGGCTGTTGCAACATCTCGAACTGCCCAACGGAATTCCTTCACATGACACGATTGGGCGATTGCTTGCGTTGCTCAAACCGAAAGCGTTCCAGACTTGTTTTCAAACATGGATCAAGGCACTGACCGAGCCAGCATCTCAAGGCTCGATGGTTACGATGCCGAGTCCGCAGAAGATGATCGCTATTGATGGCAAGGCACTTCGACGTTCTCACGATCGCAAGAACAAACTGGGAGCCTTGTTCCTAGTCAGTGCGTGGTCCGTCGAGAACGGCGTCAGTCTCGGACAGTTGGCGACGGAGGCAAAATCGAATGAAATCACGGCAATTCCCGAGCTGATCAAGAATATCGACGTGTCTGGTGCAATCGTCACGATCGACGCGGCAGGATGTCAGAAGAACATTGCCGCACAGATCATCGGTGCTGGTGGTGACTATATTTTTTCACTCAAAGGCAACCAGGGCAATTTCCACAAAGCGGTGGAGAAGTGGTTCACCGACCGAATGGCAAACGGCTTTATGGACGCTACGGTTCGCATCCATCAAGAAGTCGTCGAAGGGCATGGCCGAATCGATACGCTGACCTACTATCAGTGCAAGGTACCCGCCGACCTTCTCGGCCGCTCAAACTGGAAGGGACTTCGTACGATCGGTGTCGCCATTCGCGAAAGCCGCCGGGGTGACAAAGTGACCCGCGAAGTCCGTTACTTCATTTGTTCCATTCGCATGAGTGTCAAACGTTTTGCCCGCGCCGTGCGAGGTCACTGGGCGATCGAGAATACACTTCACTGGTGTCTTGATGTGACGTTTCGTGAAGATGAAAGCCGGCTGCGCGACCGTCGCGCCGCAGACAATGTGGCATGGTTGAAACGCTTCGCCATAAGCCTGTTGAAGCAGATTGATGACAAGGAAAGTATCGCCATGCGTCGCCGAATGGCAGGCTGGAATCCCAAGTACCTGTCGCAAGTTCTTGGCCTGCCAGGGGTTTAGCATGCGTTT
>JBAWVO010000477.1:0-3627 GCA_037147235.1 Planctomycetota bacterium | reverse complement strand
AGTTTGTGGTGCGGGCATCTCGCCTGCCTGGTTCAACCACAACATCTTGGGCAGGCGAGACGCCAGCACCACAATTATCCGCAAACCCGGCGGAGAGCCGAAAAAGGCCAACCGGCTCTCCTCCCGTTTTGAAAAGCGACGGCAAGCCGCCGCACTCCAAAGGTCACGCTGCGCGGATTGTAGACGATCGGCGCCCTGGTATCGCGAACAGCCCAAACAGCTCATTGTGCGTGAGACCCAACTTGCCAGGCCCCTTGGCACCGGAAAAGATGGTGTCGAAAAGCTCTCGCTTCTCCTGCAACACGTGATCGATCCGTTCTTCGATCGTGTCCAACGAGAGGAATCGCGTGACCGTGGTTGGGCCGCTGGTGCCGATGCGATGGGCTCGGTTGATCGCCTGGTCCTCGACGGCTGGGTTCCACCAGCGGTCGAAGAGGAAGACATAGTTGGCGAACTGCAAGTTCAGTCCCACGGCACCGGCCCCATAGCTCATCAGGATGACGTGGGCCGAACGCTCTTCGCGGAACTGGCGAATCACGCCGTCGCGGCGCGAGGAAGGGATCTGGCCGTGATACTCCAGCGGCCCGAACCGCCGCAGGGCTTTGGAGAGCCGCTTGATCGTACTCACCCATTGGCTGAAGACAATCGCCTTGCGTCCGCTGCCGGCGACCTCTTCCAGGTCGGCTTCGAGCCGCTCCAGTTTTGAACTGGCCCCCGTGGCACTGTCAAAGTTGCAAATCTGTTTCAGCCGCAACACAAGCTCGAAAACGTGCTGGATCGTCGCCCCTTCCCCCATCTCGGTGAGGCGGAAAATGCCTTCCTCTTCGGCCAGGCGATAGGTCTCGCGCTGCTCGGGCGTGAGTTCCAAATCGGCGTCGCGGAACATTTTGGGCGGCAACTCAGTGAGCACTTGCTCCTTCGTCCGCCGCAAGACATAATCGCTGATCGTGTGGCCCATTTTCCGCGGCTTCATTTCGGGCGAAAGGAAGCCCGGCGCAAGGAACTCGAAGATGCCGACGAGGTCTTCGGCGCTGTTTTCCACAGGCGTGCCGGTCAAGGCCCAACTCCGCCGCCGCGACAAGCCGCGGACGACCTCGCTGGTGGTGCTGCCGCGGTTCTTGATCCGTTGCGATTCATCGAGTACGACCAGATCGAAAGAAATCGGCCGGTCGTCTTCGCCTTGCGCGAGGATTTCGCGGTCGCGGATCACCACTTCATAATTGGCGATCCGCAGCGGCACATCCGGCAGCCGCCATTGCCAGGCACGCCGGGTCTGATCGCCTTCGATCGTTAAGGTAGGCACTTCGGGTGCCCAGAGATGAAATTCTCGCTGCCAGTTTGTTACAAGCGGCTTTGGGCAAACCATCAATATGCTGCGGATCTCACCGCGACGGAGCAAGAGGCGGATCGTCGTGATCGCCTGCATGGTTTTTCCCAGTCCCATTTCATCGGCCAGGATTGCTGCATGACGCGGATAGAGGAATGCCACGCCTTCAAACTGAAAGGGAAACGGCTGGAACGGCATCGCCAACTCGCGATCACAGAGCAGTGCCTCCAAGGGCGGTTGCAGAAGATATTGCAGGCGATCTTCCAGCTTGATCACGTCCTGCGGCGGGCGAATGCGCGTGGTGCTCAGTTTCAGTGAAACGCCCGCGGCTTGCCCCGGGATCGGAGATGCGGCAGGTGCCGATTGGTCCGTGCGTGGAGTTTCAATCGGCTCAGGGAAATCAAAGCTCCGTACGCGAATCGATGCGCGGCGAATGGGAATCTGGATTGCCCGTGGTGCGGCGGTGTTTAACGGGACCGTTGTGACCTCAAGGGCCACGGGACGTTTCAGGGCGCGGTTCCAGCCGGTAATGAGAGTTTCCGTCGTGAAGCAAAAATCGCGAGAAACCACCTCCGGCGCCGGTGCCGGTGCCCAATGAAAGAGTTCGCTAGACGGTTCGCGACCGACAAGGTAGCAGGCAGACTCCGTCTGCCGTTCGCCAGAAGCCTCCGGCTTCTGAAAAACTGCGGTTTGGGCCGCAGGGCGGACGGCACAGGGACTGTGCCTGCTACTTTGGAGCACGTCCTCTACACTATTCGGCTGACGGTTCATCTCGCTGCCTGCTGGGCTTCTTCGATGGCCTCGCGAATACGCGTGAAAGGTTCCCACAGGTCGAGCGACGCAGCGGCCTCGCCGAGCCGCTCGGAGAACCGCTTGCGGTCGTCACACTTCTGCTGCGACAGGGCCAATCGATTTCGACCCAGCTCAAAGGTGATCAACCGCGGACCACGGCCGTGCGGCGCATCGACCCGCAACACCCCTGGTACGTCAGGCTTTCCAGCCTGACAGGTCTCATTCGGTTGCAATTCCCCGGGCGGCAGCACCAAGGCAACTGGCAATTCGACCAGATCGCGCAACGACAAAACCGGCTCGCGATCAGTGCAGACAACCAAAGGGCTGGTCTTGGCGTGCCCCAACAGCGTGGAACCAATCTGCTCGCCGTACAGGAACGAATCCAGTGTTGGCCCATACAGAATCTGCTGGGCACGGTTCGGCTTGATCGGTGCCGTGCAGTGGAACTCCAGCGGGCGACCAGCAAGATTCAATACAAGATAGCCGCCAAACAACCCATGCTGAGGGTGATCAATCACCGTGAGAAAACCGATGGCCGGCTTGGAACTGCTCTTGCCTGACTCCATGCAAATTCCCTCAATAACACAAGCTTCCTAGTCTACTCAAGCTAACAAGGCTGATAGCACCAGTTTCTAAGATAACCCGTTCAAATTTCTTCCCATTACGGTGCTATGGATTTGCTCGCCAGAAACCACTCCATGGTTTCTTCGTAGAACGGACTTCAGTTTGTTTGGACGGAATAAATTCCGTTCTACGGAGTTATTTGCGAGATACTGCCATGAAACACCCATCTCCCGGAGGATAGGACCTGAATATCGACATTCCGAACAGTCTCTCAGCGGATGGTGAATCGGGCAGATCGGCGAATCAACTTTAACACGTCTCGCGCATTGCCAAAGAATTCTTGGACGAGTCCTCGACAAGTTTATGGACTTCTGCTTATACTGGAAGAGGAAGGAAACGATCGCATGACACAAGACCCATCTCGTGGCCGGCCGCCGCTTTTCAGTCAGATTGACGTTGGCCAGCCGACCTATCACACGCCGGTAGCTGGAACCCGTTCCAGTGACTCGGAAGTTGGTGGTTTGTTGTACCAGCTCGTGGCGGGCCAGGACCGTCAAAATGAGCTACTTGAGGAGTTGATTGGCCAGGTCAGCTCAACCCATCGTCAGCGTGCCCATGAACTCGGCCAATGGAAGCAGGCCAACCCTCGTTTGGCGAGGAACTGTCGTGCGGCGGCCGAGGCGTTGGGGAAGGTTCAAACCGAGTTCCTCGACAATCTCACTCGCGAGATCGGCGACAATTACGAAAATTTCATGGAAGGCGAATTCATGCTCAATGAGTTCGTCGATCGTTTTGGCCCGCGGATGGCTCAACTGAACGGGATCCTGCATGTCCTTTCGCTGCTCAGTGCAACGCCCAACCCGATCAGCGTACCCAATACTCCATGATCCGGCTCTCCACCGGGTTTGCGGATAATTGTGGTGCGGGCGTCCCGCCTGCCCAAG
>JBAWVO010000476.1:0-3643 GCA_037147235.1 Planctomycetota bacterium | reverse complement strand
TCTGGCCAAGAAACCTCGTAATAACAGGCCAACACATAGAATCCGATAGTGTCAGAAACCTTGAACCTTGGACCTTGAACCTTTGAATTTGATTTCCCCGCGGTTCTCCCGACCCCGCCGAAACGCTCGACCTTAGTTGACGATTGAGAATAGCCAGCATCAAACGAAAAGGATTATCCGCAAAAGCACGCAGAGAACGCAAAAGAACAAGCATCTTTCTATTGCGCACTTTGCGGTCTTTCGCGGTGAATTAACCGATTACCGAAGGATAGGGGATTGCAGTTCAGCCGTCCCGATGGGACTCCAAGGTTTTCTGCGCTACGGTAACCCAGCGATAAATCGCCGGGCTATTATCGTAAGTCCCTACGGGACAGGAATGGACAAGAGTTTGGCGTGGGTTCTGCCCTCACCCCCTGCCCCTCTCCCTGAGTACAGGGCGAGGGGAGTCAGTCGCCCGCCGACAACTGAGTACACTGACGCCCCTACCGGCTGTTGCGACGGGTTTTCCTGAGCTTGGATCTGTCGCGGCAGCCGGTTTTTATTTCTTGGGTGAGAAGGGAAGGGTGTGGATACCGCCCCCACCCCGCTCCATATCTTGACGGAAGTCACAGAAAGGCCATAATAATTCCTTGGTTTGTCGCCGTTAGGGGAAATAACGAGATCGAGTACGTCCTTGCCGGGGTTTTCAAAAGGCCCCGCCGAGGGCTTGGTCTCGCTGCGTTTCTTTCCGAAATAGTCCGTGTCAATTTTCAACGGTGACCCATCCGGATTCTCATAAGCACAATCCGACACTTTGGCTTTTCCGAGAAGTTCGGTCGTCACCAGCGCAGTTGAGGTATTCTCCATGTGTCCCAAAATCAGATGAAGATGGACCCTGCCGTCCTTCTCGGTGATCGTGGGCTTGGGATCCACCTCCGCCAGAGTCAACGGGGCTGTCTCCTTAGCGTAGGGGCGAGCACCGTGAAAATAGACGTTGCCGCCTGTTTGCAGCGAAGAATTCCTGGCATCATAGACCCACAGACCAAATCCGGTGATGCTTTTTCTGGGATCGGAAGTTTTTGCGAGTGCCTGGCCGGTGGCCCCCTGCCCGACGAAGAGGTTGTTGAAGTAACGGTTGTCTCCGCCCTTGGTCATGGCCAAACCGGCGATGGCCGTGGCGTGCGGCTTGAGATAGGGAGTAAAACGACTCATATCATACCAATTGTCGATCTTCCCGAGCATCAGGTTATGCACAAAGGCTCCGCCCTCGGACATGTCCCATAGGCTTCGAGGGGAAAGAAAGAGGTTGTTATCCACGAGAAACGGTCCGTGATTGACCTCCACATAGAGGTCTTCCTGACTGTTGTCGTAGCACAGGTTGGCCGTGATCCGCGTTCCTTGCGCCATCCAGTCCATCCATATTCCGCGGCCGTTGCCGTGGATCCGGTTGTTTTTGATGAGCATATCGATGGAGGCATGGATTTTGATCCCCGCCTGTTCGCAACCGTCAAATTGCCGCCTTGTCCAGGTGTCGTGGATGTGATTGCCCGTGATCTGACTGAAGATGGCGCCCAGACTGCCGACGATGCCCGCCTGCTCGCAGTGGGAGATGGTGTTGTTGCGGACAATATGGTGGCCGATAGTCTCCTTGTTCCAGCCGTTCTGGAGAGCACGTTCGACGGTTTTGACGTAGCCTTCGGCGGAGTTGGCCGACTTGTTGTCAAATTTATCACCATACTTTCCAAGCGTGATGCCCACGCAGGCAGAGTGGCTGATTGTATTGTTCTCGATAATCCAGCCCTTGCTCCAGTGAGTGCCGATCAAACCAATCTGCTCGGCGGTCGGCGGAGCCCAGGGCGTTGCCGCGTGGCACATCGTAAAACCGCGCACGGTGAGGTAGTTCCTGCCCGGCTTGTCCGGATAAAACACGGTCCGCCGCACGTTGATCTCCACCGTCTGCTCGTTGGGATTCGCACCCCTGAACCGTGCCCAGATCGTGGTGTTCTCCTTGTCCACCTGACCGAACCAGGTCGGTTCTTTCCCGATGCTTTTCAAGACGTTTTCCCGGCGGGTCGCCTCGGCCAGCCACTCACCATTGAGATAGACGGCACCGGTGTGATGTTGGCGGCCCTTGGCCGCGAACCAGTCGCCCTGGATGATGTCACGGTAGGGATTGAACCCGCTGAAAAACGCATTGGGGATGATGACTTTCCAGACATCGTCCTGGACCTTCTCCCAGTTCTTCACGACTTCCGAACCTTTGATCTCGACTTTTTCGCCCGGTGCCGCCTGATAGAGGATACGTTTTGCGTCGGACTCACCGCCGCGTGGCGGGTTGATGCGCTCGCGATAGACGCCTTCATGCACGGTGATGACATCACCTGGTTGCGCAAGAGTGGCGGCGCGCTGGATCGTGCGGAGCGGGGCTGCCTGCGTGCCGGGCTGGGCGTCGCTGCCGTTAAGAGCAACATGGAAGTCGGTGGCGTAAACGGTGGTGGCGAGCGCGACGGCGCCCATGAATTGAATCAGCGTTGTTGTCATATTTGTATTTCGCGGTGAATTAACGAAGCAAAATGGATTATCCGTAAACCCGGCGGAGAGCCGGATTTTTAGGGTGGGACTCGTTTCACTCGGCCCCCCCACCCCACGTCCACCATGGCGGCTTCCACTTTCCGGAACTCGATCGATTCCGGTACTGCGGCTCCCTGCCGCAATTCGTCGAGGAGATCGCCGAGCAATTGCTTTTCCACGAAGTCGGCTAACCATGTGGCTCGCTTCTGTGCGAAACGAGTCTGTAAGCGACCGAAGAGGCGTGCTGCGGCCTGGCGAGCACCTTCACTGGTGGTGGTGACAACGGCCTCGGTAATGCCGGTGGCAATGGCCGCATCAGCGGCGATTTGTCCGGCCATGTGACCGGCAGCATGCATGGCCGCCTGGCCCACGAGATCGCCGGCCAGTACCCCGCCGCTGACGCAAAGCGTGACGGTGATCGCGGGGCGGGCGACCGCCATTGCCTGATCGAGTGTCTGAAACCATCGCATGACCCGCGGATAGCTCGCTTTCAAGGCATCCAACTCCGCTCGCAGCGTCGCGCGATAGTCCTCATCGACCGGCGGAAGTGATCGATGGGCCGCTTCGACTCGGGCAAGAAGCTCCGAACGGGCCTGACCGCCCAGAATCCGCTGTAGGCGTGGTTGCAAGACGTCATTGCCAAGGAGCGCGAGCCGCCCGAGTTCGTCGAGGAGTTTTTCGATGGCCACGACGACTGCTGTTTGCTCATGCCGCTGGAAGGCCGCAAGCGGATCTTCGTTGAGGCCGGCCACTGCGGTCCATGCCGCGCGAACCGGCCGCATGATCCCCTGACCGATCACGCGATAGAATCCGTGGACACGCCGCGACCAGGCCGAGCGATCGGCGTCCCACCACTGCTGCATTTCTTCGACCAGCACGCGGGTGGGCAAGCTAGGCCAAGCGACGCGAGCCATCTCGGTTGCCGACAATGCGGATGCCGCTGCCGCGAACTGTCTCGCCGCAGCGCGGATCTCGGACAGGTAGACCGGCAGACCCTGGGCCGGATCGAGTACTCGCCCCAACGCTCCGCGAAAGGTGCGGATTTTGATGGCGTCGAAGTGCAATGCGGCCAGTTCGTTGCGGAGATCGGTGG
>JBAWVO010000475.1:0-3646 GCA_037147235.1 Planctomycetota bacterium | reverse complement strand
TCCCAAAAATGTGCCGACTCTGGTCGCCGGCAATTTCTGTTCCGGGGATAGCTGGGCGAAACGCGGGTTTTGAGCAGACCGACGAGCACCCGGTGGTGAACGTAAGCTGGAACGACGCAGTTGCGTTCTGCGAGTGGCTGAGCAAGAAGGAGAAGAAGACTTACCGACTGCCGACGGAGGCCGAGTGGGAATACGCCTGCCGTGCCGGGACGACCACACGGTATTCCAGCGGCGATGACCCTGAGACGCTGGCAAAGGTCGGTAACGTGGCCGACGCGACGGCCAAGGCGCAGTTCCCTGACTTGACATGGACGATCAAAGCCAGCGACGGCTACGTGTTTACGTCGCCGGTGGGTTCATTTCAACCGAATGCCTTCGGTCTATACGACATGCACGGCAATGCCTGGCAGTGGTGCGCGGATTGGTATGGCGAGGATTACTATGCGAAGTCACCGGCGGACGATCCTAGTGGTCCTACAACGGGCTCGGGCCGCGTGCTTCGCGGCGGCGGCTGGTACGGCCGCGCCGGGAGCTGCCGGTCGGCGCACCGTGACAGGATCACGCCTGAGATCCGGAGCAACAGCCTGGGCTTCCGTGTCTCCCGAGTTCCGGCGGACTAGTCAAGGTGAGTGAGCGGAGCCGGTGCGCAGCCCGAGCGCAGTCCCGAAGCGGAGCCGGGACGGAGCTGGGCAAGCACAGGCGTAGCGAGTGAGCCACGAGTCAAGGTGCTCCCCCAGCGACCGAAAACACTGGGTCCAGGGCATAGCCCTGGAGGATTTCGATGGCGGATCGCGGCAAGATAGGTAGTTTGCGAAATGCAGTACAAGTTATTTTCCATTCCTTCGACGGGTGATGCAGACGCAGAAGAGGACTTGAACCGCTTTCTGCGGTCGCATCGTGCCGTTTCGGTCGAGAAGGAGCTGGTTCAAGGCGGCCACACCGCGTATTGGTGTTTCTGTGTGGAGTATCTGTTGAACAGCCCATCACCGGAGGGCAAAGGCGATGGCGGCGGTGGCATGCTCCGGCTGTCGCATATTTTCCAGTTCCTTGAACACGGCCAAATCGATCCAGAATCCACCGTTTTGGGCCGGAATGACTTTTACGACGGCATAGCGGCGGATCGAAGGAAGCGTGCTTTCCAGCCGTTCGTAGGAGTCGGCCGAGTCGTGATCCCACGGTTCCAGCAGCGTGGCACCAGGCTTGGGGAAGGTGTCGATCCGTCCGTTGATCAAAGTGCCGCCAAGCAAACGGACCGGATCCTCGCGCTCAATGCGGACGCTCCTGAATGTCGATTATGGGAAAAGCCCACTTGCCCACTTTGAAGTAGAATAGCCCTAGAGGACATGGAGATATTCGCATGACAACCAAGACCGCAGACAGCAAGGGACGCGTTGCGCTGGGCAAAGCCTTCGCCAACAGCACGGTGATGGTCGAGCAAGTTAGCCCAACCGAATTGCGGATTATCAAGGCCCAAGTCATCCCGGAGAACGAGGCCTGGATTTGGGACAACCAGGGTGCCCTTGAGATGGTTAAGCGAGGTTTGCAGCAGGCGAAGAATCAAGAATTCGCCGAGAATCCGCCTGATTTGAAATGAATTCGAGGAAGGGTGCTGAGGCCAAGTACGGCCCGTGGGCCATCCCCTGTGACGTAATCTACGCATTCTGGGGGGCATTCTGGTGAGCGCGAGGCTAGGGCGATGCAAAGTTGGGCTTGGCAGAGGAAATCGGAGAGCGGTAAAGAGGAGAATCTGTTTCGCCAGCTTGGTGCTCTAATCCCAGCGGAGCAGAGGATTGGGCACTACTGGCGAACCCACAGCGTCCTGCCCCCGCCTGGGCAAGCCCAGACGGGGGCGGGCAACACTCAACTTGCACGATCGGCCGCAGTGGCAATCGGCTACCGAGGCCCGGCGGTCCTCTGCAAAATTACGTGATTCATCCCCTCCCTTGTGGAATATCGCCCTGTTTCTTGGTAAACTAATGTGCGTCGGGCTTGCATCGTGCGAGCCGCGCGATATTTGAGTTTGAGGAGCGAAGGCAACAGCGGCCGTGCAAGATTCACGGCGATGAAAACAATTGATCGACGCGCATGCGTCAAAGTTCTGCTTTCTACCAAACGACCAACTAGAGCCCTCGGGCTTTAGAACTACTAACTTTTGAGGAGAAACCATGATGAGCCATCCATTCCACTCACCGAATCGACGGTCGGGGGCCACAAGCCCGGTCGTTATTGTCCTGCTCGCAGGAATTCTACTGGCATTGGTCGTGCTGGTAGTCGTCTTGCTGATAGGGCGAGGTAAGGAGCCACCAGATCCCCCTACTCCCAATGGGAAGCCGCTAACATCTGAGCCCAAGACCGGGCCAACACCAAAGGCACCCGAGCCGACGGTCGTGAGTCCGGGACAGCAGGTTAATCGGGAAGACCTCCCCAAACCTCCTAAGAGTCCGAAGCTGGTTGGCGACGAAAAACGAATCAAGGAAGTCGCGCAGGTCGGAAAGACCTACGATATGTTGGCAAAAGGGGGATTCAGTGCCAGCGTTGAAGACAGAGACTGGGGTCTGAAGCAGATCACCAGTCTTGCGTACGCATTTGAAATTCCGGCGAGCCGCACGATCGAAAGCAATGATGGCAAGAAGATAGTCGAGGTACGGCATTTCGAGAAGGTGCGGACGGTCAAGCTCTTGGCGAAAGTGGAATCTGTCACGATTGAGCTTGGGGTTCCCGGTGAAATGATCCTTGGAGTGCTTGACTGGCTTGTGGAACCCGGGACTGGAGAGGCATTGCTATCCGCCAAGCCGATTGCCGAAGCCATCTTGGGGAGCGCAGCGCAAGCAATTACCAACAGCAAGGCCAAGGCGTTCGGACAGGTCGATTCTCTTTCCGGCAAGAAGGTCCGTATCACCTTCATTGACGGGGTTGGCGTTCAAACGATCGAGCCGATCGGCTGTTCGCTAACGGCATCGGAGCGAGATTTCGTTTCTAACACCGCAGCTCTATCGGATTACCATACCATGCCCGATGTCAACATTGAGCCTGGCAAGGCATGGACGGTCGAGGGAAGCGAGTTCTCGGGTTTCTTTGATCCCTCGATGCGCGGTGTGCCACAAGGTGCGGTCATCATCGCCCGCGAAGACAATCATGAAGAGAATGGGAAACGCTATGCAAAACTTGGCATCCAACCGGGGAGCTACGTCGAGATCAATTCTTCTGACGCATCTACTCGTCGCATCGGCAGCTTCACTCCGGGGGGAACGCTTCAATACAACATCAGCGACGGCTACGTTGAAACAGCTCATCTCGTTGGAATCATGCAGATTGAGCAGTTGTCTAAAGACCATATCCTGTTCGAGGCCAGTTTCAAGACGCGACCGAAGCTGGAAATCAGCTATTCCTGCAAAATTCGATAGCTCGTATCCGTGTGGAATCTCACCATGAATGAACAAGGTCGAGACCCTGAGTTTGTGCATCTCGGCGACAGGCCGGTCGAAGTTGGGCGATCCTCCGATGCCACGTTGCGCCTTTTCCACCCGACGGTGTCACGGAACCACGCGACATTGACGCACGGCAAGGAGGGGATCGACGTTGTCGATCGAGATATACTGCCCGTGATTGGGATTGTCCCATCTGAAGATTTTTCGCATACTCCCCT
>JBAWVO010000474.1:0-3656 GCA_037147235.1 Planctomycetota bacterium | reverse complement strand
GGAGTGTGCCTGCTACTTTTCTTGCGACAGTTATTTCTGCGCCGGTCCTTAGCTCGCCTTAATCCAAAGCGGGAAGCGGAATTCTCCCGACCAGTCCCCTGGCCCCTCTTGCCTTACTGCCGCTAGGGCTGTTATACTAGAGGGCTATCCGGTTCGCGAGGCAAAAAATGCCTAGCCGAAACGGACGTAAGTTTATACTATATAGTGTCTAACGACTTTTGATGGAGTGGCGCGTGGGAGTTAAGAAAACGGGCAAAGGCCGGCGGAAACTCGGCCGTAAGAAGCGACGTATGCGATCCAAGATTCGGCATCGCAAGTAGTTTCCATTCTCATGCCAAAAAACATTTCCGGCGGCGCTCGACTCGGTAGCGACGAACCGCCGGGGGTGTTGCGCTCACTGGCTAGCCCAAAAGCAGGGTTGTGGGTTGATTCTCGAAATAAGGTTGCTGCGTCCGTAAGCTACATTTACTAAGACGCACGAGCAATCTTCAGCCTAAATCGCAAAACCCGCAATGATCGATTCGGCGATAACCCTAGACTATCTGGCAACGCGGTCCGGACAGCTCTATAGCCTGCCCGGCGTTGCCATGCAGGTTCTGCAACTGACGCGGAACTCCCACGTTGATACGCGTGCCCTGAAGGAGTGTATCGAGAACGATCCGGCCATTTCCAGCCGAATCCTCCGCGTGGTCAATAGTTCGCTTTTTGGACTCAGCCGCGAGGTGTCGGACCTCAACCAGGCATTGGCCCTGTTGGGGCTTAAGCCACTGAAGCTCCTGGTGCTGGGATTCAGCTTACCCAGCGGGCTGTTCCTGGACGTCGAATCGAAGACACTGTTGTGGTATTGGAAACATACGCTGACGAAGGCGGTCGCCGGCCGAGAATTGAGCCACCGTTTGTGGCAGATTCCCGGCGACGAAGCCTTTTTGGCGGGTTTGTTCCAGGATCTGGGCGTGTTGTTGCTTTTCCAGCAATTAGGACAGCCCTATGCCCGATTTCTCGATCGGGCAGTGAGTCATCACCTGGATCTTGGCGCGATTGAGCAACGGGCAATGGGGTTCTCGCACACGGAGCTTTCGGCACGGTTGCTGCGGCAATGGAAGTTTCCCGATGCGCTGTGCGATGCCGTAGCCTGGCAGCCCGTGCCGGGCGAGCACCGACCTGCGCTGGCCCAAATTTTGCATCTGAGCGAGCTATTTGCCCGGCTGTTCGCCGACGGCCAGACCTCGGCCCTAGCGGAGTTACTCCAGACCGGCCGCCACTATTGCCATCATCTCGACCAACAGTTGGAGCCGCTGGTCCAGGAAATCGAGTTGAAGGTCAACGAGTTGGCCGACATTTTCTCGCTGGCCCTTCCCGATGGGCTGGAATATCGCGATGTGCTGGCCGAGGCCCATCGGCAAATGGCTGGGGTGGCCACGCAGGCGGCGGAAGACCTGTTGCGGAATCGCTTTCCGGAGCATGATGATGATTCGGACGAAGACTGGCTCTCCAGCGACCTCGATTCGCTGAGCAATGCCCTGAATAAAGTGTGTGCGGCTCCGATCGAATGTGAACCGGCCGCCGCAAAGGCAAAGATGTCCGCGGAGCCTAGCGATGCCCGACAGCAACCGCGACCTCCTGCGACCGGGTCTTCCGCGGTTCGGCCGACGGTTGCCGTGACTCCCGCGTTCCAGGCGAAAACACGTCCGGCTGCGGGCTCGGTAGCACCCAACTTATTGGACCGTTTAACGGGCATCGTTGCGTTATGCCGTCCGGCTCGCCGCCCTCTGAGCCTGTTGTTGGTCAAGCTTTCGGCCGGCGACGATTTATTGACTCTGTGCGGGCCACGGGAAATTGCCACACTCCAGCAGGTGTTGGGAAAGGTTTGCACCAAGCTCGACCATCCCGGAGCAATCTGCCTACCCCATACGGAATTCGGTTTTGCTCTCATTCTGCCGGGGGCGGAACGGCAACAGGCGATTGAACTGGGCAACGAACTGCTTCACACGGTCCGCGCTCTGGCAATGTCGGCCGGCGTGACGCAGCAAGAGTGGTTGAAGCTCGATGTGGGAGTGGCCACGGTTGCGCAGGCGCCCAAGAATTTTCCCCCACGCGATTTACTGGACGGCGCGGACCGATGTCTTTACGCTTCGCACGCCTCCGGCGGCGGCGTGGTGAAGAGCATTGAGATCTATTGAAGGCAAGACATGGCCGACCTTAACCAAGGTATGTGATGGCAGAAAAACTTCGACCGCAGGTTCCTTCATTTCCCTACGCCAACGGAGGTATGTCCCCTTTACGCCAACGGCTTTTGTGCTCTTCCTACGCCAACGGCGTTATGTCCTCTAGCCCAGGGTTGTCGCGCAGCGACTACCCTGGGAAACGGCAAGAACCGGCAGAGCAAAATTACACAAGTCTCCGCGCCAAAACCAGGTTCACGGCTGCAGGCTGCAGGACTGTAAAGACGGAATTATTGATCGTACACGTTCCCTGACCGGTCTTTAACGTGGCATTCGTCGGCACCGACAGGGCCATGTTGAAGGCTGCCGCGGTCTTCTTGGCACTGTTGGCCAGAATGGTCACCGTAATCGTTTGCGAGGTAACGCCCGGGGCAAACGTCAGCTTGCCAATCGCTGCGGTATAGTCCGAGCCGGACAGGGCCGTGCCATTGATCGTCGAGTAATTAACCGTGATGCTCTTGGTGCTAGCCGCGGAAAGGCTGACGACAAAAGTCACCGTGGCGGTGCCGGTGGTCGGCCGGGTGACGATCACGCTGCCGATGGAAATTGCCGGAATCACCGCAACGACCGGCGGCGGCGGAACCACCACCACCGGCACGGCGTCCACAATCGTGGCTGTGGCCGCAGCCCGCCCGATCTTGCCGTTAACTGCGCTGGTCAGGTTAAGACTGAAAGTCTGGTTGGCCAAACCGGCGCTCTTCAAAGCGGCGATGGGCACCGGGATGGTCTGCGAGGTCTGGCCGGGGCTAAAGGTCAGCGTACCCGTGGTCCGCGTGTAACCAATGCCGGCCTTCGCCGTGCCATCCGCCGTGCCATAGACCATGGTAATCGTTTTGGTCGAAGCGGCCGACAAGGTGACCGTGAAAACAGCCCGGGTGGCTAGGGTTCCAACCTGGACGGTTACATCGGCGACGGAGATCGTCGGTGCGACCGGCACAACGGCCCACGGTGCCGGTCTCATCGGTACCATTGGTATCGGCTTGGGTACAACATCGTTGTCGGTGTTGGTGACCGCCACGTCGGTCGCGTTCAGGCCATTGTAGTGCGGATCGCTGCTCGTGGCGGCGGCCGTCATGATCGTGTAGGCCACGTTGCCGTCCACGATGAGATCGTCCACGCCGGTCACGATTACCGTTTGCGGCGTATTCCAGTTGATCGTCGTGAAGGTAAGGCTTGCCGGCAATACGGTCCCTTCCGTCGTGTCGCTCGACGACAGGCCGATTGTGACGCTCGACGCAGGCTGCGTGTTGAGCGTCACGGTAAAGATCGCAGTCCCACCCGCCTCGGTCGTCACCAGCCCCGAGGTCGGTGTCACCGTGATCCCCGCCACATCGTTGTCGTTGTTGGTGACCGCCACATCGGCCGCGTTCAGACCGCTATAGTTCGCGTCGCTGCTCGTGGCGGCGGCCGTCACGATCGTGTAGGCCACGTTGC
>JBAWVO010000473.1:0-3704 GCA_037147235.1 Planctomycetota bacterium | reverse complement strand
GCCCAAGATGTTGTGGTTGAACCAGGCAGGCGAGACGCCCGCACCACAAACCTGGAGGAGAGCCACACTCCCCTTAACCGCCTACGAACAGCCCATGCTGTTTCCGCAGTTGTAGCACAGGTAGCAGTTTCCGGCCCGAGCGGTGATGGCTCCGCAACGATCACAACTCGGGGCATCGGCCTGAAAGCTGGCAAACTGCTCGTGCCGGGCAACCATCGCGGCCTGAGAATCACTGGCCAACGCAGTCCGCGTTACGACCATTGCCGCAGGCTTCTTCGCCACCGCGACACCGTGTCCACTGGTGCCGTTTCCGTTGGAACCGTTGGTACCTGACCCATTACTGCTGCCGTTAGGAGGGATGTCCGTGGCTACATGGGCACCCTTGGTGCCGTTGGTGCCGTTGGTAAGCCCCTGGGTATGCGACTTGGAAGCTCCTTGCCCACTGTTTGGCCCGCCAACCTTCATGGCGGCGGGCCGAATCTCTGCTTCGATTTCTCCCGCTGCACCCGTCGACGAATTGCCGGCATCGGCCGGCGAAACGGGCATGGCCTTGTCCATTTCACGGTAGCCCGGCAGGAAAGTAATCCCCAGCCAGCGGAAGATGTAGTCCACCAAGCTCTTGGCGATTTTGATATCCGGGTTCTTTGTGTAGCCCCAAGGCTCAAAGCGGGTGTGCGAGAACTTGTTTACATACACCTCCAGCGGAACGCCGTACTGCAAGCTCATCGAGACGGCCGTACCGAAGCAGTCCATCAGGCCGCCGATCGTGCTGCCTTCCTTGGCCATGGTGATGAACAGTTCGCCGGGCCGGCCATCCGGATAGAGGCCCACGGTGATGTAGCCCTCGTGGCCTGAAATATTGAACTTGTGCGTGATCGACTGCCGCGTGTCGGGCAGACGCTCGCGTCGCGGACGGGCGACCACCTTCTCAACCACTTTCTCAGCCTTCTTCGTCGAGAGCGGCTGCACTTCCTTGGAACCGTCGCGATAGATGGCCAGTGCCTTCAGTCCCAGTTGCCAGCCTTCCATGTAGGCCTGGCCGACGTCTTCGGGCGTGGCATCCTTGGGCATGTTGACCGTCTTGGAAATCGCCCCGGAGATGAACGGCTGGGCAGCCGCCATCATGCGGATGTGGGCTTTCCAAGGAATCGATCGTGTGCCGTGCGACGCCTGGAACGCACAATCAAACACCGGCAAATGGTCCGACGTCAACTCCGGAGCACCTTCGATCGTGTCCTCCGCATTGATGAACTTAATGATCGCTTCGATCTGCGAATCGGAGTAACCCAAGGTTCTCAGGGCCAAAGGCACCGTCTGATTGACGATCTTCAGCATCCCACCGCCGGCAAGCTGCTTGTACTTGACCAGAGCAATGTCCGGCTCGATGCCCGTGGTGTCGCAATCCATCATAAAGCTGATGGTGCCGGTGGGCGCGAGAACCGTCGACTGGGAGTTGCGGAAGCCGAATCGGCGGCCGCTGACAAGCACTTCGTCCCAGAGATGCCGGGCGGCGTTTTGCAGATACTTGGGACAATTTTTGATCTGCTCGACCTTCTCCCAATGCATTTCCATGACGTGGAGCATCGGCTCGCGGTTCTCTTCATAACCTTCGAACGGCCCGACTGCGGCCGCCAGCTCGGCACTGGTGCGGCAGGCCGTTCCATGCAAGAGAGCCGTCACTGCTCCGCAAAGTCCGCGGGCTTCGTCGGAGTCGTACGGCAGGCCGCTGGTCATGATTAGGCTGCCCAGATTCGAGTAGCCCAACCCCAGCGGTCGGAAACGATGACTGTTGGCGGCAATCCGCGGCGTCGGGTAGCTGGCGTGGTCGACCAGGATCTCCTGGGCGATGAACACCAGTCGGCAGGTCGCTTTGAATCGCTCAAAATCAAACGTGCCGTCCTCGCCACGGAACCTCATCAGGTTGATGCTGGCCAAGTTACACGCCGTGTCGTCGAGGAACATATACTCAGAGCAGGGGTTCGACGCGTTGATCCGCCCCGACTTCGGGCAAGTGTGCCAGCGATTGATCGTCGTGTCATACTGCACACCCGGATCACCACAGGCCCAGGCCGCTTGGCTTATGCGGTTGAGCATGTCGCGGGCGGGATAGCTCGGGCCGGCCTTGTTCGGGTCGGTCACCCAGTGCGTCGTCCACTGCTGGTCGGCCGTGACGGATTCCATGAACTCGTCGCTCAGGCGGACCGACAGATTCGCGTTCTGGAAGAGAATCGAATCATACGCTTCGGTCGGTTGGTAACCGCCTTCCTGAATCAGCGTGCGAGCCTTCTTCTCCTCGCGGTTCTTGCACTCGACAAATTCCATGACGTCCGGGTGCCAGTCCTTGATCGACTGCATCTTGGCAGCCCGGCGGGTCTTGCCGCCACTCTTGACGACCGCGGCGATCTGGTCGTAGACGCGCATGAACGATAGCGGCCCCGACGGCTTGCCGCCGCCCGAAAGCTTCTCTTGATGCGAACGCAACGTACTCAGATCGGTGCCGGTGCCCGAACCAAACTTGAACAACATGGCTTCGCTGCGGGCGAGTTCCATGATGTCTTCCATATTGTCCTGGACGCTCTGAATAAAACAGGCCGCGGCCTGGGGGAACTCGTAGGGGTTGTCCGGCTGAACGATCTTGTTTTGCTTGGCATCCCAGTGCCAGTTGCACATGGCACCCTTGACGCCGTACTGGTGAAACAGGCCGACATTGAACCAGACCGGTGAATTAAACGAGGCGTACTGATGAATGCAGAGCCACGACAGGTCGCGGTAGAAATTTTCGGCGTCGCCCGCCGAGGCGAAATAACCGTCTTGCAGGCCCCAATCGGCGATCGTGCGGCTGACGCGGTGAACAAGCCCCCGCACGCTCCGCTCTCGTTCCGAGGTGCCGTTTTCGCCGTAAAAATACTTGTTAACCACGACGTTCGTTGCCAATTGGCTCCAGAACACCGGAACTTCGCAGTCTTTTTGCTCGAAAAGAACCTCGCCGCCTTCGCCCTTGATGGCGGCAGTCCGCGTTTCCCACTCAACCGTGTCATACGGTTCCGCCACGTCCACCGGGCAGAATGTCGGTTCAATCGTCAGCCCCAGGGTGGGGGGCCGCGACGATCTGACCGAGGGTCGGTCAGCGGTGACTAAGGGCGACTGGATGGTTTCACTTTCCATGGAATCCATTATGGAACCTCATTCTTCGTGAATTTTAATGGCTATAAATCCTTGCCAAGGCAGATATACATCAGTACAGAGAAAAGACAGATCGTGCAGGCATCCTACACTACATATTGTATACGTTGGTCAAGAGAACCACAATATGCAGGGAAGATCGTCCAAGTTTAACCGTTTCTTTACCAACGTCAATCGCAGGCCAAAAAGATGGTTCTAAAGTAGTGTGAGCGTTCGGTTTGCGAAAAGTGAGCTGCTTGCATCGCTAGCAACCCGCCCCAGATTCTATTGCTCTAAGTGATTCATTGATAACGACTTGTGCGATCTTGTCCGTAAACCTTCGTCCAACCCGCCTATTCGGGTGGATCAAGGGCGATACAAAACGTCGGACCAGGTTCGGCGCTGGGCTCCTGACCCCGCCGAAACGTCGGACCGAAGGTCTCCCGGTAAATTGGATACCTTCGGTCGGCGGAGTGTCTCGGTCGGAGACCGGCTCCACGCCCCACGCCCCACGCCCCACGCCCCGATTCGATCGATTTTGC
>JBAWVO010000472.1:0-3705 GCA_037147235.1 Planctomycetota bacterium | reverse complement strand
ATGGCCATTTATGGTCATTCCCGGCGCAGCCGGTATTAGGCCCGTGCTTTAGCACTTGTCGTTACCCACATCTTTTGGCCGGCCAAGCGTCTTCATGGCCATTTATGGTCATTCCCGGCGCAGCCGGTATTCGGCCCGTGCTTTAGCACGGGTTTTGGGATGACCGTGATCGACCGCCCCCCGCGTCCCGACCGCCGTAGGCGGTCGGGACGCGGGGAGAATGGGAGGTCTTGGTCGTGTAACCCGTGCTAAAGCACGAGCCGAATCCGCTTCGGCACTGCGGCATGTGGCAACCCTCGACGCCGCGCGCACCGCCTACCGGGATCGGTTGGGTCCACGCCCCGGACGACGAGCCTCCGGAACTAACCTACGTGGATATCGACATCTTCGAGGCAACCTTCTAATTCTGGCTTCTCGATTCGAGGTCGTCTTGGCATCCCATCAAATCAGCAGAACTCACGCGACTTTGCAATAGAAATGAGACCCGACCCCATTCCCCTGCGCGCGAAACAAATCATCCTGCGGGCGGACGGCCTTGTCAAAGCCCGCTTGATCGATACCGCAGTTACTCAGGAGAGTGGCACATCCCGGTCCGATTGCCACTTTTCCGTTTACACATGAACCCAGGGTGGTCGACCCAACTTCAGGCCCTCTTCCGCATCAATGTATATCCCAGAAAGCACCCGCCGGCTGCGGCAATGAGAACCAGAGTACCCGGCTCGGGCACCACTGCGGTCGCAGACCACGCGAGGCCATAGACTTCCTGCACAGGTGGGCCGAACATCTGGTTGGGATAGGTCACACGAAGGAAGTAGTTGTCGTCGTTCGGCAGAGTGAAGTGTAATTCCTCGACGCTGTTGTATAGGCTATGGGAAGTTGCAATTAGCAACTGAGTGTTGACATCCCAGACTTCCAAGTCCAAGTTGGCGAAGCCCTCGTCGTAGACAAACAGAGCATCCGTGTCTATCCTGCGGTCGCGGAACCAACTGAGCGTTACATCCATGGTGGTGCCACCCTTCAGTTTCTGACTGAACTGGTAATCGTTGTGCCCCAAAAGCGAGATCGCCCCGTTATCCCAGCCCAATGCGCTGATGGAGTCACCGCCCAATCCAGGCACGTCCTCGGTGCCGGAGAGGTACTGGTCATAAGCCTTATTAAGGTTCATGCGGCCCGCACCCAAGGTCCAATCGAGTGATTGAGTCGTGGTGACGACGTTGTTGACTGTGGTTTGGCCGTTGTTCCAGCCCGTCAGTTTGTCGGCCGAGTTGAGCAGGACCGCTTTGATGACGCGAGCATCGCGGGAGGTGGCCGGGAGTGCGTCAGTGATGCTGGCACTATTGAGCAGCGAAGCACCGCCCGCCACGATCGGGGCGGCAAAGCTTGTGCCGGCCAATCCCCACGTACAATAATTGGGCCCTCCGGAGTTTACACTGCCTGGAAGGCTTGGGCCGTTGCCGCCTTCCTGGCCGCCGTAGAATGCTGAAGTCAGATCGGTCCCGGGAGCCACGATGTCCACAGCCGCACGCACGCCGGGAACTGTCTTATGTACCGGATCATTGTAATCCTGCGGGCCGCGGCTGCTGAAGCCGGCGATGCTGCTGTAGTTATTGGCACCGTCGTTCTGTAGAGCACCAACGGAAATGCGATTATAGCCCGAGGCAGGGCCTCCCACCGTGTTCGGATTCGACCCGGAGTTTCCAGACGAAGCCACGAAGGTCGTGGTCGGACTGGCCGAAGAAAACCCATCCAGGGCAATGGTAAGATCTTCCTGGCCCGTAGTGTCGGTGAAGTTCCAACTGCTATTGATCACATTGGCCGTGCCGAAGAATGCCTTATAAGTGTCGACGAAAGCACCAGCACTAAAGTCAAAACTCCTGCTGTACGCGCTCCCGTACCATGCGTTTGCCATCGCTCCGGAACGGAGATCCGTGCCCATCGCGATGCCGGTTTGGTAGGTGCCAGGAACCGAACCTCCCTGGCGGCCGCCGATCATCATTCCCACCCAAGTGGCATGGCGATCATACTCATTGAGGGAGTCGTCGGGGGCGACGAAGTTGGTCACTTGGGTGAGGGCTTCGTGGCCGTTCCATATCTTTCCGGCCTCCACGTTCGCGGTAATGGTGCCTTGCCCGGTGATACCGTTGGTGTAAAAGCGATTGGCACCGAGATAGTTGTTGACGATCGCCCCAGTGAACGCGCTTGGGAGACTCGTCTGCACATCAGATTGCCCTTGGACGATTGCGTTGGGGTCGAGTACGTAGATGACGGATCCGCTATCGGCGAACACCGCCGTGGGCAGTACAGCTACCAACGCCACTAGAATAATCAAACCAACCTTTTTCAGAAAAGATGAATAGGGATGCGCGGAAGTAGAAAACAGCGGAATTCTGATACCTTTAACTCGTTTCATGGTGCTTTTCTGGGTTTAAGCACCCCGAGCGGGATCGTGTCACGGCACGGCACGGCATGGCAGGTTGACCGCGCGACGGCAGAATGGAACGAGAGATCGCCAACCGGTTTGTTGTCCCACTCCACCAGAAACGTCTCGTCTACCGCGCGCAAAGAATTGCGAGCATGGCACGACGCCAAGAAGATGGAAAGAAGCCCAACAGCAGCGACTCGGACCTAAACCGACGCCACGGGTAAGTCAACCCTGCAAAAAACGCAACAGGAACTTCCCCGAGCGGGAGCGCTGCCTCAATATGGGGCTATAAGTGTGGGCAAGAACTAAGCGTTCTCACGACCAGAAGTCCGCGCCAAGCATTCACATAAGCCCACCAAAGGCAAAAACGCTTCTTGCAAACTCCTCTTAGACAGTCTCATTATGCACAGATCTAATAAAAAAGTCAAGTAGGTCAGCTATCCCCAGGAGAATTGCAAAGTCTTTTTTTGCGAACTGCGGGTGGGCCTGTTACGTAAGACATGGAAACCGTAATGGAGCGGTTGGGGTAAGAATTTTTTCACGGAAGGTGGTTCGATGGTTGCAGCGTCATTGGGACATTTGGTGGAGGTGTTCGCGGAAATTACAGATCCTCGCAAGGCCAGGGGGATTCGCCATCCCTACTCGGGTATTGTTTCACTCGTATTCCTTGGATTGCTTTCTCGCATCACGGAGATGGCCGTGCTCGTGCGTTGGGCGACTCCTCACTGGAATGAACTCAAGGAACCACTCGGTTTTACCCGAGAAAAGCCGCCCTGCGCCACGACGATTTCCCGAGCACTCGCCCGGCTTTCTCTGAACGAGTTTCGTCGGAGGCATTTGCCTCGCTGACGAACGCTGCCCTGAGCGTTATCCGTCTAATTCGCGAATCCGCTCAGTCTTTACGAGCTACTGCGGAGGCTATTCACTTAAATCCGCTGACCGCCCTCCACCGGCTCGGTTTTATCAGGCTTGTCAGACAAGGTTAAATTGTCCGACGGATCAAGCGATGCCTGCCGATTCGATCCGCTTCTACAGTTCCTATTTGCGGCCTGCTTAATGTTCGGGCCGAAGGCCCAGAAGTTCGCCCAGCGAAGGGCGCAGCCCTGGATTAGACATCGACCACGCCAACGAATTTCGGGCCGAAGGCCCAACCGGTCACCGCATTGAAGGCCCAGGGCGAGGTGAAGTGTTGGCCCGTTGGGCCGAAAGGAAAGTTCTATGGAAATCTCCGTTTTCCAGGGCTTTGCCCTTCGCTGGGTCAACGGCTGGGCCTTCGGCCCGAA
>JBAWVO010000471.1:0-3721 GCA_037147235.1 Planctomycetota bacterium | reverse complement strand
CGGGCCGAATACCGCTTCGCGGAAAAGGGGCATAAATGCCCCTGCACCTGCCAGAGTCACCGATCACTTCGGGAAAACGCGTTATTGTAGCTGTAGGGTGGGCCGGTCCTCGCCGACCCGCTGCGCGGGTGCCCTGAATCGGATCCCACAAACGTCTCTACCCTCAGCCCATTCTCATCCACGCGTGCCATTACGGCCCCGCTGTCAGCCGTGTGCAACACGCGGCCGTACTTCGCATAAATTGCCTCGACCGTGCTCGTGTCGTAGCGATTGCCGGCACTGAAGACGGACCAGTCGGGCGTGCTCCACGCAGAAAGCTCCTCGGGCATGCTCGACTTGCTGCCATGGTGCGGCACCAACAGTATGTCGCAATGCAGCGGACGCTTCGCCAGCACGTCGTCCAAGCCCGGCGACTGCAGATCGGCCGGCAACAGCACCCGCTTGCCGCCATATTCCACGGAAAGCACAATGCTGTTGGCGTTGGACGTCGACGGCAAGCCGTGTGGCGGCGGATGGAGAATATCGAGCAAGCAGTCCGGGCCACCAGACAACCGATCGCCGGAGGCAATCACGCGAATCGGCACCTTTGCCTGGTTGATCGCGTCGTGCAGGAATTGGATCGACTCGTTCTGTTGGTCGAACATCACCGGCGAAACGTATATCATTCCCACGGAAAACCGTTCCAGTAGTTCCGGTAAGGCGTTGTAGTGGTCGGCGTCGGCGTGCGAGAGCACAACTGCGTCAATGTGCGTGAGGCCCCGCGACCATAGGTAGCCCGAGACGATGCGGCAGCAAGATGTTGGTGCCGACAAACGGCCGGCGTCGTAAAGGATCGTGCGACCATCAGGCAGTTCCAACACGATCGCCTCGCCGTGACCGACACTCAGGAAAGTACACCGCAGCCCGTGACGGTCGGTGGTCCACCAAGGGACGATGATGCCGGCGGCCGTCCATGTTCCCAACAACACCAGCCGCCAGCGCAACGGCGGACGAACTCGCGGAAACGCGGTGAAAACCGCCAGCCCAATATAAAAGCCAATCAGCCACCAATCGGCTGGCCCAGGCACCCAACTATGCCCATAGGGTATGTGCTGGCCAAACCGCACCAGCCACTCGACGGTAGCGAGTTGCCAATTGCAGAACAGGGCACACACCGCCGCCAGCGGACCGGGGATCATGCTGCATAGCAACAAGGCCAAGCCGCTGACCAACGCCCCGGCCATCGGAAGCCAAACGGCGGAGTTGATGACCACGGCGATGGGATTGAAGATGTTGAATCGCGCCATCACCAGCGGCATGGTCAAGAGCCAGATCGTTCCGCTAACCAGCGTCAAGTGTCGTACGCCGCGCCCCACAAACCTGAGCAAGCGAAGAGGCCAGGGACGTTCTTGTTCCAGCAGCTTCTCGATTGCGGCCGGCTGCGGTTCGGAGAACATCCAGCGCGGCAGCCAACGCGCGAGGCGGACTAAAGTCCGCCCTACGGAGAGCTTCTCGATTGCGGATGGCAATTTGGTCGGCGGCTGCGTCGTGTTGAGAATGTCCGGGCTGGGCATCGTCCCAAACCACGACGATGCCATCGCCATCAGTCCGGCGACGCACAAGAAGGAAAGCTGCGGTCCAATATTGAATAGATCGACCGGATTCATGGTCAGCACGATCAGGCCGGCCAGTGCCAAAACATTGAAACCGACGCGGCGACGGCCGAAGTATATCGCCCCGCAAGTTGCTACAATGAGCACGGTTGCCCGGACGACTGGCGGCTCGGCGTCGACCAGCAGCATATAGAAGATCGTAAAACCAGCCACGGCAGGCAAACCCCATCGCCACGGCAGCAGCCGACGCAGGATCACGCTGGCAAAACCGGCGAGAATACCAAGGTGCAGCCCCGCGATCACCAGCAGGTGAATCGTGCCCGTGAGTTGAAAGGCCCCGGTTTCTTCCGGATCGAGCTGCTCGCGAAGCCCCAGCAAGACGGCCGCCGCCAGACTTGCTTGTTGCGGACGGAGATAATCCGCGAAGACTCGCAGACCACGCAACCGCAACGATTCCAGGAGTCGCGCGGGGCCATAGGCAAAACCCGTCGAAACCATGGAAATCGCTTCCGGATGATTCACCCGCAGGCGACCGGTGATCCGGCGGCCGCGATCACGAGCCGCGCGATCGGCCTCGCCGGGGTTCATGGCATGTTCAGGCGGTAGTAGATGGGCAAAGACCCGGAATCGATCGCCTGCGGCCAGATCCGGAACCAGACCCTCGACGACCATGGCCGCGCGACCGGAAGCGGTGCGCCACTGATCACCGTCGCGAATGGCCCGCAGTTCCACCTCAAAGCGGATCTCATCACCCTCTCGCGGCGACCGCAGGGGATTGAACTCCGGCGGGGGAATTACCCGTGGCGTCTGCAAGGCGACAGCTTCGATGCAAACCGGCTCTTTCCGGCTGCCGGCAAAGAGGCCTAAATCGTCGCCGTCGAACAGATTCCAGCGGCAATGGTGCCAGGACGCGGCCACAGCCAATCCGGCCACAAGAAGCACGACCGATGCGGCCATGTTCCGCTGTTTGTGCCATAACATGAACCAACCGCCCAGGCATGTTGCGGCAATCGTCCACCAAACTGCGACCGGCAGGGGCCGATAGCGATCAACGACCACACCCGCAGCCACGGCGACCACCACGATAACCAGCGGATGGTAGCCGGGCATTGGCTCGCGTTTCGTTTCGC
Source organism: Planctomycetota bacterium (assembly GCA_037147235.1). GTDB lineage: Bacteria > Planctomycetota > Planctomycetia > Pirellulales > Thermoguttaceae > JANXQG01. Next base: position 999 of record JBAWVO010000471.1, on the reverse strand, counting down.
TCTTGGCATCGACAGCAGCCATGATCCGTACCATTTCCTGGGAAGTTGATACTCATGCATGATACCAGTTTTCCCTAAAGATGGATGGGGCAAGGCAAGATCCGAGGGTGAAACAGACGCTTTGCCGTGAAACAGAGAAATTTCAGACAGAAATCGCCGATAGAGATTACTGACGATCCGCGCAACGAATAATGACGTTGGCGAAGGGAGTCTTTGGGCTGAAGTGGCCCTCACGCTCGAGAAAGCATGCCAGCTTTATGGCGAAAGTTTCCTAAATTTCTCGCATGCGTAGCCGCTATAACAAGTGGGGCGTAGTAGGTGACGACCCGCTCTAAGACTAAGACTTTCCGCAAGTGAACGGAGTCCTGCGCCCCGCACGTCAGGGGGTGCGCTATCAAGGGAAAACCGTCCGAGCCCTTCGCAGGCCAGACCCGCGAAGGGCTTTTTTGTTTATTGTGGTCACCCACGAATTTGCTTGGCTCAGCGAACCGCCGGCAGAGATGGCTGGGGATTGGCGCCAGGATTTGCATAGGTGGCACCTGGAGGTGTGTAGGTGCCAGCGGCGGGATTGCCCGTATAGGGGGTTCTGGGGATGATCCCCGGAGTTGGCTGCAAATAGGGGGTTGTGCTGGGAGCGCACGGATTGCACGACGGCGCGCAGGCCGGCTGGCAGTAATATGCCGGTGGCGGCGGTTCATAAGCATGCCGACAGCCGCTTGCAATAAGAACACCAGCCATCACTACGGTAATTGTCAAAAATTTCATATACCACTCCTTTGTGTTCGAGGAGGGTTGGAAAATAACAAAAGTGCGGCAACGGGTCAAGAGGAAGAAAGTGGGCAAATCGGAGTTGAAAAGTCCTTCGTAGAACGGAACTTATTCCGTTACCCTGTCTCTTCAGGTAAACGGAATGAATTCCGCTCTACGTAGGGCCGCTCTCAGGCCGGCCTTGATCATAACTTTGCCAACTGCTGTCACTGCTAGCTCGACGTAGGGTGG
>JBAWVO010000470.1:0-3723 GCA_037147235.1 Planctomycetota bacterium | reverse complement strand
AAATCAATTTTCCCATCAGTCGGGAGACGATCGATGACCTTGTTGCCGTGTCCTTATTTGGGCAACGACGTGGAACTGAGCGAGGATCGCGAGCGGCATATTCTCAGCCATCACCCTGATTTGCTTCCAAGCTGCCGAGCACGTATGATAGAGACGGTGGCGGATCCCGATCAGGTCCGTCGAAGTGTCCGAGTGGGTAATGCCAAGCTCTTTAGCAGATGGTATGCCGATCTCCGCGGCGGCCAGCACGTGGTCGTGGTTGTCGTCAGCGATCCTGGGGAAAACACGTGGATCATCACGGCCTATTTGGCGCGCAAGCTGAAAGAAGGAGAGATCGAATGGCGCAAAAGCTGACTTTCCAGTACGACCGCGACGCGGATATTCTTTATATAGGCAACCGCGAACCCTATGCGGAGCAGGAATCCGAAGAGCTTGGCGACGACGTTATAGCCCGTCTGAATCCGAGTAATGGCGAGGTGGAGAATCTGGAAGTGATGTTCTTTTCCGCCCGTCTGTTGCGGAAGAACATTTTCGAGTTGCCAGTATCCGCCGAGCTACATTTGGCGGCCCGAGTGTAAGGAGGTTGCCCAATCTAGGGGAATAAAAGTGGCATCCACTTTTATTCCCCCTGCTACATCGGATCCACCTGTTAATGGCTTTCACACCATGCATACGGATGAAGCGATCCTTGCTCGCGAGATAAACGGATTACCGGAGTTGCATGCTATTCTCCCGGTCGCGCAGGACTTGGGCCAGCCCGAACCGATCGTCGAGTTGAATGACGAGCTTGCGTTGCACCGTGAAGCACTGCTGCAGCATTTAATAACGCTTTTTGCGCAGCGGAGTTATCGGTGGTCGCGCCGTATTCTTCGTCTCCGAAGCAAGATACTTTTGCTCGCATCGCGGTGGAGGGCTGCCGGCGCGAATCTTGCGAAATGTCTGCCGGAGTTTTCGCGGACAGATCCCCCATGCCGGAAGCAACTTCGGACCGCGCTGAAGGATCCCTACGCTCGATGGATCATGAAAAACGAACCTGGCAAGGCAGGAGTCGCCGCCCAGCGGCTCATGCAATTTGATTGCCAACCGCAAATAGTCCTCCTGCTGCCCGTAGTCGAAGAACCTCATCCCTTTCTTGCCGCGGCTATCCAGGCGGTCGTCGAGCAGACTTATCGCAATTGGGAACTGCGGCTGATCGTATCGGATCCATGGAGCGAGGCGGTAAGCCGTGCGGTAGCTTGCTATTCGGACCCACGGATACGCGTACTCTCTGCGCCGGCCGGCACGGGAATTGCCAACCTGTGCAATCGTGGGTTGGAGTCGGCCGGCGGCGACTATTTGGCGGTGATCGCGGCGGCGGATATCCTGCCAGCCTTTGCGTTATTCGAGATCGTCCAGGCCGTCAACCGATGCCCGCAAGCCGACTTGCTTTACTCCGACGAAGATTGCCTTTCAGCTTCCGGAATAATACGGAGCAACCCCCTATTCAAACCGGACTGGTCCCCGGACACGCTACAGAGCCACAACTACATCGGCGATCTCCATGTTCTTCAGCGCGCGTTGCTGGAGCGAGTCGGCTGCTTTCGTGAAGAATTTAACGATTGCCTGAACTACGACCTGATCTTGCGGGCTTCCGAACAGGCCCGGCAGATCGTCCATATTCCGAAGGTTCTCTACCATCGCCGCGATCGGGGGGCAGCCGGTAGTTGTGAAGATGCCCTTACGCGATTCCAAGCGATTGCCCGAAGAGCACTGGCTCAGCATCTCGCTCGCAAGGGCCGGAGCGGAACCATCGAAGACGGCCTTCGCCTTGGTACGTTCCGCATTACGTCTCCTCTTCCAACTCGCCCGCTGGTCTCGATCCTGATTCCCAACAAGGACCAACCCAGGCTTCTCCAGCAATGCGTCGAATCGCTCGATCGCTCCTCCTATCGGGAGCATGAGATCTTGTTGATCGACAATGGCAGCAAGCTCCCGGAAACGAAGGCTTTGTATGATCGCCTTGCCCGGCAGCCGCAAATCCGCATTCTCTCCTGGCCCGATCCATTCAACTTTGCAGCCATAAATAACGATGCGGCGCGTCATGCCCGCGGGGAGATCTTGCTGTTCTTGAACAACGATACGGAAGTCGTGAATTCGGATTGGCTCGAACGGATGCTGGATCACGCGATTCAACCGGAAGTGGGGGCTGTCGGCGCAAAGCTCTATTATGGCGATGGGACCATTCAACATGCGGGAGTGATCCTCGGCATCGGTCGGCTGACGGGGCACTATCAGAAGCACTTTCCCGGCAATTCCACGGGCTACGGGAATCGGTTGGTGTGTGTCCAGAATCTTTCCGCGGTAACTGGGGCTTGCCTGATGATGCGCAAATCAGTTTTCCAGGAGGTTGGAAACTTCGATGTCGGGTTTCGCGTTGCCTTCAACGATATCGATTTGTGCATGAAGGTGCGTCGCTTGGGCTATCGGGTGGTTTGGACTCCTCACGCCGAACTGCGGCACTACGAAAGCTTGACCCGCGGTTTTGACGACACGCCGGAGAAGCGCGCCCTTTCCTATTATGAAGATCTCCGTTTTCGCTGGAAATGGCAAAGCGAGATTGACCGCGGAGACCCCTACTACAGCCCAAATCTGACGCACCGACGCGAAAACTGCTCATTGGGCGACTAAGTTAAGGGGATATGGCTCTCCGCCGGGTTTGCGGTCAATTGTGGTGCGGGCGTCCCGCCTGCCCAATATGTTGTGGCTGAACTAGGCAGGCGAGCCGCCCGCACCACAAACTTGGCGGAGAGCCGGGAATATCCGCAAAATATCGGGCATTGACAGGTTTTTTACCCCTTGACAACTATTTATTATCAGTAATAATACTCGATATGAATAGTGATCCGTCTGCGAGAAACCGATATTTCGCCCCCAGATCCTTTACCACGAAGGATGTGGGGGGGGGTTCGCCCTCCGGCCCTGCGCAGAACTCGCAGGAAGTAAGGCAGTGCCGCAAAACGCGGCAGCGGCAGGTTATTATCGAGGAATTGCAAGCGGTCACTTCGCACCCAACCGCGGCCGAACTCTACGAACTCGTTCGGCCGCGGCTCCCGAGGGTGAGCCTGGGCACGGTCTATCGCAACCTGGATTTGCTGGCCAGGATGGGTTTGATCGAGAAACTTGAGCACTCTGGCGGCGAGGCCCGCTTCGATGCGAATACGGCCGAACACGATCATCTACGCTGCGTGCGCTGTGGACGGGTCGATGACGTGAGGGCGCTCCCCCTTGATCTTGCCCGTCCCGAAGAGGATGATTTACGAGGTTACGAAATACTTGGCCACCATTTGGAATTTCTTGGAATCTGCCTTGGCTGCCGGCAGTCCTCCCAAACCAAACAGGCCACGAAGTGAATGTTACCCCAGGCAGCACCCCAACAATATCAGGAGAATCAGAACATGCTTAAGCCAAACGTCCAAGAGGCCCTCAACAACCAGATCAACGGCGAGATCGCTTCGACCTACCTTTATCTGTCGATGGCCGCCTATTTCGAGTCGAAGAACTTCCGCGGCTTGGCCAAATGGATGGAAGTCCAGGCCCGCGAGGAGTGGGGCCATGCCATGAAGATCTTCGGCCACATCAACGAGCGCGGCGGTCGAGTCACCCTGAAGCAGATCGACGCACCCCCGAGCGAATGGAAGTCAGTGCTGGATGTCTTCGAGCAGACACTGACGCACGAACTCAAAG
>JBAWVO010000469.1:0-3742 GCA_037147235.1 Planctomycetota bacterium | reverse complement strand
GTCATGTACCCCGGAAAAACGCGGGAAATTCGCTACGCAAAACGGGATTGCACCCCCTTTCTGTCAGTTTGTCGGTCATCGTTTGCTTCACATATCCTTGACGAATCCTGACAATTATACGTGCCTCCGAAGCGAAAGATACCAGGTCAAAGCTGATCCGAGTGGCCGAATGACGCGGGGCTGGCTTGATGGCTACCTTCATAATGGGCCGTTTCTGGTGTTTGGGGTCTGAATCAATCTACACCCAAAGCCGAAATAATCAAAAACAGCCTCTTGTTTTCCATTTTCCTGCGCGTACTATTACTCCGTCAAGGGACAAGTACTTGTTTTGAGGCATCGTACGGATGTTTGGTTTGTGAATCCAACTTCTGTTGTTTTGCGAATGGAATCACGTACATTCAAAACGCAAAGCATTTTACCCCCAATGTCTTACTAAGGAGTCTGAGAGATGAAGAAGGTTACTCTAATGTTGTCGCTCGCCGTCGTGGTGAGCCTGATATCGCTTGCGACGGTCTTTGCAGCAGATGCATGCAAGGACAAGCCAAAGGACATCGTGGATACGGCCGTTTCGGCCGGAAGCTTCAAGACGCTCGCAGCAGCATTGACGGCTGCCGACTTGGTGAAAACGCTGAAGGGCGATGGGCCTTTCACCGTCTTCGCCCCGACGGACGAGGCATTTGCCAAGTTGCCGGAAGGGACCGTGGCTGACCTGCTAAAGCCGGAGAACAAGTCCAAGCTGGTTGGGATCCTCACCTACCATGTTGTGCCGGGAAAAGTCATGGCCGCTGATGTCGTGAAACTCACGAAGGCCAAGACGGTTCAGGGATCCGAGGTGACGATCAAGGTCGATGGCGACAAGGTTATGGTGGACAATGCCATTGTAACTAAGACAGACATCAAGTGTGGAAACGGGGTGATCCACGTCATCGACGCCGTGATCCTGCCAAAGTAATCCACATGTACTTGACTGGGGGAGCCCAATTGGGTTGCCCCAGTCTTTTTGGGATCTACCGCCTTCTCCTGTGAGGTACTTGTGGGTATTCTGAGAGAATGTTCCGCGATCTCAGCAAGGCGAGGTAAGAATCATGAATATCGCACGAGACTCCAGCGAAGCGGACTTCAGCAGCCTGCGGTCCACAATGCCCCATCCCTTGGGTAGCCACGCCAGGGTGTTGTTATCTGGTCGGACGTTGGCTAGGGTAACAACTGCGGTAGGATCCATGACAAGAACAACTTTCTTCCATCTTGTAGTACCGAGCTGCGCGGTGCTGTGGATCGCCGCGTCCGTGTTCGCCCAGGATCGCCCCACCCCCACGGAAGACCACAACTCTCAAAACACAAAAACCATGAAAGAAAATTCTCGCACCGCGAGCGATTGCCCGGTGATGGGCGGAACGCTTGGAACCCACCGACCCACGGCGGCAGGTGCCATGACGACGAAGGACTGGTGGCCCAATCAGTTGAATTTGCAGATCCTTCGCCAGAATTCGGCCAAGAGCAATCCGATGGGCGAGGATTTTAATTACGCGGAGGAGTTCAAAAAACTCGACCTGGATGCCTTGAAGAAGGACATCGATACGTTGATGACGACGTCACAGGACTGGTGGCCAGCCGACTACGGAACCTATGCGCCATTTTTTATTCGCATGGCCTGGCACAGTGCGGGCACCTATCGAGTCGCCGATGGCCGCGGTGGCGCATCGTACGGCACCCAGCGCTTTGCGCCCCTGAACAGTTGGCCCGACAACGCTAACCTCGACAAAGCGCGTCGTCTGCTCTGGCCAATCAAGCAGAAGTACGGCCGAAAAATCTCCTGGGCCGACCTGATGGTCTTTACCGGTAACTGCGCCCTTGAGTCGATGGGGCTGAAAACCTTTGGATTCGCCGGCGGTCGCGAAGACGTTTGGGAACCGCAGGAGGATATTTACTGGGGGCCGGAGACCAAGTGGCTTGGCGACAAACGTTATACTGGCGACAGGAAACTCGAAAATCCCCTCGGTGCCGTTCAAATGGGCTTGATCTACGTGAACCCCGAAGGACCCGAAGGTAAACCCGATCCACTCGCCGCCGCTAGAGACATTCGGGAAACGTTTGGCCGCATGGCGATGAATGACGAGGAGACCGTTGCCCTCATCGCCGGCGGACACACATTCGGAAAAGCTCATGGCGCAGCCAGTGCGGAAAAGTACGTCGGCCGCGAGCCCGAGGGTGCCAGCCTCGTCGAACAAGGTCTCGGCTGGAAGAATAGTTTTGGAAAAGGCAATGCTGGCGACACAATCACCAGCGGCCTGGAAGGGGCCTGGAGTTCCACCCCGACCCATTGGTCCAACGGGTATTTCGATAACCTATTTGGATACGAATGGAAACTGACGAAGAGTCCGGCTGGTGCCTCGCAGTGGACTCCCACCGATGCGTCTGCCAAGGGGACCGTGCCGGATGCTCACGATCCGTTGAAGTCTCACGCCCCGATGATGTTCACGACAGACATCGCTCTGAAAATGGATCCGATTTATGGGCCGATTTCAAAACGATTCCACAAGAACCCGGACGAGTTCGCGGCCGCTTTCGCCAAGGCATGGTACAAGCTGACCCACCGCGACATGGGACCCGTCTCGCGGTGCCTCGGCCCGATGGTTCCCAAGCCGCAATTGTGGCAAGACCCCGTCCCTGCTGTCGATCATGCGTTGATCGGAGATTCGGACATCACGACTCTCAAAGGCAAAATCCTCGCATCTGGGCTTTCCAGTTCTCAATTGGTTTCGACCGCTTGGGCTTCCGCGTCAACATTCCGCAGGACCGACAAACGTGGCGGTGCCAACGGAGCACGCATTCGCCTCGCCCCACAAAAAAACTGGAAAGTCAACAATCCTGTCGAACTGGCGAAGGTCTTGCAGACTCTTGAGAAAATCCAACAGGGATTCAACAGCTCGCAGTCCGGCGGCAAGAAGGTTTCGCTGGCGGACCTGATCGTTTTGGGTGGTTGTGCCGTCGTTGAGGAAGCGGCGAAGAAGGCAGGGAATGACGTAAAGGTTGCCTTCGAGCCCGGGCGCACCGACGCTTCGGAGGAAACGACAGACGTGCAGTCGTTCGCCCTGCTCGAACCGAAATCAGACGGGTTCCGCAACTTCTTCGGCCACGAGTTCGACAGACCAGCCCAAGAGTTGTTGATCGACCGAGCACAACTTCTCACGCTCACTGCTCCGGAGATGACCGTTCTCATCGGCGGCATGCGGGTCCTGGATGCCAACTCGGGGAACTCCCAGCTTGGCGTCTTCACCAAACGACCTGGGACGTTGACCAATGACTTCTTCGTGAACCTGCTGGACATGGGTACGCAGTGGCAGCAGTCGCCCGAATGCGAGCACTGTTTCAAAGGACGGGACAGCAAGACGGGCAAGGTCAAATGGGCTGCCAGTTCCGTCGATCTCGTGTTTGGTTCAAACTCGCAACTTCGAGCCATCGCGGAAGTGTACGCCACGGACGACTCACAGGAGAAATTCGTGCATGACTTCGTGGCTGCCTGGAACAAGGTAATGAATCTTGATCGCTTTGACCTTGCCCTAGATCTGCGAAATGGATCTAAGCCGTTGGCACTCCGTCAACGCTAAGAATTCGGATACCAAACCGAGTGGTATGAATCTCTCCTATTGGGTATGTTCCCATACCGTCAATTCCGCGACGGTATGTTGGAATTTCCGTCGAGTTTCGCGAATGACGAATTCCATGTTCTTGGGTGCGTCCA
>JBAWVO010000468.1:0-3759 GCA_037147235.1 Planctomycetota bacterium | reverse complement strand
GGAGTATGCGAAAAATCTTCAGATGGGACAATCCCAATCACGGGCAGTATAGTTGTCTCGTGGCTGAGATGCTTCACCAGGGTTTTCGGCCTGTCTGGTGGTGGACGACCTATCTGGTGCTGACGGTGATTGCCAGCCCCATCTGCTTTGCTGCCTACGGTTCGGACAAACGGCGGGCCGCACGGCAACTGGAGCGGTCCGAGCTTCGTGTGCAAGGGCAAGAGCCTCTCGAACTTGGCCGGCAAGGTGGCCGGCAAGGGTTCGTCGGCCCTAGAGGGGATGGCGGATATGGCAATCCAGAGGATGACTAAGCAAGGCACGGTTTGGACTCCTATAATGTATCACTCAAGGCTGCGTAACGCTTACCGCAGCGGCGAGTAATCCGTTGCCTTCAGGTTTGTGCTATCCACCTTGTTGACGAGCACGCCTTCCGTTTCCGAATCGGCCTTGGCTTTCTTCCAGTCGGGATCGTCCCGAAAAGCCTGCCAAGCCTTCTTCTGTGCCTCGGCATCAGGGAAGGCAATGATGTAATAGAGCGTGTTTTTGGCTTCTTCCCCTTGAATCGGCGTCCAGAAGCCAATCAGTTCCATCCCATGCTTTTGAAATAGCTTGCAGGTGTGGTCGCGGAACCGCGCGTGCAATGCATCCAGCTTGCCAGGATTTGCGTGGTAAACCCGAAGTTCATAGACCTTGCCGGCCGGCAGCGCATCCGTGGCCGTCGCTCGGGTAATGGGCAGCAGCATACTTACAAATAGCACACACAGAACGAAGGGGACGAACGACAGCGTTCTCATGGAAGGCTCCTTTGTGATGAAATCGTAGTATTTGTCAGCGGACTCCAGGCGCCGTGAAGGACGCCGGAGCGGATGTGACTTCCGCGAAGGCCAGAAATTCGCCGTCTTTCTCGAAAAGCGTCCTGCGACCAACGCCTCGATTGAGAACGGGATACACCTTGCGCCAGGAAAATTCCGCGATGCACATGGCATGCATATTATTACCCGACTTGCCCAGTTTTGTCAAATCTGGGTGCCAGCACCTTTCTTCTCCCCAAGGAAATACTTGACAGTACGGTCGATTTCTTAGAGAATACTGCACGGTGATTCAGAGGAATTTGTCCATGGCTAATACCGCGATCAACCCGATGTTGCGTACCCTGACCGTATCGTTAGTCGGCTTGGCTGGAATTCTTGCCTTTGCGATCTATGTGGCCGTGAATTCTCCGGCACGATACCGGGCAGAGGCCGCCTTGGCTGAGGTCCTGAGCAAGGCCGAGGAGGCCCGCAAGGATGCCGCTGATCGCATCGAAACTCTGGAGCAGGAAAACTCCGACCTCAAAAAGCGACTTGAAGCCGCGCTGGCCAATCTGGACCGGCGGGACGCGAAACTGGCTGCGGCCGAGCAAGATGTCGTGCGGCTCCGGGGCGAACTCGACGTGACCTTGAAGCAAGTGGCCGAGCTGAGCCAGAAATACGCCGCCGCCCGCATCAAAAAAGCGGAAGACACGCCCACCGAGGCTCACGATGCCCAGCGAAAGACCAACCTCGACGCCGATGCCGTAAAGAAAGACACGCCCGTAACGGTCGTCAAAGCCCCGTCCAACAAAATTGAAGTGGTGCATGTCGGCAAAGGCCACGGCCATCCGAATGGCAAGAACAACAACGTCGCCGCAAACAAGCGGCGAGGCGCAAACGCCTCGCTGCCCCGAACCAGCCCCAGCTTCAGCGAGCTGGATACGGACCACGATGGCCGGCTGTCGATGAAGGAGTACAAGACCGGTTTTCCAGGCGTTGCGGACGTAGAGCAGGAATTCAAATCGTTGGACAGCAACGGCGACGGCACGCTGAGCCTCGACGAGTACAAGGCGGGCCACCCCGACCCACCTCTGGTTCGCATCAAAAAAGCGAAGAAAAATTGAGAGCGAATCCCCATTCGTGGATTCCATGGCCGATCTGCCGACCTTCCATCTTGGGCAGCACACCCGTACCTGGGGTGCGCAACGGTTGCGCACTCCCCTGCGAGCAGAAGTCGCTGATCAACGAAAGTAGCGAGTCGCCCTTCGAGGGTGCGCAACGGCTGCGCACTCTTGCACAGCAACCAATCCCATGACTTCCGCCAAGTGCCGTGGTATCCTCTGGTAGTGAAAGATCCTCACCATCCGCACGGCCTGGTCGATCCCAAGCTGATGGTTGATTGCATTATGAAGAGTGCCAGTCCAAAATGAAATTACACCCATTAAGGAAAATGCCTGCAAGAACCCGCTGTTCCTCTATTTCGCCCCGCATGAGCCACACGACCCGCAATATGCAACCGAGCGGTTTTACCGGATGTATAACCCTGCGAACATTTCCTTGCCGGCCAACTTTCTGCCGTTCCATCCCTTCAACAACGGCGAGATGACCGTCCGCGACGAGCAGACGCTGCCGTGGCCCCGCACGAAGGAAAGTGTCACAGGCAAACTCGCCCGGTATTACGCTTCCACCTCTTATTTCGGGATGAAGCTCAGATTGGCGGCGAGCTTTTGAAGACGAGGTTGTGGGAGGGGAATGGAATCTCGATACCTTGTTCCTGGAAGCTCTTTTTTGCCTGTTCGATGAGGTCGAACTCGACTTGCTTGATGACCCCGGCATCCGCGCACCACGCCTGTAACGTCAACGTCACGCTCGATTCACCGAGCGCGGTCAAGGGGCAACCCACGACCTCCTGAACACTCGGATGTTGCTTCGCCAGGTGCACCATAATCTCGCGGGCTTTCTCAAGATCGGCGTCATAGGCGATACGAATTGGCACCGCGACCATGATGCGCCGATCCGTCGGGGTCAGATTCACGGTAACTTGGTTAGCCATCAAGGAATTGGGCACGACGATACGGCGATTGTCTCCCGTACGAAGGATCGTGTATCCGAGCGTGATTATTTCGACCAGACCCGTTTCGAGACCCGTGGGGGCAGTTACTTGAACTCGGTCCCCCACCTGAAAAGGTCGGTAGAGCAGCAAGGTCATTCCCGCGATGAGATTGCTGAGCGTGTTCTGTGCCGCCAGACCGAGGACAATGGATACGATGCTGGCTCCAGCCAACAGTGCCGTGCCAATCCCGCGTAATTCTGGAATCAAGTGCGCATACAGCAGCACGGCAGCGACATAGATCACGGCGCGAATCAACTGGACGATAAAGGGGGCCGCCGTGCGGTCTACGAGACCACGGTGATCCCGCTCCATGGCCTGGTAGACAATGCTCTTCAACAGCCATCCCAATCCCCATGCTGCCGCCCCGATGACGAAGCCGTAGAAGATCGCCCCGAAGAAGGCACCCGGGTCGAAAAGCTGGTGCTCCAGGAACTGCATAAATCCGTCCATCGAATGATTCTCCTACTCTCGTGCCTGTGATACAACAGTGCCTCGGGTCGCCTCAACATAGGACGGCGATCTTCAGACTCCGTCAGCATACTTCAGACTCCGCCACTTGTCCATGATCTCGGGCTGTCTGGGTCGGTGACTTCCGTCGCGTGCCGTGGTATCCTCTTATCTTGACCCTGAAGTTCCACGCATAAACGACTGAGGACCGTGGCCGCGGCGGGGGGTGTCAAGAAAAACTTGGTCACTCGGTGGCAAAGCCACAACTTCAGAGGTTGCCAGAAGTCACTATCAGAGGGGGCTGCGGCATGTTTCCTTGCCTGCGGCGGTGTGCCGCAGGAAAGCCCAACTTTAGCGCAAGGCCCAACAAGCACTCCAAACCGTGCCCCAAGTGGTGTAAGTACCGGT
>JBAWVO010000467.1:0-3760 GCA_037147235.1 Planctomycetota bacterium | reverse complement strand
CCGGCAGGAAACCCTTTCGCGGATCGAAACCGGAAGGCACACGGCCAGTGAGAAAACGGTCGATAAGGTCATGCGAGCGATCTAGGCCGAGCGGCGGCGGACGCGAGCCAAGAGTTGAAGGTGCAGCCCGTTCTCACCGTAGGTGTACCATGCGCTCATTGGCACGTGGTGAGCGAAGGGTTGGACTACGTGAATCACCTTGAGACGGAAGCGGAATTGAAGTCCCTGCGACACAGTGCGTGGGGCGGTATGCCGTTTGGAAATACGGTTTGGCAGCAGACGACGGCGAAACGGTTAGGACTGGAATCGACCTTGCGCTCCCCAGGGTGCCCCAGATCAACGAAACCCCAGAAATGAGACCCGACCTCATTTCCCTGGTATGAATCCGCAGATCTTCGGTCTGGTTCCTTTCGGATATCGGGGGCGGACTGGACGGTGTGTAACATCACGTTCTACCCAAACCACTCGGCTTCCATCATCAGCCGCAGCCATTCCCGATGCTCTGCGGCCAGAACCCGCTCCGATTGCTCCAAGAGAACCGGGGTTACGCTCGAATCGGCACCCTGCCGAAGTCGTTCGGAAATCTGCGATAGGCCCGTCGCAACACTATGGAACCTGGAATAGTTCCTGGCAAACTCGTAGGCACCCCGAAGAATTCGGACGCCCGCGCCGACTGCGGGCAAGGCGGCTGCCACGAAGATGAGGATCAGGCCAATAACCTCGGGCCTGTTGTGCGACTTGTTTATGACTTCGTATGCAAAGTGTCCAAAAGCGGCCAGCACGCTGATGAGAAAAAAACTCGGGCCAACCAACAAGGTTGACCGTTCCAACGATGCGTTGCTGCGTGCCCGGTTCGTTGCATAGACAAGTTGCGGTGCCAACCGCTCGCGGACGTAGTAGTCGACGATTGTGTTTGGCATGTCGGTTGGTGAGGGCTGGCGTCGAGCGTCGGCATCACCCGCACAGTCTGCCAGCCACAACTCCATATCGTGCTTGGTCGTGTTCAGCACCTGACGGACCTGGTCCCGCAATTGATCGAGCAAGGGTGCGGAGTTTTGCGGCGACGTTCTCCAGAGTGCCGGGCTGATAAGAAACTGGTACTTAAGCATCTGGAGCCGCTCTGCCTTATGCCGCTGCAATAGCCAGTGCCGCTGACTCTTGGCCATCAGGCCGGCACCGACCGCGAGGAGGGCAATCGCCGCCGCCCCGAACTCAAGTTCCGCCGGCCAAGTATCCGGCCCCAACTTGGAGAGTTGGAAAATCGCCATCAGAACGGCGAGAGTCCCAGCGACGCCGGCGATCAGAGTCAAATACCGGTGGAATCTCTGATGCCGTAACGCAGCACGATCGCAGGCCGCATATTGCGGCTCGACAATTTCTTGGCACCAACGCAAGCCTTGATTTAGCAATCCGGCAGATTCGGAGTCCTGGCCAGAACCTCGGGGGTCGCTATTGTCCACTGGTGGGGCAGGCAGTCCAGCTACTGTGGGCGGTGAGGCAATAGGCGACAGTGAGCCGGAAATCACCTGGGGAACCTCGATTTTGCAGCCGAAAGCAAGAATGGATTTCAACAGCCCCTCGGTGATAACCACGTCGTAGGAGCGTTCGGACTCTGGCAGTTCGTCATAAGGGACCAAACAGGGGTGCTGTTTCGTCGCGTCGTCGCGATGTTCGCCATAACGCCATCCTTCAGAAAGGCGTTGTTGCATCCACGACTCGTGCGTGTTGCGAGCTAAACGGTCGACCAGTCCGCGAAGATGTTCTGGAAGCATGATACGAGGGCCATAAATTGGGTGGAGTAGTATCAGCAGTCTAACCAAAGCGGCGAGCAAAGACAACCACTCCGGTCCCCGCCGAGGCCCGAGACAGCAAAGTGGCCGCCCAAGCGATCGTTAACGCAACTTTCTAGGGGGATATTCTTCCCATTGTACCCGAATTGCCGTGTTCGATGCCTCACCGGAGTCGGAAATCCCCCGCTCCTTGCATTCTGTTGTAGCACTCATTAGATTTAGATCAGGTTTGCGGTTTCAAGCTAGCTTTGCCGCGAACTAGGATGCTTTTTTGGAGAATTCGATCATGTCCCAAGACACTTCTAACCGGTTGCCTACCGAGAAACGCTATCAGTACTTCGCCTTTATCAGCTACAAGCATGATGATGTACGGTGGGCCAAGTGGCTTCAGAACCGACTTGAAGCGTACCGCCTGCCCAGCATTATTCGGAAGGAAGCCCCGCACCTTCCGAAACAAGTCCGGCCTATCTTTCGCGACCAAACCGACATTGGAACTGGCCCGCTTCTGGATAATCTTCGCAGCGAATTGGAGGATTCTCGTTTCCTCATCGTGCTTTGTTCGCCAGCGGCAGCGAAGTCGGAGTGGGTCAACCGGGAGGTCCAGAACTTTATTGGAATGGGCCGAGGCGACCGGATCATTCCCTTTGTCATCGCGGGTGAACCGAATGCCGCTGATCCGAGTCGGGAATGCTTTCCTCCGGCCCTGCGGGAAACTGAGCAGACGATCCTTGGCGTCAACGTCGAAGAAATTGGCAAGGAACAAGCAATCGTCAAGGTCGTCGCCAAACTTCTCGAATTGAAATTCGACCGGCTTTGGGATCGTCATCGCCGCCGACAGCGACGCAACTTCCTACTGGGCAGCATCATGGCGGCCGTTTTGTTTGTCGCGGCTGCCGTGGGCGGTTTCTGCTATTGGGATTACAACCGCCTGAAGGTCGCCTACTATGCCGACTACGTCGAATGTCGGGGCGTTCCCCGGGGCATCGACGAACTGAGCACCGCACAGGTCCAACGTCGCTATCTCTCCTGGAAAATTGAGTCTTCCCGGTATCGTATCGACCGCGTTCGCAGCATCAACGGCAGCGGAAGTGGACGCCAGCCCACAGACTCAGAAGACGCCGATCGCGCCGCCGATCGATCTTTCCATTACCGCGATGATGGCACGTTGGAATACACGATCGAATTTGCATCAACCGGGAAGGAACTCCGAAGATCCGTTTATGCCCCAGACTTGTCAATCGTCGAATTCAAGGGCGGCAGCAAGGGGCGGTTGCAAGTGCAGACTAAGTTTTTGTCGGCCGACACGGCTGGTCTGAATAGCCGACACGGGATGCTCAATACGGGCGCGCGATCGGAAATCGCAAAATGGGAGTTAAAGTACGACGACCTGGGACACGTGGTTCAGCGAACTTATTTGAACCAGAGCGGTTACCCAACTTCCGATGCCAATGGGATCTATGTCCAAGAGTTTACTTACACACCAGCGGGCAAAGTGAAAGCCATTCGTTATCTGAATATCGGCGGCCAACCCTGTTCGACCAAGCGGGGAATCGCCGGAAAGCAGTACGAATATGATGTCAAGGGAAATCGCATTCAAACGACATGGATTAACAGGACTGGAACACCGGTTCTTCACGAGAATGGTTGTGCTATTGGCAAGCAAAGATATGATGCGGATGGGAATAAGGTCGAAGAGTCCTACTTTGGGATCGACGGAAAGCCATGTCTGAACAAGGACGGGTATGCCGGTTTCAAGGCCACCTACGACGAGCGAGGAAACCAAACAAGCCAGTCCTGCTTAGGGACCGATGGCAAGCCGTGCCTGTACAAGGACGGGTATGCCAGTTTGACGGCCACCTACGACGAGCGGGGAAACCGAACAAGCAATTCCTTCTTCGGGACCGATGGCAAGCCATGTCTGAACAAGGACGGGTATGCCGGTTTCAAGGCCACCTATGACGAGCGGGGAA
>JBAWVO010000466.1:0-3764 GCA_037147235.1 Planctomycetota bacterium | reverse complement strand
ATTGATTTCAGCCGACACAAAGCCAAGAAGGCCCACAGCAGAAACAAGCTCGGCAAGCCGTAATAACCCGGCGGCAACTTGAAGTGCTGGTCGGTATGCCGCAGCAAGCCGCAGGCCAACAGTGCTGGCACAGCCAGGAGTACACCACCGTGAGGTACGTCGAGTGCCGGCTGAAAGCGGATCGGCACCGGTCCCGACAAACCGAGGCTGGCGGCCACCCTCGCGAGTTGGTTGGTGGCCCCCATACCCATCTCGGCTTGGCTGTCGATAGTACTGCGTTGGCTCTGGGAACTGAGCGGACCCGCGGACTGAATCGTCGTGGTCAGCAAAGACACAGAGACATCCATGGTGGGCGTGGCACCCACCATAAGGGACATCGCCGCTTCACTCGCTGGCTCAGCAGGTGGGGAACTCGCCGTGGCTTGGTGCAGCTTGTGCAGCCGACCCGACGCAATAGCTTTATTAAGCGTGTTCTTCTTCAGTTGCAAGTCGTGAGCGATCTGGGCCGTAGTGTGACCTTCGTCCAGCCGCTGTTGAACTTCCTCGACCACGGCTGGCTTGAGTATGGCTGCACCACGCGTTATGCGAGGGGCATAGAAGCCCGCCGGGCCTTGCGTACGGTAGCATTTTACCGCGCGTTTGACGCTGATACTGGTGACACCGAAGGCCCGCACGATTTCGACCTGTTGTGTATTGCCCATGGCACAAAACTGAGCCGTGATCATCCGAAAGGTGGCCCAGTCCTGCTCTTGGTGACTGAACACCGGCAACACGCCATGGAAGTAGGTTACTTCCCCATCTCGTTTCACGAAGGACAACTGCGAGTTGATTTGAGTGGCACCGTCGGGGAACAGCGGCAAGAAGGTTTGGGGCATCACACAGCCTTTCGGGGGCTCTGGCGAACAGCATGCCGTCGGTTTGCCACACACCGTGGCTGACGTCATGCCTGGCGAGTCCTCGATTCGGACCTGGGGTTCATTGGGAAGTGACACCGGAGAAACGATCGCATGGCCGCGCATATTCGGTCAGTGCGCAGGAACGGAAACGAGAACATCGGGGGGAGGCGATTGGATCTCTGGCACATCCCTCGGAAATGGCCCGCAACCTAGACACTCCGTATCATCGCAGAATCCCCGCCAGATGCCATCCGTCTGCTGACCGTTGACGGTGCGAGACCGCGTTCACCCTTGAATTCACGGCCTTTCCCAAACAGATACCCTCGAAGGCCGCTCCCCGGAGGCAAGGAAGTCTGAATGAGGGGATTCGCCGCCAAAATCGCGTGTGGCGGCTATGCAGGATACCGGCTTTCCGCTATTGGCGGGGGATGGTTTCCGGCGACTCGACAGGTTCGTCGGGCAGGACCGGTGGTCTTGACGCCACGACGACTACTGCCGAGCGCGCGCTTTCGCCGCTGACAACTTCGGCAAAACGGTCCTTCATGCGCAAGAATGGCGACTCGAAGAACCGATAGGAAACCGCCGCTAGACCAATCGTGGCGAGGGTGCAAGCCGGATAGATCGCGATATCGTGCGTCCATCCCAGCCGGCTCAACAAGCGGAGCGCGACGGAAATGGCGATCGGATGAAACATGTACAGGCCGTACGAGATTTTGCCAAGATAGTGGAACGGCTCGAACTCCAACGACCAACCGATACGATCATTGGCAGCAAAGTTTAGGATCAACAACGCGAACAGCACTGCATAGAACTCGTAGTGTAACGGGTGAAAGGTGACGCCCCCCGCAATGAGGATGACGGCAACGGTCAGCGTGACGTAAAACACCGGCAGGTTGAGCATCCAGGCCAGTGGCTTGTGCCGCTTGTGCAGAATCACGGCCGCCAATCCGCCAATGGCCATGCAATCGATGTTGAACGCGCCGAGGAAGCCAGTCAGCCATGATTGCCACGGCCCAGTGCCAATGACAACGATCCGCGGTGACAGCAGGACGCGTGCCGCCAGGTAAAGCGCAATGACGCTCAACATGAGCCGCACCTTGTTGCGCACGTACTTCGTGAGCAGCGGCCAAAGCAAGTAGAACTGCTCCTCGGTGCCAACCGACCATGTCTGCGACGCATAAGGCACTAGACCCACCGTCGGCAGGATGAGGTTCGCAAAAAGGGTGACGTAGAGTACCGTTTTGAACCAAAGATTCTCATGCACGACGTCAATCCCGTAGCCGGGAAACGTAAAGAAAGAGACGTACGGCAGCACGAACAGGGCAAGCAGGATGATGAGGTAGTACAACGGCCAGATGCGGAGGATGCGGCGGACATAAAAATGGCGAACGCTAATGCCTGTTTGGCTTTCCTCCTCCAGCAGGAGATAGGTGATCAAGAAGCCGCTGAGCACGAAGAACAGCACGACGCCCAGTTTGCCGATGACGCCGATGAACGGTGACGTCAGAAAGACACTGGGCAGGCCTAGGGACAACTTGCCTTGCTCGGTGTGATGAATCATCACGACCAGGGCGGCAATGAACCGCAGGCCGTTGAGATTGGGAAAGTAGACGCTACGAGTTTTGCCCATGCTGGCGCTAAGTGGTTCGGCTTGCCGCCCGCTCATCCCGGTGGTCAAGTACAGCTTATGGGGCCGACTAAAGTCCGCCCCGCAACGAAATCGAGAAGTTATTTCGGGCCAATTCCTTAGCCCGAGTCCCTCATTTGAATTCCGCTTCAGATTCGCTCCGAGTAAGAACAACGCAACCACCATCATAACCAGGTGGCATACGCCCGGCCAGTCTTGCCGCCGGGAGATTGTTGTCCAAGGTTGGCGTCGTCATAGCGCCAGTCGAGTTTCCATCCTGGAATGCGAAGGCCGCGGTTGTCCTAACAAATGCTACTGCGCTGCCAGGCAGAGGTCAAATCGTGGGGGTCTTGCCGAAACGGATTTGCCTGGAAGAGGGCCATGTGCAGTACAACCTGGGCGTCTTCTACTGCAATGGCCAGGGCGTACGACGGAACCGCGCGGGGGAAGATTGTCAGTCAAGTGGTTCCGTAAGGCTGCCAGGCGGGGAGATGCCGGGGCACAGTACAACTTGGGCGTTTGCTTCCGTGATGGCCTGGGCGTACCGCAGGACAACGTGGAAGCCGCGATTTGGTTCCGCAATGCTGCCGAGCAGGGAGATACCGAGGCCCAGGGTGCCTTGCGAGCGATACAGGATAGATAGTTGGATGCTCCGCAGGGTTAGGGTTGGGGAGTTACCGGCCCTAATGCCAAAACGAGTGAAGCACCGACAAAGCCAGAGGGGCGCATTCGGCAGGTTTTCTCCTACTGGCCACCGCAAAGGCCCTCTCTTGCCAGCCGGCCCCGAAGCTCCCGCCGGCCTCGCTACCCCCCGAAAGATTTGTGCCGGCCACGCGATTCCGCCCCCATTTCTCGGCGCAACGGTAGACCAGCTTGACTGCAGCGGTCACTCGCTTTATGCCGAGTCGCGCCCGCTGGTCCGAATATGATCGCCATGCCACGCATGCTGTAATTCAGACGTAAGCGGTGGCCGCGAGGCGGCCTCGTAGGAGGCTGCCGCAAGCCCTCGGGGGTCGGGGGACGACAAAAGGCCCATTCTGCCGGGGTCGGGGCCGTGGCAGCTACTGCCGCCCTCTCGGAGACGCACTACTCTGCTTCCGCACTCCGTTCCGGCCCAATTCTACAATTTTCCTCATGGCGGGATTTTTTTCCCGGAGTCCTTGACTTCTGTGGGTTAATACCTATAATATACTGCCCGTGATTGGGATTGTCCCATCTGAAGATTTTTCGCATACTCCCCT
>JBAWVO010000465.1:0-3767 GCA_037147235.1 Planctomycetota bacterium | reverse complement strand
ACCGGGAGACCTTCGGTCGGACGTTTCGGCGGGGTCAGGAGACCCGCGCCGAACCAGGGCACCCCAGGCCCCTCTCCCGAGTACGGGAGAGGGGAGAAAGCCACTGTGCCCCCAAGTGCGCATGTTCTCACCGACTTCCGGCTCGATCTTGTTAGGAGACGAGCCTGGGGTTGTCGAGGTTGTTGTCGGGGTAGTGGGCGGCGAGCCTTCTTTCCGGTAGAATCGTTTCTCCGGAATTCTGAGAATGATCGCGAATGAGCCGTTTCCTTCCCTATTGTGGGGGCATGTCGTTCTAAACGGCACTAAGCAAAGAACCTGAAGCTGCACCGAGGTTGTCGATGTCGTTGGCCGATCGTTGTTTTTATGAGTTTGATAGCGGAGTCCGCAACCGCGGCTATCAGTATTTTCACGAAGGCCGAGTATCCGTGCGCGGGCACGGACTAAACGAGTTCCGAGCGTCCGTCCACGGCAGTTCCGATTACGATGTGGTCCTGGACTGGGAGTTCAGCCGCGAGCAATTGGCCGTCTACTGCACCTGCCCCTACTACGACGACCATGAGAGCTGCAAGCATATTTGGGCAACCATCCTGGCCGCCGATAAAGCAAAGATCGGCCCACGCGGCAAGGGCCGGCTCGGTGTTTTGCCGATGGACCCGGATGACTACGACCCCGACGACTACGGTTCGTGGACCGATGACGACGAAGATCCGATGCCAATCGGCAAGGCTGGCAAGTACGGTTCTACCGGGTCAAAATCAGGTGGTGGAATAGTGCCGCAAAAGCCCGTGTGGCAGCAGCAACTGACTTGGGTCGCGGCGAATGTCGAGCCGGAAGAGGCCGAGTCGGCGATCGCGCCTCTGCCGAAGACGCGCGAAGTCTGGTATGTTCTTCACGAAAACACCAACGACGGCACCAGTAAGCCGGCCTTACTACTCCTGCAGCGCGAAACCAAAACCAACGGTCAGTTTGGCAAGCTCAAGCAACTGAATCTGCGGCCGAACGAAGTGAGCCGGCACGTCGGTGCGGAAGACGCCGAGATTCTCAATCTCCTGCTCGGCTATCATGATGTGGATGGTCACCAATTTTACTACGGTTTCTCGTCGTCCCGCGTCTCGCAGGCCGCCTTGCCCAAGAACATGCAGCAGTTCCTCCTGCCGAAGCTCGCGGCTACGCAACGGCTGGCTTGGGTGGACCAGGGCGTCCATCAGCCGGTCTTTGCTGAACTTCGGCCGCTGGTATGGGATGATGGGCCGCCCTGGCGATTTCGTTTCGACATCCAGTGCGACGAAGCAAGGCAGTGCTGGATTCTGAGCGGCCAGTTGTATCGCCAGCCCAGCGACGAAACCCTCCCCGTGCAAGTGCCCTTGATGATCTTTCGGCAGGGCCTCGTACTCTGGGAAAATCGTATTGCTCTGCTTGAGGCAAGCGGGTCGGCGCGGATGATTGAAGCCTTCCGGAAGACCCCCAAGGTTGAAGTGCCGTACAAGGACCGCTGGGAATTGCTGCGGCGGCTCTGGCAATTGCCCAGCGGATCGGAATTGAACATTCCGGACAATCTCCGCGCCGAGGAGGTTCAGTTTCCACCGCAAGGACACCTGATGATCGACAAGCCGGAGCGTTACGATCCCTATCGCCTGCCCGGCCGGGTCGAGTTCCTGTACGACGGCAAGTCCGTCGCGGCTCAGGAAACAGTGCGAGGAATTATCGACGAAGAGAAGGGACGTGTCCTGGTTCGCGACCGGCAAAGAGAACGCGTACTGGCGGCCTCTCTGGCTCCCCTGGGTATTCGGCCCACGGAGGGCTGGCAGGCCGAAAAATACAGTCTATGGATTCCCAGCCAAAAGCTCCCCGAGGCGGTCGAATCGCTCGTCGCCGAAGGGTGGATCGTGGAGGCCCAAGGGTATCACGTTCGCCGCTCGGGCGAGTGGCGGATGAATGTCACCTCGGGCGTCGATTGGTTCGACCTGGCCGGCACGCTCGACTTCGACGGCATGGAGGTCCATTTGCCCGCGATTCTCGAAGCCCTCCGCCTCGGCCAGAACTACGTGCGGCTGAAGGACGGCTCGCGGGGCATGTTGCCGCAGCAATGGCTGTCGCGTTTCGCCACGATGGCCGAACTGGGCGATGCGGAAGGCGATGCGATCCGCTTTCGCTCGTCGCAGGCGATGCTCTTGGACGCCTTGTTGATGGCCCAGGAACAAGTCACCGTCGATGCTCCCTTCGCAAAGCTTCGCGAGAGATTGCGATCGTTCAGCGGCATCGGCCCAATCGACGAGCCGACGGGATTCATCGGCGAGTTGCGATCGTATCAGAAGACCGGGCTGGGCTGGCTGCGATTCCTTCAAGACTTCCGCCTCGGCGGTTGCTTGGCCGACGACATGGGCTTGGGCAAGACCATTCAGGTACTGGCCATGCTCCAGGAGCGTCGCGC
The DNA here is from genome assembly GCA_037147235.1 of Planctomycetota bacterium. Taxonomy (GTDB): domain Bacteria; phylum Planctomycetota; class Planctomycetia; order Pirellulales; family Thermoguttaceae; genus JANXQG01. The sequence goes on along the minus strand of JBAWVO010000465.1, from coordinate 1,336 downwards.
GCGGCCCGCCGATGCCAACGGCCGCCGTGCGCCCTCGCTGGCCGTGGTGCCCAAGAGCCTCGTGTTCAACTGGATCGAGGAGGCCAAGCGGTTCACGCCCGATCTGAAGGTATTGGACTACACCGGCCTGCAGCGCGGTTCCTTGGCCGATAACTTCGATCAATACGACCTGGTGATCACCACCTACGGCACGATGCAACGCGACATCGTCAAGTTGAAAGATCTGCGCTTCGACTGTGCGATTCTGGATGAGTCGCAAGCGATCAAGAACGCCCACTCGCAGCGTGCCAAGGCATGTCGGTTGCTGAAGGCCGATCACCGCCTGGCCATGACCGGCACACCGGTGGAAAACCACCTGGGCGAGCTTTGGTCGCTGCTGGAGTTTCTCAATCCGGGCATGCTCGGCACGGCATCGGTATTTCAGGACATCTCGAAGAAGGTTTCCGAGGACAACGAGGGGCTTTCGCTGCTCCGCCGCGCGCTGGGGCCGTTCATTCTCCGCCGCACCAAGCAGCAGGTATTGACCGAGCTGCCACAAAAAACCGAGCAGACGCTGCACTGCGATTTGGAAGGGAAGCAGCGCAAGCGTTACGATGAGTTGCGAACCTATTACCGCGCCGCCCTGACCGAGCGGATCGCCAAGACCGGCTTGGCGAAGGCCAAAATTCACGTCCTGGAGGCCCTCCTCCGCCTGCGGCAAGCAGCCATCCACCCCGGTTTGATCGACAAAACTGCCGTGGACGAGCCGAGTGCCAAGCTCGACGTACTCATGGAGCAGCTTCGCGAGATCGTCGACGAGGGGCACAAGGCCCTGGTCTTTTCCCAGTTCACGTCGTTTCTTGCGATTGTCCGCAACCGGCTCGATCAGGAGAAGATGGTCTATGAATATCTCGACGGCCGCACGCGCCATCGGCAGCAGCACGTCGAGCGTTTTCAAAACGACGCGAACTGTCCGCTGTTCCTCATCAGCCTCAAAGCGGGCGGACATGGTTTGAACCTCACGGCGGCCGACTATGTGTTCATTCTTGACCCCTGGTGGAACCCGGCGGTCGAGGCCCAGGCGATCGATCGTGCCCATCGCATCGGGCAGGAGCGGCATGTGTTTGCCTATCGTCTGATCGCAAAGGACACGGTTGAGGAGAAGATCGTCGAGCTTCAGAGAACAAAACGAGACCTAGCCGACGCCGTCATCTCCGCCGACGGCAACGTCTTGGGCCGACTGACGAGCGAAGATCTGGAATTGTTGTTGAGCTGAGAGCCCCCAATCCCCAGCCCCCAATCCTCAATCCTCAATCCCCAATCCCCAATCCCCAATCCCCAATCCCCAATCCCCAAT
>JBAWVO010000464.1:0-3806 GCA_037147235.1 Planctomycetota bacterium | reverse complement strand
CTCCCTGCCCTCTCCCCCTGCCGTACGCAAACACAAACATTCAAAACAGCCGCAAGTGGTGGGTATTTTCCAGCGGACGCGGAAGGGATTTGGCTTTGTGCGGCCGTCGCCGGTTAGTATTGAGGAGGACGGCCAACGAGGCAAAGAGGGTGAGGCGAAAGACATTCTCGTTCCGGCCCAATATACGCTCGATGCGGCGAGCGGCGATCTGGTGGCGGTCGAGGTGAAGCATGGCGGCCGCGGGGAACTGGGGCCTCGGGGGCGCGTGATTGAGGTTCTGGAGCGGCAGACGCGGCAGTTCGTAGGAACCTATTTCGAGGCGGAAGGGTCGGCCTTCGTGCAAATCGACGGCACCCTCTTCGCCCAGCCGATCTTGGTCGGCGATCCCGGGGCGAAGAACGCCCGGCCGGACGATAAAGTCGTCTTGGAAATGATCTGTTTTCCCTCGCCCCTCCATGGCGGCGAGGGGGTGATCATTGAGGTTTTGGGTCCGCAGGGGCAGCCGGGAGTCGATACCCTCTCGATCATTCGTGAGTTCAACCTGCCCGAGGAGTTCGCCGAAGATGCCTTGGACGAGGCCCGGCAGGAGGCGGCCCGTTTTGACGCGTCGATCGGAGATCGGCTCGATCTGACCTGCGAGACGATCCTCACGATCGACCCGGTGGACGCTCGGGATTTTGACGATGCCATTTCTCTGGAGAAGCTGGAAAACGGCCATTGGCGACTTGGCGTCCATATCGCGGACGTTTCGCACTTTGTCCGCCCGCGAACGGCCTTGGACCGCGAGGCGCACGAACGCGGCACGAGCGTTTACATGCCTGACCGCGTGCTGCCGATGCTGCCGGAGCTGATCTCCAACGGGCTGGCGAGCCTCCAGCCGGACCAGGTCCGCTACACAAAGTCGGCCTTCATGGAGTATACGCCCGAAGGCGTGCGCACGCATACGGAGTTCCATTCGGCGGCCATCAAGAGCGCAAAGCGTCTGACTTATGAGCAAGTGGACGCCTTTTTGGCCGATCGGGAAAGAGAGAAGGAGAAGCTGGGCGCAAGGGTCTATGACCTTTTGGGCCGGATGCATGAACTGGCGATGCTTTTGCGTGGCCGTCGTATTCAGCATGGCTCGCTGGTGCTGACGATGCCGGAGGTCAAGATCAAGCTGGACCCCGAGGGACGCGTGTCCGGTGCCTATGTGGTCGAAGATACCGAGAGTCATCAGGTGATCGAGGAGTTCATGCTGGCGGCCAACGAAGCGGTGGCCGAGCTGCTCCGCGACAAGGGGCTGCCGTTTTTGCGGCGGATTCACGAATCGCCTAGCCCGATCAAGCTCCGCGCCTTGACCGAGTTCGTCCGCGAATTGGGCCTGCCCGTGAGCGGCCTGCACGACCGCTTTGAATTGCAGCAGTTGCTCAAGACGGTGGCGACGCTTCCCGAGCAACATGCGGTGAATTACGCCGTGCTGCGCGCAATGCAACGTGCGGTTTACAGTCCGAAAGAAGAAGGACACTATGCCCTGGCGAGTGATTGCTATTGCCATTTCACGTCGCCCATCCGCTGCTACCCCGACTTGCAGATCCACCGTCTGCTGGATGAACTCATCCGTAAGCGCAAGCCGCGTTTGAAGTTGGGGGAATTGGTCGTGCTGGGGCAGCATTGCAGTGACCGCGAGCAACGTGCGACCGCCGCCGAGCGCGATCTAACTCGTTTGAAACTCTTGGCCTATCTGAGCGACCAGATCGGGTTGGAGATGGACGCTTTGGTAACGGGCGTGGAGAAATTTGGCCTGTTCGTGCAAGGCATTGAACTGCCGGCGGAGGGGCTGATTCGGAGCGAGAGCCTGGCGGACGACAATTACACCTTCGACCGCGCCACGCACTCGTTGACCGGTCGGCGGTTTGGGAACCGATTCCGTCTTGGTGACCGGCTCCGCGTGGCCGTCGCGCGGGTTGACCCGGTGCGGCGGGAGCTGGACTTCCGTTTGCTCGGCCGCGATGAGGAAGCGGGGGGAGACGTCAAGCGGAAGAAGAAGAAGGGGAGAAAGGGGGAAGGGGAGAAGGGGCTTGGTAGAAATCTGCGGTCGCTACGCGACCAGGAGCAGGACGTCAAATAAATCAGCCCCAGAAAATCGCTACTCCTGACCCCGCCGAAACGTCCGACCGAGGGATTGACATCAGACAACGATGCCATTAAATTGGCGCAATCCTAAACTTTCATTTTTTCTTGAGGAAAATCCATGGCTGTATCGTTCTTGCTCGAACATTCATCCGTCGCGGCAGCCGCCGGCAGCCTGCAATTTCGCACCCAAGCCTTCATCAACGGCCAGTTCCGCAGCGCAGCGTCCGGCAAGACCTATGCTTCGGTCAACCCAGCCACGGGCAAAGTGCTGGCCCAAATCGCCTCGTGCGATGCGACCGATGTTGATGCGGCGGTCAAGGCTGCACGCGGGGCATTCCATTCCGGAGTATGGTCTGGACGTTCTCCGGCCGAGCGCAAGCATGCGCTGCTGAAATTCGCGGACTTGCTTGAGCAAAACCTCCCGGAACTCGCCCTCTTGGACTGCCTGGACGCCGGCAAGCCGATCAACGACTGCATGAACATCGACCTGCCTGACACGGTCCACTGTTTCCGCTGGCATGCCGAAGCGATTGATAAGGAATACGAGCGAGTAGCACCGACGGGTCCGGGCAATGTTGCCATGATCGTCCGCGAGCCGCTGGGGGTAATCGGCGCGATTCTGCCATGGAACTTTCCGATCCAAATGGCGGCATGGAAGCTAGGCCCCATCCTTGCGACGGGTAACAGCGTCGTGGTCAAGCCGGCTCGCCAGACCTCGCTCAGTGTATTGCGGTTGGCCGAGTTGGCTGCGGAAGCGGGGATTCCGGAAGGCGTTCTCAACGTCGTACCGGGTAACGGTTCGACGATCGGTGCCGCACTGTGCAAACATGGGGATGTTGACGCCGTGGCCTTCACCGGCTCGACCGAAGTCGGACGCCAGTTGTTGGAGTATTCGGCCCAATCGAACCTGAAGCGGGTCGTCCTGGAACTCGGCGGCAAGAACCCGCAGGTGGTTTTGGACGATGCCGGCGACATGGCTTCGATCGCCGCGGGAGTACTCAATTGCGTTTTCTGGAACATGGGCGAGAACTGTAGTTCTGGGTCGCGGCTGATCGTCCATCGCAAAGTGAAGGACCAACTGCTGGCCCATATACTCGAAGCCAGCGGCCCGTGGACTGTCGGCGATCCGCTGGATCCGGCCACGAAGATTGGCCCAATGATCGAAGAGAGCCACATGAACAAAGTGCTCGAATATATTGAGATCGGTAAACAGGAGGGGGCGAACCTTCTGCTGGGCGGCAACCGCACGCTCCGCGAGACGGGCGGGTTTTTCGTCGAGGCTACGATCTTCGACGGCGTGACTCCCAAGATGCGAATCGCACGGGAAGAGATCTTCGGCCCGGTACTCTCGGTGTTGACCTGCGACTCGGTCGACGAGGCCGTGGCGCTGGCCAACGACACGGACTACGGCCTGACGGCCTCGGTCTACACGCAGAACTTGGCCACGGCACATCGTGTGGCCCGCGCGATCCGTGCCGGGACGGTGTCCGTCAACTGTTTCTCCGAAGGCGATGCGACGACGCCCTTCGGTGGATTCAAGCAGTCGGGATTCTTCGGCCGCGACAAGTCGATTTTTGCCCATCATCAGTACACCGAACTGAAGACGGTATGGATGGCGATTGGTTAAGAATCGGCGCACCAATAAGTGTCGCAAGAAAAGTAGCAGGCACACTCCGTGTGCCGTCTGCCCCCCC
>JBAWVO010000463.1:0-3816 GCA_037147235.1 Planctomycetota bacterium | reverse complement strand
TTTTTTACCAACCCCTATTATTGCCTCGGCGAGGCAGCGTTTCATCCCATTACAGCAACGCATTTTCCGAACCTCCTGGAATCACGCAAGTCCATCTAGCCGCCGGGTGTTGTCAACCCCAACCGCTTATCCCGCGCTCACTCCCACTCAATCGTCGCCGGTGGCTTCGAGCTAATATCATAAACCACGCGGTTCACCCCCGGCACTTCGTTGATGATCCGCGTTGACATGTGGGCCAGAAGATCATAGGGTAATCGGCTCCAGTCGGCGGTCATGAAATCTTCGGTCTCGACGGCCCGAATGGCCAAAACGTCCGCGTAGGTCCGCGCGTCACCCATCACGCCGACGCTCTGCACGGGCAAGAGTACGGCGAAGACCTGCGAGGTCTGCCGATAAAGCCCGGCTTGCTTGATTTCAGAAACCACGATCGCGTCGGCCTGTCGGAGCGTCTCCAGCCGAGGCTTGGTGATTGGCCCGAGGCAGCGCACGGCCAGGCCGGGGCCGGGGAACGGATGCCGCCAGACAATGTCTTCCGGCAAGCCGAGCCGCAGACCCAAGGTGCGGACCTCGTCCTTGAACAGGTCGCGGAGCGGTTCGATGAGCGTGAAAGCCAGATCCTCGGGCAGTCCGCCGACATTGTGGTGCAGCTTGATTGTAGCAGCCGGGCCATCGGGCGAACCGCCGCTTTCGATCACGTCGGGATAGAGCGTTCCTTGTGCAAGGAATTCAGCCCCTTCGATCCGCGCGGCCTCGTCGGCAAAACATTCGATGAAGGCATGACCAATCCGCTTGCGTTTCTCCTGCGGGTCGGTGATACCGGCAAGCGTTTTGAGAAAGCGGTCTTCGGCATGTACGACGTGCAGGTCGGTTTTGAAATGATTCGTGAATTCCGCAATCACCGATTGGGCCTCGCCGGCCCGCAGCAGACCGTTATCGACCAGAATGCACGAGACCTGTGAGCCGACGGCCTCGGCCAGCAGGGCGGCAACGACCGAACTATCGACCCCGCCGGAAAGACCGCAGATCACCCGGCCCTTGCCGACGCGATCGCGAATGGTCTCGATCGTCTCGCGAGCAAAATCGCCGATCTTCCACTTGCCCGAGCAGTTGCAGGTTGTCTTGAGGAAGTTGCCTAGAATTTGCTGACCCAGCGGCGTGTGCGTGACCTCGGGGTGAAATTGCAGGCCGTAAATTGGCAGCAAACGATGCTTCACCGCGGCGAAGGGGCAGGTATCGGTTGCCGCCAGGGGTTGAAAATCGGCGGAGACCTGCGAGACTTGGTCGCCGTGGCTCATCCAGACCTCTAAATCCTCGGGCACGCCGGCAAATAGTTCGTCGTCATTCACCAGTCGGCAATGGGCACGGCCGTACTCCCGTGCCGGGGCACTTTCAACCCGGCCGCCGAGGGCCTCGCAGGCCAGTTGCATGCCGTAGCAAATGCCCAGCACGGGGAGCCCGAGATGAAATATCTGCGGGTCGCACTTCGGTGCTCTCGCATCGTAGACGCTCGACGGCCCACCGGAGAGAATTAACCCCTTCGGAGCAATCTGCCTAATCCGCTCGGCCGAGATATCGTGGCGGACGATCTCGCAATAGACCTGTTGCTGGCGAACGCGGCGGGCGATCAGTTGGGCGTACTGCGACCCGAAATCGAGGACAAGAACCTTCTCGGCGGCAATCTTGGTCATGGACATTCCCTTGAGGAAAACTCTATATTATAACGAAGTTATGAAGAGAAGCGAACAAGAGAGGAGAGGAGGAAAGAATTAGGACTTAGGGTTCAGAGTTCAGGGGGCAGGTCCCCCGTTGTTACACACAAGTCCTTGAGCGACCCCATCCAGCTTGCGTTTTGTCGATTTAGTCGAAAAGGGGTATCCGGTTTGCTCAGGTTCCCGTTTGCAGCCTGATTAGGGCAAGGATTAAAATCAGGGCTACGAAGAAATCCCGCGGGTTGACTACGCCATACCCCCCTTACCCCCCCGAAGGCGTCCGGTTGCGCAGCTTCTCCTGCAAATCGTTCGTCAGAAATTGAAGCTGCTCCAAGGTCAGCGCGCGCAACTCGCACTCCTCACTGGGGGGTAAGTGGAGAATGCCTTGGAGCATCCGGATCGTTTCGATCTTACCTTCGGTCTTACCTTCGATCTTACCTTCGATCTTACCTTTGGTCTCGCCTTTGTGGATGGCGGCACTGATCTCCCATTCTCGGTCTCGAATGGCTTTTTCTCGTGCATCGTACATGATTTTGTCCTCGGTGATTTCTGCGATCCTGGTCAGCGTTTCCGTCGCCTGCCATATCCCTTGCTGCGGCAACAGTTTCACGAGCGCAGCGGGATCATACTCGTGGGCGTGCAAAAGCCAGTACAACCAGCAGTCGAGCACATTGGTGCCTATTAGGTCCGCCTCCCTTAAAGTATACTTTCCCAGTTCCAGTGTGTGAATCTCGAGCGTCTCCGCCAAGACACGACCCGATTCGGCGTCGGCTAGGCGAAAGGCATGGTGAACCCGGTTTGCATCCGGCCACAGGATGCCGCTGATCAGCCAGATCGAATAAACCGGATTGAGGGTATTGTGCTTCTCGCCCGCCTTGAGTTGGCCGGCGTAGAGTTCGCAACCATAAAAGACGATCCGTTGCACCAGACCTTCATAGGTCGTCAGTTGCATCTCGATGTCGTAAATCGCCCCCGTGTGATCGACCGCCTTGATGTCGAGAATTGACAGTTTGTCATCCTGGAAATCCTGGAGGTTAAACGGGTTTTCCAACGTAACCTCGACAATCGGCGATTTTGGCTGGAGGATCGCGTTGAGCAGGCTGATCAAGGCGACGCGGTTCTCCGCCGTCCCGAAGGTCTTCTTGAAAGCGAAATCATTCGTGGGTCGGATTCCAAGCGGCATGGCGGCAACTGGCAAATGCTATGGGTGATTCTCGGATCCCATACACTATACCCGATCTGCCATGCATGGTCACTAGGGAATTGTGTGTGGCAAGATTTTCTGGCAAGCGCGTGGCACGGGCTTCCAGCCCGTGGAATTCGACACGGGCAAGATGCCCGTGCCACGGTGGTGTCCGTCTGCCAGAGAATCTTGCCACACACCTGGGGAATTATGAATAATCCGGGCTAACGGAAATTTTCTGGCCGAATACCATCCAGCAATGCTCCTGAAACACCCCTGCCCTTTGGATACCCAACCTGAGTGAACCGGATACCCTTTAAATGAAATTGGTAATGGGTTTGGTAACGGGTTCGCCGTCAATATCTTCGCCGTCAATGTCTTCATCTTGTGGTGGGACACTCGCACCGTTACCATATAGAAGGGCAAGAATGAATAGGGGTGATCGGGCGGGATTTGTTTACGAGGGCGAGGCAATTTGCCCCGGGGCTATTGTCAAATGCCCCTCCGGGACAAACCACCGCACTCACGGTATCATGTCCGCGAAACAGTTTTTCACTTTCGCCACTCCCCGATTTTCCCTGTCAAACCCAACTTTGCATCGCCCTAGGGCAGGCTCTCCATTGTTACACACAAGTCCTTGAGCGACCCCATCCAGCTTGCTGGATGGTGAATCAGGTTATCCAGCTAGCCCAGGTCCGCGATGTAGCCAAGCAACCTCCTTCACCATCCACCAAGGTGGATGGGGTCGTGTTGGTCTTTGTTCTCCATTTTAGCCATTCAACCTTATTCACCATCCGGGCAAGCCGGATGGGGTCCAAAAGAGGTGTGTAACAACGAGGGCAGGCCCCCCGCAACCTAAAACCTAAGTCCTAAGAAACTATCTCAAAACACTCTTGAAGAACCACGAAACACACAAATGACACG
>JBAWVO010000462.1:0-3821 GCA_037147235.1 Planctomycetota bacterium | reverse complement strand
TGCGCTCTCCCCACCCTACAATTATTCGCGTTCCGCACATGGAACCGGAAGAGCCTAAATTTCTCGTTACTCGCCGACTTGCCTGAGATGGCCGTCCGCATAAACGTGCAATACCAAATCGCTCCCTGAAGTATCCAACCCTCTAACCCTTTCCTTTCCATGGCCAAACACACGCCGCACCAAGACAAAATCATCCGCCGCTACTATCAGAATCAGGATGATATCCTGATCCAACGCCTGGGCGACCTGGTCACGGACCTTTACTTGTCCGAGGGCAAGGGCCGCGTTCGCCTCTGGAAGCGGACGATGGAAATCCTTGAGAAGCTCAAGGTTCCCAACACCCGCGTTCAGTACGTCTGTCAGAGTGATAATCCCACTCTGGTTGCGGAATTACTGAAAGAACTGCTGGAAAAGAAGGGGTAGTGGCTGATGATGCTAACTTACGTCGAACGAGTCGAGCAACTGCGGTGGAAAAAGTTCCCCGTCCTGGATGATGGTTTTGTCTGCCTGGTGGACATCATGGGCGATGATCAGGCGGTGGTCCAGGCTGCACGGGTGAGCTATGGCGCTGGCACTCGGGCCGTCTCCGACGATCGCACGCTGATCCGTTACCTGATGCGGCATCGGCACACGACACCGCTGGAGATGGTCGAACTGAAATTCCTCGTCCGCGTGCCGATGGACTGCTGGCGACAATGGATCCGCCATCGCACAGCCTCGGTCAACGAGACCAGCACTCGCTACTCCGTGGCCATCAACGCCACACAGCAAACCCCCGCCAACGCCTGGCGCAAACAGGCCCAATCGAATCGCCAGGGCAGCGAAGGATTTTTCGACGAAGCAACTGGCACCGAGTTGACCGCCGAGGAAGCGGCGTTTCAGCAGCAAGCCCGGGCAGTCTACCAAAAGCGGTTGGAACAAGGCATCGCCCGGGAACAGGCCCGCAAGGATCTGCCGCTTTCGACTTATACGGAAGCCTATTGGAAGATCGACCTGCACAACCTGCTGCACTTCCTCGAACTGCGGATGGACGCGCACGCTCAGCTCGAGATCCGTCAGTATGCGGAAATGATGGGCCGCGAGATCGTCAGGCCGCTGCTGCCATTGGTCTGGGAGGCGTTTCTCGACTATCGCATCGAAGGCATGTCTTTGACGCAGTTGGAGCAGGCTGTCGTCACACGATTGGTCGCCGCAGGCCAGGTTCCGGCCGATGAAGCCGCCTTCCTGGCCGCCGGCGATCCTACCTGGGCCAGCCTGACCCACTGCCGCGAACAGGACGAGTGTCGTGCGAAACTGCTACGACTGGGAATGATCAGCCAAAGCAAATAAAACCACCCGCCAAGGTATCAAATCTGCCTCGCAGGCTTCGCTCACTCGCCCGTGCCGCCTTGCCAATTGTTGGTCTGGAACGGTGAAGCGGGCAGGCCCGCTTGGTTGATTAAATTCGGATTGGTCTTATGATGCCAGCCGAAATGGACCTGCGTCGGGGCGGGAACCTGCTTGGCTTGGACAAGGACCGTATCGCCATCAATCGTGGCCTCGGCCGGAATGAACTTGCCGTCAGCACCGGCGATCTGGAACTCCGTGAGAGGCTTGCCGTCGCGCGACTTCAGCCCGCCACCGACATGGGCGAAGGAAAGCCGAATCTTGCCCTCTTCGACCTTCATCGACTTGAAGAGCGGACCGGAGTAGATAAGATCCTTCTTGCCATACTCTTTGGCCAACGCCCAGAGAGCCAAGCGGTTGCCTATGTCGATCTTGTTGATCGGGTGGATGTCGCCGATGTTGTGAACCAGGTCGGTCGTGACCACCATGCCGGTCTGAGGAATCTTGAGGCTGGCTACCTGGGCCTCCCACAGGGCGGGCAGTTCGCCGTTAGGGTAACCGGCAAAGGGCGCGATCTGCACGAAGTAGAAGGGGAAATCGTACCCCCATACCTGCCGCCAGCCCTCGATGAGGGCCTTTGTCTTGTTGTAATAGGCTAGGCGATTCTTCTGGAAGGCGTTGGTTTCACCCTGATACCAGATTGCGCCGCGGATAGCGAGCGGTTTGACGGGGGCGATCATGCCGTTGTACATGCCGCCGCCTTTTCCGCCGGTGACGGTCCAAGGCTCAATAGCCGAACCGCCCCAGGCACTCTCGACCAACCCGATCGGCACGTTCAGCTCCTTATGCAGGTTGCGGCCGAAGTAGTACAGCGCGGCGGAAAATCCCCCCCAGCCGCCCGCAGTCACGGTCCCGGGCGTGCATGGCACCCACTTGCTGTTGACGTTCTTGGCCGGTTGGCCGATCTGCACCTTCGGCACCAGCAGCAGGCGGATCTGCGGGTGATTTGCCGCCGGAATCTCCTCTTTGGCCTTTTCGCACATACTGATGCCCATCTCCATGTTCGACTGGCCGGAGCCGAGCCACACGTCGCCAATGAGGATGTCGTCCAACTCGATCTTGTTCTTGCCGGTGACGGTCATGCTGTGGACTTTGCCGTCCGCCTTAACGGCCGGCAGTACAACCTTCCAGTTGCCCTGCGCGTCGGCCTTGGCTGTGACGGTTGCCTCATCAAGCTTGACGGTAACCTCTTCGTCGGAGGCAGCCCAACCCCATATCGGCAATGGCCGGTCGCGTTGCAGCACCATGTGGCTGCCGATCACGCTTGGCAAGGTGACGTCGGCATGGAGCTTGGAAACGCTCAATGCTGCGATCATCAAAGAAACCAGAACCCCACAAGACGACAGAAACTTCTTCATCGCAAACTCCACGGGTTGGCAGGAACTCCGCACTCCCGTATGGGGGTGAGGAGCAGGATGGTGGAACCTGGCCAATCTCTTGGATCGGACGGGAGGGGCCACCGGAAAACGACCGACAGGCACTTTGGTGCTATTGTGATACGTAGGGTACGCATTGTCAAGCAGCCTTGTCAAGCGGCCTTGTTGTGCGAATCTCCGGTTCGGGGATTGCGGCAGGTACTCGATTGACCGTAGAATAGGGTATCCTTCAAAAATGGAGTGCGGCCCATGCAGATGATGCTCGACGAAAGGGAGGAAACTATGATTCAAACCGTTGAAGGCATAATCGACACGAATGGTGTGGTGCGGCTCTTGGAAACCGTTCCCTTGGCTGGAGCGCGACGCGCTCTGGTGATGATTTTGGATGAGGAGCCGGGCGTTTATCCCAACGAAACGGCCCTTCTCAGCGAAGCGGCGCTTGCCGAAGGGTGGAACCAACCCGAGGAGGATGCGGCATGGTCGTACCTTCAACCGGAGAAGTAGTTCTCGTTCAGTTTCCTTTTTCGGACTTATCTGCATCCAAGCTACGGCCAGCGGTTTGTCTGCGAGACGCGGGGCGCGGTGACTGGATTTTATGTCAAATCACAAGCAGTCGTTACGCGGATCCACTTGCTATTGCCTTGAACGCGGCGGATTTCTCCTCGGGCGGCCTGCTTATTGCCAGCTTTGCAAGGCCGGGTAAGCTTTTCACCGCAAATACATCGCTCATTGCACGATCCGTGGGAACGCTGAGTGATCCGGCCTTTCGGCGGGTGCGCGACGCTGTTGTAAATCTCTTGAGTTCTTCGAATCCCTGACTGGGCACCATTCCCCTGTGGAGTTCCTGGGCGGCTGGCTTACCGGCATCAATGCCGACCTGGACTAACCGGCCAACGCTGCACCCCGCGGAGGCTGCGGTTCAGCGGCCAGGCGGTGTTGGGTTACGTCCCCCACGTGTTGAAAGCAATTATCCCGAAGCACGTAAAGGACACCATGCATGCAAAGAAGGCAATAAGTGCTGCGAGGCATATCTTCAGAGGAAATGCCCCACACGTCGAG
>JBAWVO010000461.1:0-3828 GCA_037147235.1 Planctomycetota bacterium | reverse complement strand
CTGCCGCTCCCTTCGCTGCCTTCGCTTCCGGACCCTTGATCGCAACAAAGGCCGACACTTTGTATTTCCCAGTTGCCGGAATCACTGAACTTCCTCGCATAGAAGCATGTTCCGGCCGGTAGATAGAGTTCTCCGTTATCGTCCAGGATCGAAAGCAGCTCTGCCTCGACTCGGTTGATCGGATCGTGAACGATGAATTCTTCGCCGGTCATTTGGTGAACGGTGAAGTCTTCGCCCGACGATTGACTGCGGTCTATTGCCACGAATATCCTGTTCGCCTTGGCATGATCGCAGCCGTACAAGTCTTCTGTCAGGCGACCTCGGATCTCTTCGGGAGGAGGAAGCGGCACATCGATCGAGATTCCGTTCGGCAACTCGCTGACCACGCACCCCGAGCCGACGAGATTACTGAGCTTGCGCAGGTTTCCTAATGCCGGAGCAAGCGACTCGGCCGTGATCTCGGAATCTCGTTCGATTCTAGGAATATGTCTCATTTGGAATCCAACAAGAACAGCAAGTCAAACGGATGCTTACCCGCCGGAACGACGAGATTCAGTTCCGTATCTTCGGCACTGAGATATTTCCTGCGGGTTTGAGCAATAAAAAGACCAACAATTCCACTCTGTTTCTCAAAGACCATATCGTACCAGCCTGGATACAGAGTGTTCAGCCAACCACTCGTACCAATATACCAATCACAGTTCCATGGAATATACTCGGGTCCCTGCCAAAAGAACGTGCCATATTTCGACCACTTATCCCACGTTGTCCGCCATGAAAACTTGTAAAGGATATCCCACCAAATTATGTCGGCCGTTGCAGGAATGTCATCCACGAATACTTGCGCACCCGCGGCATCAAGATGGGTTGGCATCGTTCGCTTAATCACTTCGGCAGAATCAAAACGGAGCGTGCCCTTCGGAAAAGTATTGTTGGGCAAACCAGCCAGCTTCATATTCGCAGGAGTCCATGCGTTCTCGTTGATTCGGTTCTGCAATTTGCGAATCGTATCCCAGGGGACCGTAGGGCACATGACTCGGCGAATTGTGATCTCCTGCCATGTCTCGGTGACAAGGAGAGAAGTATCGCCTGAATCTGGAGCTTCCACGGGAGATCCAAGCGAACCAAGAAGGCAGAAAGAGTTCTTCCTTCCCGGCATTCCGTTTGCTGGAAAAGTCCTGGAAGCAGGAAAAAACTGGGGATCGATGTAGTCGAATGCGTATGAGGGATGCTCCCAGTCTTTTGCAGGCTTGTCTTCTTCGTTGTAGATTGTAGGCAGTGGCCGGTAGATCGCTTCGATGTGGCTCCCGCACATGGCTTTCTTATTTTCTTTAGGGTCGAAAATCGTGGGGCCATCAAAGATGATTTTCTTCTTCAGCGCAGCGATGACGTTATCGAAAGTTGTCGGAACATCAAAACTGCCACCGAGCATCGACGGGGAACTCGAAACACTGCGGCGATCTATCGGAGTAACGCTAGCAGATGCGCAGTAGCAAAACGGATATTCGTGGTCATGCGCAGGAAGGCGACGAGTCGGAGGAGTTGCCTTTGAATCCACAGACCCCAACAAAGCGCAGACTACAATCGGTGCCGCTGTTGCCGGTTCGACGTAGAGGGTTGTCACGATTTCTATTCCGTTGGAAGTAACCCGTACCTTGCGGTCAACCGCTTCGATTAGATTGATAAAAGGCTCGGCCATTAAATTGTGCTACCTCCAGACCTGCGTAGGTTGCTAATCGCGATTCCGTTTTGAACCATCGATTTAATGTTCATGCTCATCTCACGGAGCAGTCTCGTCATTTCACCAAATTCGCCTTCGGTCTGACCAACTCCGCCACCAGAAACGGTAACTGACCCTCCTCCGCTATCGCCACCTCCGCCTCCTCCTCCGCCTTCTTCGCTGTCGCCAACAAGCCCCCCCAGTGCCTTACCGATCGTAGAGCCAGCCTTGCCAGCGACTGCGCCTCCAGCGATGCTTCCGATTGATTTCAAGGCATCGCTACCGCTTACCTTGCCGCCGTCCATCAGCGTGCCAAGCATCCGGCCACCCATTTGGCCAATGGCTCCCCCCATAGGTCCACCAACAGAAGATCCAAAAGCCCAGCCGAGTCCTCCAGTAATATCAGACCATCCAGATCCACCGCTGCTTCTGCCAGTTGGAGTTGGATTGGGTGTTGGATTACCAGTGCCCGGCGGCGGCGTGTTTACGCTCGGGCCGGGTGGTGGAGTGTTCGGTCCAGGGGGAGGAGTGTTCGGTCCGGGGGGAGGTACGTTCGGTCCAGGGGGAGGAGTGTTTGGTCCGGGGGGTGGTACGTTCGGTCCAGGTGGTGGTACGTTCGCGTTCGGATCGGGATGTGCCTGCGTTGGCTGCTGCTGAGCGTTCGGGTCAGGTGGTGAAACAACCGGCGGATTCAACTTCGCTCCGGACGAACCCGTTGCGCGTTTGTACCTCGCCCGAGCATCGATTGTTGTTGATTGTCTCTCGTCGCGCGATTGCAACTCCTCGGGCAACGACTGTTTCTGAAAGTCTGTCGGCCCCGGCATTGTGTCGCCAAATTCAGTATCTATCGTACCTGGAACAGACGAAAAACCATCTTTAAGATCCTTCGGAGCCCCCGGCATCTGGGTGAAAGCACCCGAAGACAGTTTCCGTTCCTTGGCTGTTTCTGCTTCAGGTTCCGCTTGCTGATTCTGGGCAATACGAGCCGCATCTTCGGCGGCCCATCGTTCTGAATGTTCCGGTCCACCAGCTTTTTCCCATTGTTCTTCACCCATCCATTCAGGTTTATGTAGTCTGGAAGGATTGCTTGGATTTTGAGCAGGCTGAGCTGCTGGCTGCTTTGTGTCCTCTTTACCTGAAGCAGGCCCAGGATCTGGCTTTTCCTGTTTGGCTTTTTTCAAAGCCTTCACGCGGTCCTGCCACTCGCCTTGGTTCTCATTCGCCTGCCAACTCTCGCTATTCGGGTCAGGCTCTTCCGAACCAAAATACGACTCCGCATCCTGTTTGACCGGTACTTCAGGAGGCTGCACAACCGACTGAGCATCCTGCTTGACCGGTACTTCAGGAAAGTGGCTAACCGTCGAATGTACTGTTGCGCCAGCCGCACCGGTCACATCTCGGTACGTCTTTCGAGCGTCCCACGCTGATGAATACTTGGCGTTATCGTCTGACTTGAATTCTTCGTTCGCTGATTCGCGTTGGGCTTCAGGTGCTACTTGCTTCTGGGATTCTGTCGGCCCCGGCATCGTGCCGCCCAGCGTAAATGGAGCCTCTGTCGTACCCGAAAGGGGTGCAAAACCATCTGGTAGTGTCTTCGGTGCCCCAGGCATCTGAGTGAAAGCACCCGAAGATTTCTCCGGCGGATTATGCGGAGGACTGGATTCCGTCGGAACCGAAGATCCCGAAACCGAAGATCCTTGGGCCGAAGGTGACTTCTTCGTTTGGCTAGATCCGCCAGGCGGAGTCTCCGCATCGTAAAATGTCTTCTCTAAATCCGAAGGGTCTATTTCTTGTGACAGAATGGCATCCGGGTTAGTGGTTGCCGCCGCAGTCAATAAATCATGCTGATTCGTTCCCTCTTGTATATTGGCATAAGCCAACGCTTTTTTCACAGTCGGCGACTCGCCGGGAGGCGTTTTCGGCTGAACTAGGGCATGAAGACCTATCTGCTGATGTGGAGGAAGCCCGCTAAAAAGGCCGTCAAGCTGCGCAGAGGACGTTTTCGCTGCTTCCGCCGTTTCTTTCGCTGCACGCTCGGCTCTGATATCTTTCCATTTCGGAATTGGTTTTTTTGCAGCCACGGCTTACCCTCCTCGTGGAGGCTGGCC
>JBAWVO010000460.1:0-3861 GCA_037147235.1 Planctomycetota bacterium | reverse complement strand
CACTGTTACCACGAAGATAAAAATTGTTCAGGTTATTTTTGCGCGGTCGCTTAGTCGTTGCCTCGCTTGCGCTTCGGGCTGGTATGGATTAGGATAATCTCAACCGCGGACAGTATAGTTCACTGGTCGTCCACACAAACCGCAACGAGTTGCGCCCGGAGCGAGTTGCTCGTAGCATTTCGGACAAATCGGAGGCAACCGCACGGTAAGGAAACCGGACCGGCTCGGTAGTGCTACAGCAAGAATGAGTCCAATCGGCCCCAGCAGGGATCCCAGCACGAACCCCGCAACGCCACGCCCTTTGGACTTGCAGAATGCCCAACCGATCCACCCAATCGCGAGTTGTATCAGGAGGAAAATCCCTGCGGCGACCCAAAGCATGGCTGACACATTCATTGCAGGCATCGGTTGTTAAGCTTGGTAATAAGACGTTGTGGTCCGTTCACGTCCCCGCCCCGCTCCCTTCCAGCAAATCCTTCGCGGCCGCGCCCATCTGCACGAAGAGATCCTCCAGGTCGCTGGCCTCCACGGCCGAGAAGGCGACGCGAATGTCGTGCTCGCCGTCGGCAATCACGCCGACACCGTACTTTTCCAGCAAGTGCTTGCGGAAGGTCTCTGCGTCAATGCCCTTGAGCTTCACGCACATGAAGTAACCGCTGTTGAAAGGATACGGTTCCCAGTACTTGGCATATTCGGGCTTCGTGAGAATCTTGTGTACGCAGTTAGCTCGCTCCTCAAGGATGCCCTTCTTCTGCTTGCGCTCGGCCAAGATTGTCTCGCTCGAAAGGGCCTTGACCAGCACGCTCTGGCTGGCGTGCGAACAGTTCGACACGGCACTGCGGATCGCCCCGGCGACCTTCTTTTCCAAAGCCTGATACAAGGTCTCATTGCTGAAGAAAGCCCGGGTGCTGAAGGTGAGCATTCCGGTGCGAAAGCCCCAGACGAACTCTTCCTTGGTCGGCCCATCGACCTTGACCGCGAGGATGCGATCATGGAGGTTGGCCAGCCGAGCAAAGAGCGATTCTTCGGCCAGTTCCGAACCATAGAAGAGGCCGAAGTAGGCATCGTCGGTGACCACGATCAGGTTGCGTCCGTCATCGGCGGCCTCCTGCAACACGGCCACGATTTGATCCGCTTCCGACTTGGTAATCGAATAGCCCGTGGGGTTGTTGGGGAAGTTCAGGATGAGTATCGTCTTCCAGCTTCCCGCCCGCGTGGCCAGGGCTTGCCGCAAGGCCTCGACGTTGAAACGGCCCGCCGCGTTGAAGAAGGGAAAGAGTCCCAACTGGGCACGCAGCCGCACACCGTAGAGCAACTCGTAATTCTCCCAGAACTTGTCCGGGAGCAGGACCATGTCACCGCGATCAATGAACAGGTCGCCGACGAGGCTCAGGGCATGGGTCACGCCGCCGGTGATGATCGGCAGCGAGAAGCTCTTGTTGGCCAGGCTGGGGTTCTTGCGGATCAATTCCTCTCGCCACTTCTTTCTCAGATCGACGCGGCCCGTGGCGGGAGCGTAGGTCAACACGTCGGCAGGCGTGATGTCGTTGAAGTACTTCATCACCGAGGGGAGGAACATCGGCTTGCCCTTCTCCCGCGCGATGCCGATCGTGGCATCGTAACGCTTGGCCTTGTCCTTGGCCTCGGCACTTTGGGCCAGAATGCCCTTGGGAAAGAAGAGCCGCTTGCCCAGGTCGGAGAGCATGCCGTAAACATGCGGGTTCTCGCGATCGATCGTTTCATTGAGTTCCTTGGCCAGGGGACGGATCTCCACGCCCGGCTTGAGGAGTGTGATCGGGGTTCGCAGCCGCTGACGCAGACTTTCCAGATGGTCCCACAAGGCCCGTGGGAAACGCGAACCGAACTGCTGGAAGAAGCTGGCCACATCCTCGGTTTCGGTATACCACTCGCTACGGTTCACCGCGAAGAGTTTTTCGAGATTCTCCGCAGGAATCTCCAGGCCCTTGAGGTCGAGACTTTCGGGCGTGGGTACGTAGCCGATCGGCGTCCGCATCGCATCAGCGTCGCCGCGGCAACGGTCGAGGATCCACTCGATCACGCGGAGGTTTTCGCCATAGCCGGGCCAGAGGAACTTGCCGTTCTCGTCGGTACGGAACCAGTTGACGTGGAATATCCGCGGAGGATTGACCATCCGCCGGCCCATCGACAGCCAGTGCTCAAAGTAATCACCCATGTGGTAGCCGCAGAAGGGCAGCATGGCCATCGGGTCGCGGCGAATCTCGCCCATCTTGCCGACCTGGGCGGCCGTCCGCTCCGAGGCCATGGTGGCACCGACGAACGTGCCATGCTCCCAGTCAAATGCCTCATAGACCAGCGGTGCCAGCGATGCCCGGCGACCGCCGAAAATGATCGCCGAAATCGGCACGCCGTGGTGGTGCTCCGTGCGGCGCGAGATAGTGGGGCATTGGGTCAACGGGGCCGTAAAGCGGCTGTTGGGATGGGCACCGACGACCGGCTTGCCGTCAGCGTCCTTCATGCCTGGTTGCCAAGGGCGGCCTTGCCAGTCGATCCCCTCGGCCGGCGGCTCGCCTTCGCCACCTTCCCACCACACGTTGCCATCCTTCGTCAGCACGACGTTGGTGTAGATGGTGTTGCGGGTGATGGTCTTCATCATGCTCGGGTTGCTCTTGAGGTTGGTTCCCGGCCCCACGCCGAAAAACCCGCTCTCGGGATTGATGGCCCAGAGCCGCCCGTCGGTGTCGATCCGCATCCAGGCGATGTCGTCGCCCACGGTCCAGATGCGATAGCCCTTGATCTTCAGACCCTCGGGTGGAACGAGCATGGCCAAGTTGGTCTTGCCGCACGCGCTGGGGAAGGCGGCGGCAATGTACTCAATGCGACCTTCCGGGTCTTCGATACCCATGATCAGCATGTGCTCGGCTAGCCAGCCCTCTCGCTTGCCTAGGTAACTGGCAATCCGCAGTGCAAGGCATTTCTTGCCCAGCAGCACATTGCCGCCATAGCCGGAACCGCAACTCCAGATCGTGTTGTCTTCGGGGAAGTGGAGGATCAAGCGTCGCTTGATATCCAAATCAGCCTTGCTGTGCAGGCACTTGGTGAACTCGTTGCCGCTGCCGAGCTGCTTCAGGACGGGCGAGCCGATGTGCGCCATGATCCGCATGTTCAAGACGACATAGATGCTGTCGGTCAGCTCGACGCCGATCTTGCTGAACGGCGAACCGACCGGCCCCATGGAAAAGGGGATCACATACATCTTTCGCCCGCGCATCGAACCCTTGAAGATCTCGCCGGCGCGGCGATAGCCTTCCTCGGGCGACATCCAGTTGTTGGTCGGGCCGACATCCTCGCGCAGCGTGCTACAGATGAACGTCAGATCCTCGGTCCGCGCCACGTCGTTGATGGCCGTACGGTGATAGAGGCAGCCGGGGAGTTTTTCCTGATTCAGCAGGGTCACTTCACCGGTCTGAACAGCCTCCTGCGTGAGACGATCTTTCTCTTCCTCGGACCCGTCAATCCAAACGACCGAATCCGGCTCGCACAAACGAGCCATTTCCTCCACCCATTCCTGGAGTTTCCGATGCTGATTCATCTGATTTCTTTCCTGATCCTATCGCGATTCCTAGAACACAAACACGTTATCATAATCGAGGATTCGGCCGACTAAAACCCCCCCCCTTTTTTTTGCGGCGGATGGGTATTTTTCCGGGGTGCGAATTATCGCCTTGGCATTTGATAATTTACTGCTTTACGATTATTGACACATCAGGTCAGGTGGGTTAAAATGTCACGAGGTTCAAAAAAAGGCATGTAATGAGAAGGCTCTTTGCCAAGTTTGTGGTGCGGGCGTCTCGCCTGCCTGGTTCAACCACAACATCTTGG
>JBAWVO010000459.1:0-3864 GCA_037147235.1 Planctomycetota bacterium | reverse complement strand
CGATGGGGCAGTTGACCTGAGCGCAGACAGGTCAATTTATAAAAACGCCAAAGCCAGATCCTGCTGCCGGACGAAACAATCCTCTTTAGAACTCGACATTAGCTTGTCTTTCCGTGGTTTGGGGCAGGAATCCGCCCGGTTCGTCGTAATTCCACCAGAAGTCGAGATCCTCGGCCTGGTCACGCAACAGCCGCCGATCCCCACCTGCGGGTTCAAGCAGCCGACTTTCGTCGAACATCGGCATCCACTGCTGGATCTCGACATTGGCAGCGTATTCGTCGTCCCATGCCGCATGGTCGCTGGCCTGGAAAGCCTTGCGATAATCGACTTCCACAGGGATCTCCATTCCACCCCCGGGGCCGACGTTAAACTGCAAACGGGCATAGGACTGTCCTTTATGTCATGCACAACATAAAGGACATTCTGTGGCGCATTCAGTTATGTGGCGTAGCTTGTTCCTCCGTCGGTATTTCAGCGATTCTCCGTTTTGTGTGTCACATAATCTCGGCGTTAGTGTATAGGAGCATGTTCCGTCTCTTGATTTCCCGGAGATTCGACTATGTTTGATAAACTCTTCAAGTATCGCAGCATAGTAGCACGTCACCGCGAAGGCCCTATGCGGGCAGAACGCCTTGCCTACCTGACGCATCTTGCGAACCAGGGCTATGCCCGAAGCACCCTACGGCAGATCTCCAGTGATCTGGTCGTCATCGTCAGAACTCTTGGATTGGCCAGCGGGCGTCGAAAGACCATGACACGCGACGAGGTAAGACGCAAGGTGGCCGGCCAACGCCCGTTTTGGTGCGCCGTCCGATGGCTCAAGTTCATGGGGCGTTTGCAACAGCGTCCCATGCCCCTTACTCCCTGCGCGAAGAAGATCAAGGCGTTTGCCGACTATATGGAGCGAGAAGTGGAACTGTCGCCCGCAACCATTTACAGCCGCTGCTGTCGCGTCACTCGCCTTCTTGATCGACTACACGTCAAGAGAGATTCTCTGCACGACATCACTCCCCATCGAATTGACATGGCGTTTCAGAAGTTGCTTGAACCGGGGGGCTATTCGCGGGAGACGATCCAGACCTGCGCCACCACACTACGGGCTTTCTTTCGTTTTGCAGAAGCACAGGGCTGGTGCCGTAAAGGATTGGCTGAGTCCGTTCGGAATCCGCGGGTTTTTTCCCATGCATCGCTGCCGCTGGGGCCGTCGTGGGACGATGTGCGGCGTCTGCTCGCTACAACCGAAGGCGACCAGCGGCATAATATCCGGGCTCGACCAATACTAATGCTATTGGCTATCTACGGCCTCCGTGCCGGGGAGGTGAGCCGTCTGCGGATCGAGGATTTCGACTGGGAGCACGAAGTGTTCCGTGTCATATCTTCCAAGACGGGGCGAGTCCGAACATATCCTCTTACGCGCTCTGTCGGTGATGCCATCCTGCGTTACCTGCAAGAAGTACGACCGCGATCACCGCATCGGGAATTGTTCCTAACATTGGGTGCTCCTTTCCGGCCGGTGCGTTCGGCAATGTGCCACATAGTTGACGAACGCTTGCGATCTTTACACGTGTCGCTTCCGCACTACGGGCCTCATGCCCTCCGTCATGCTTGCGCGATGCGATTGCTGGCCGCCGGTCTTTCTCTCAAGGAGATCGGTGACCAACTGGGACACGTAGACCCTGAAAACACACGCATCTATGCCAAGGTCGATCTCGCTGGCCTACGACAGGTGGCCGATTTTGACATGGGAGGTGTCCTATGAACTTCCAGCGTCTGATCGAGCAGTACATCTCTTTTCAACGGTCGCTTGGATCGGTGTTCATCACGGAGGCGAGAATCCTTCGGGCTTTTGGCCGTACCCGTGGCCCGCGAGCGAGCGTCGCTGGCGTTCGAGTTAAGCATGTGGATGCCTTCCTGGGCAAAGTCAGACCAGTGACCAGGACGTGGTTCACCAAGTTGAGTTGCCTGCGGTGCTTCTTCCGATATGCCGTGAGCCGGGGCCACGTCACCATGGCCCCTCTTCCGACCACAATGCCGAAGCAACCACCTGCATTCGTTCCCTACATATTCACACGGGACGAACTTCGTCGTCTTCTCCAGGTGGTCGAATCCTATTCTCGGGGCATCAGCCTGGAACCGGCGACGATTTGCACGATGATTCTGGTGTACTATGGGGCCGGCTTGCGTTTGCATGAGGCAATAAACCTGACTTGCGCCGACGTGGACTTGGACAGGTCGCTCCTGATGATTCGGAACACGAAGTTCGGAAAGACGCGACTGGTCCCCATGGGACCGCAATTAAGCCAGGCCCTGGTTCAGTACGACCGCTCTCGGCCGAGAGGGCGGCGAGCCGAGGCTCGCTTTTTCGCAACCGTGAATGGCGTCCCCGTTAAAAAGAGGACGCTTGAGAGGAACTTCCGGGGCGCGTGCGATCGCGCGGGCATTAGTCGAACCGATACAAATGCTCAACCGCGAATTCACGACTTGCGTCATACGTTTGCCGTGCATCGCCTCATCTCCTGGTATCGGCAGGGGGCCGACGTACAACGACTCCTGCACCATCTGTCCATCTATCTCGGTCACGTCCATTTGCGGCACACGCAGGTGTACCTGAGCATGACGCCCGAACTTCTTCACGGAGCCAGCCAGCGATTCGAGCACTATGCCGGAAAGGAGCGATGACATGCCTAACACTGATTTGCTGAGTCCCTGGGTCCGTCGGTTCTTGTTGGAGCATCTCGTTGCCGAACGGAATCTCGCCCACAATACGCAGAAGAGCTACCGGGATGCGTTGCAACAGTTCTTGCCGTTCATTGCTCGCGCCGCGCACCGACGACTGGAGCGACTTCAGGTAGATGACGTTTCACCGGCCCGCACCCGAGCATTCCTCCAGGATTTGCAAAAGACTCGCAAGTGCGGGATCGCCACGCGAAATCAGCGTCTCGCGGCAATCCGTTCGTTGGCGCGATTCATTGGTCTGCGCAGCCCGGAACACTTGGAATGGTCCGGTCAGATTCGGACCATCGCGTCGAAGAAGGTCGCACGTCCACTGGTTGCGTACTTGGAAAAGGACGAGATGGATGCATTGCTCAAAGCACCCGACCAACGTGCTGCCCAAGGTCGTCGGGACTACGCGGTCCTTCTGTTCCTCTACAACACCGGTGCCCGGGCCGACGAGGTGGCCCAGGTGCAGATCGGCGACCTCGATCTCGGAGCCGCATCCAGCCGCGATTCCTCGTCTGTTCTCCTGCACGGAAAGGGAAATAAGCTTCGGCGCTGTCCGCTCTGGCCGAGGACGGTTAACGAATTGCGCGCTCTCATTGACCATCGAGACACATCCCAGCATCTCTTCCTCAACCGTCGCGGGCAGCCGCTCACGCGATTCGGAATTCACGCGATGGTCGAACGCTACGCAGCACGAGTGGCAACGAAGTTGCCGTCCGTGGCAAATAAACGTGTGAGTCCCCACACGATCCGCCACACGACAGCAACCCACCTGCTTCGAGCCGGTGTG
This sequence comes from Planctomycetota bacterium, assembly GCA_037147235.1. Taxonomy (GTDB): domain Bacteria; phylum Planctomycetota; class Planctomycetia; order Pirellulales; family Thermoguttaceae; genus JANXQG01. The sequence goes on along the minus strand of JBAWVO010000459.1, from coordinate 353 downwards.
GATATCAATACTATTCGAGCCTGGCTGGGCCATGTATCCCTCAGCACGACCAACGTGTATGCCGAGGTCGATCTGAAGATGAAGGCCAAAGCACTTGCGAAGTGCGAAATCAAAGGTGGCAAACCACAGAAGCCGTGGCGTAAGAATCCGGGGCTCATGGAGTTCCTGCGAACCCTGTAGGAGTGAAATTATGTGGCATCCAGCAGGGCAGCGACCCTAGAAATCCCTGACGAACCGTGGTGGACGCCACATAACTGAATGCGCCACAGAATGTCCGTGTCTCGACAGGATGAACATTACCGCCCAGTCAGAGTGGCCAAATACCCTGGCAAAGGTTTCTTCATCAGTCTGGC
>JBAWVO010000458.1:0-3893 GCA_037147235.1 Planctomycetota bacterium | reverse complement strand
ACGGAGTGTGCCTGCTACTTTTCTTGCGACACTTATTGATGCGCCGGTCCTTACTGCTCCGTTTCCTTCAGATCCGCGGTCAGCCGCGCCACTTTTCCCGGGGTGAGATTGAGCATCACGGTTTTCTTGCCATACCGCACTTTGACCGCCGTGCCGTTCACGCTTTGAATTGTGGCGGCGGCAAGTCCGGCGTCCTTCCATTCCACATCCACTTCAAAACCACCGCGTGCCCGAAGGCCTTTGACGCTTCCGGAAGGCCACGCTTTCGGCAGTGCGGGGAGGAGATGGATCTCGGCGGCTTGCGATTGCACCAGCATCTCGGCAATGCCCGCGGTTGCACCAAAGTTGCCGTCGATCTGGAACGGCGGATGGGCATCGAACAGGTTCTGATAAACGCCGCCGCCTTTCCCGTAGTCCATACCGGTGCCGCCAACGACCTTGAGAAGGTTGCGCAGCAGCTTGTAGGCGTGGTCGCCATCAAGGAGCCTAGCCCAGAAGTTGATTCGCCAAGCCATTGCCCAACCCGTGCTTTCATCGCCGCGTGCCGTGAGTGACTTCTTGGCAGCCGCAGCAAGCTCCGGCGTTGCGGTGGGGGAGATCTGGCGGCCGGGGTGAAGCGCAAACAGGTGGGACACATGCCGGTGCGTGTCCCTGGGGTTATCCCTGTCGGTCGCCCATTCCATGAGCTGACCCCACCTGCCGATCTTCGGCTTGAGAAGCCTTTCACGCATGGCGACGACCTTCTCGCGGTATTCGGCGTCAAGGCCTAGTGCCTGGGATGCCTCGATGTAGTTGGTAAACAGATCCCACACGATTTCCTGGTCATAGGTCACGCCCGGCTCGTTCGGCCCCTGCTCGGGTGACCAGCCATCGGGGGTAACGAGCGTCCCGTCCGCCTTCTTCACCAAACGGTCTTCCCAGAATTCGCAGGTCTCCTTGAGGATCGGATAGGCGAACTCCTTCAGGTATTTCTTGTCGCCGCTGAACGCATAGTGTTCCCAAAGATGCTGGCAATACCATGCGCTGCCGGGCGGGTTCCAGTTCCAGCTCGAGCCGCCGTAGATGCCATTTTCGGTCTGTACGGTCCAGCCACGTTTACAGTTCTTGTAGTGCGCCTGGGTAACCTTCTTGCGGACTTCGCGCTGGTTGTTGATGTAGTCCAGGAAGGCCGTGTGGCACTCGGCAAGGTTCGCGATCTCCGCCGGCCAGTAGTTCATCTGGATATTGATGTTTGAGTGATAGTCCGATCGCCAGGGCGGACTGTTGCTTTCATTCCACAGGCCCTGTAGGTTTGCCGGTAAACCGCCGGGACGGGACGAACTGATCAGGAGATATCGCCCGAACTGGAAGAACAGCGATTCAAGTTCAGGATCTTGACCGCCCTTCCCGTAAGCAAACAACCGCTTTTCCGTGCTGAGCCCAGCGACGTCCTTCGCAGTCGATCCGAGGTGAAGATCAACGTGATCGAACAACCTCCTGTAATCGGCCATGTGGTCGGCGAGAAGTGCGTCGTACGGCTTGACTCCTGCGGCATCCACCTGCTTCAGGATTCTCTCGTGCGGATGCACCCCGCGCCAGTTGTTCTCATAGCTTGGCAGGTACGATGTTCCGGCCGTCAGCAGAATCGTCAAACTGTCCGCCTTGGTGAAGTTCACGACATTCACCGCCGTGGTCAGTTCGCCACCCTGGTTCAAAACCCGTAACTGCGTCTCGTACTGGAGACCGTTGCCAAGCTTGCCGGCAAACATCAACCGGCCGGGAGCGCCCGTGGTGACTTCGCTGTGCATGCCTTCAAGCCGGATAGCACCCGAATAGCTGCCCGGTTTGTCGGCGGTCAGCCGGATTACCAGCACCTGGTCCGGCTCGCTACAGAACGCCTCCCGCCGGTATTGCACGCCACCGGCCTTGTACGTAACAAGGTGGACGGCCTTCCGGATGTCGAGTTCGCGCCTATACTCCTCAACCTGGGGTGTTCCAAGGTCAAGATAGAGGTTCCCGAACGCCTGGTAATGGCCCGTGTCCTTTTCGTTGCCTGTCCACAGGCTTATTTCATTGAACTGAACGCGCTCGGTAGCGGTGCCGCCGAAAAGCATCCCACCCAACCGGCCATTGCCGATGGGCAGTGCCTGCATCTCCCATGAGCTTGCAGGCTGTGCATACCAGAGTTTCATTTCTCCTTCCGCGAATAGCGATGACGTTCCGCACGCCAAAGCGACAGCAACCAGCAGTGTCTTGAATTTCATGACTTCCCCTTTTTATCTTGGTTTTGTAGATGGCCTATTTCTTCTCCCCGCGCAGATCCTATTTCGCGGGGATTTCCATTGCCGGTTTATCCAATTCCAGCATAATGACCGTGTCGATTTCCTGCCGGTCTTCAGCCGGAAGCGAGATCTCGATGCCGGCATCCGTCTGCTTAACGGTAACCTTGCCGCCCGTCATCGCCGAACTGGCGACAATCCTGGCCGGAATGGCGGGCAAGGTCACCTTGTCGCCTTCCCACGCCATGATATGCACATAAATGTTCTTGTCTTTGCGCGTGGAGATTCCAAACTTGCCCGGCTTGAAGGGGCCGCCGCGCGTTCCATAGACCGTCTTGCCGTACTTGGCCAGCCAAGCACCCATTTCCTTGAGGCGTTCGACCTGTCGCGGCTCAATCTCTCCGGTCGGCATCGGGCCGACATTGAACAGCAGGTTGCCGTCGCCACCGACCGTGCGCAGGAGCGTCTGGATACACTCCTTGAGGGATTTCATCTTGTCCTTTGGCTTCCAGGACCACTGGGTGCAGATTGTGATGCATGATTCCCACGGCCGATCCATGTTGAAATTGCCGATACTCTGCTCCGGGGTCGCGTAATCGCCCACGAAACCGGTGGTCTTGAATCCGTCCCCTTTGTCAACCCGGTTGTTGATGATGATGTTTGGCTGGAGTTTGCGGAGGTGATTATAGAGATCGACGGCTTGATCGTGAGTCCAGGGGGATTCCCAGGCACCGTCAAACCACATCACGCCGATCGGACCGTAGTTCGTTAACTGTTCGGTGAGCTGAGTCTTCATGTACTGGAAGTACTTGGGCATGTTCGGCTTCAGCATCCCCGGCCCCTTCCTGCCGACCGGATAGTTCGGATGCCACCAGTCAAGGATCGAGTAGTAGGAGCAGTAGACGATGCCTTGCTTCCTGCACGCCTCCGCCAGTTCTTTCGTCACGTCTCGCTTGAACGGCGAGTTCATGATGTTGTAGTCCGTGGCCTTGGTGTCCCAGAGACAGAAGCCGTCGTGGTGCTTGGTGACCAGCACAAGGTATTTCATCCCCGCGTCTTTTGCGATCTTTGCCCACTCATCGGCATTGAACTTGACCGGGTTGAACCTCTTGTAGAGATTGTCGTACTCTTGCAGCTTGATTTCGTCGCCGCGCGTCCAGCCGATGTTGGCACCCTTGATCGCGACCGGGCCCCAATGGATGAACAGCCCGAACCGCGCCTCGCGAAACCAGGCCATCCGCGCCTCATATTGTTCCCGGGTCTCGGGTTCCTGCGCTACGGACGGGATGGCCATGAATCCTATCAGACCAAGCGCCAACATGCTCGTAATGATTTGACTTTTCATGATTATTCCTTGGGTTATTGCGCGATCACGACCAGATCCGAATTGACGAGGTCGTCGCGATTGTCGTATGCGTTGAGGATATATGCCGTTGTTCCTGCGGGAAGAGGCGTGCGGGCGATCACTTCCTCCTTGCCGACACTACAGGCGAGTTTGCCCCATTTCCGGTCTTTCCAAATGCCGCTCGACGTTGTGAAGCCGAGCGAAGCGTTCTTGAGCTTGCCCTTGTATTTTGCATGCACTAGGCCGATATTCCGCAACCTGGTGAGCGTTGCAACCCGGGACCGGGGAGG
>JBAWVO010000457.1:0-3911 GCA_037147235.1 Planctomycetota bacterium | reverse complement strand
TAACTGTCGCAAGAAAAGTAGCAGGCACACTCCGTGTGCCGTCCGCCCCCGCTCGCGAGTGGGCAAAACACGACACCTATTGATGCGCCGATCCTAAGCCCATTGCCGCAACGCATCTTCGTCATAGGTCATGCCGTCAGAAATCCGGTATCGCTGCCGCCAGCCCCTCGCGATAGGTCGGATACGCCAACTCAACTTGCAATTCAGCAAGCATCCTCGCATTGCTCACCCGCTTGTCGCCGCCGCGGCGGCCAAGGGCCTCGCCGGGCAACGGATCGCGGAACGATGGCTGCGGCAGGCCGAACTGCCGAGCTAGCTCGGCGAAATACTCGCGGCGCTCAACGGGATGGCCGTCCGAGATGACGTAGGTTCGCGGCGGTTGAGCATGAGCCTCGGTCGCCAGGACCGCTGCTGCCGCGTCCTCGACATGGATCAGGTTCACATGCTCGCCAGCGGCGATCGGCAAGGACTCGCCGGCGGCCAACTCCGTACGACGCGGCAATCGGCCGGGACCGTAAATGCCAGCCAGACGCAGGACAATGCCACGGTCGCCGAAGCGATGTGCTGCGAGGGCCTGTTCGGCGGCAAGCAACGCCCGGCCCGACGCACGCGAGGGCTGACAGGGAGAGGATTCATCGACCCACCCGCCCCCTTGCTCCGCATAAACGCCCGTCGAACTGATGAGAATCACGCGGCGGACCTGCGGCGATACGGCATCGAGCACGGCGAGCAGTCCGTCGGCATGCACGGCCAATCGTGACGTGCCGCTGGCCGGGTCGTAGCCCACGGCATAGAGCAGCGTATCGGTGACGGGAAGGTCGCGTAAGGTAGACGGCTGCGTGACATCGGCCACGATCGGACGAATAGCCTCATGGGCCAGCGATTCGGCACTTGCCTCGCTGCGCACGAGGCCGGCAACGGTATGACCGGCTGCAATCCAGCACCGAGCCACACGAAGACCGAGATACCCGCAACCGACGATCAGCTTCACGCAGCTCCCTTGGCCGGATTCATCCATGATCAGTCATCCAGTGCTCCCGGTTCCTGTTGGCCCTTGGTTTCCGATTCGAGGTAACCGCTGAGCATGATTTGAGCAGCCAACTTATCGAGCCGCTGCTTGCGTTTTTTGCTGGTCAGTTCGGCGGCCATCAGCAGTTCCTCGGCCTGGGCACTGGAAAACCGCTCGTCGAAGAACTCAACGGGAAGCGCGGTGATTTCCGTCAGCCACTGCCCAAAGCGACGGGCCTCCTGCGATTTGCGGCTTTCGCGACCGTCGAGATGGATGGGCAAGCCAACAACCCATAGCGCGATCCGCTCCTCTTGGGCAAGCTGCTGAAAGTATTTCGCGTCCAACTGAGGGTTGCGGCGCGTGTAAATCTCCAGCGGACTGGCCATCGTGCGATCAGGGTCGGTCACCGCCAAGCCAATCCGGACGGTTCCGTAATCAACTCCGCCAATTCGGCCAGGCGAAGATCCGGGTTTGGGAAAAAACTCGCTCACTTGAGATACCGCTCGATTTCCATCGCACCATGAAAAATGCCGAGAATTTCCACGCGATCTTCGGACTTGACAAGGTAGGCAATGCGATAGTGACCATAGAGAATTTCGCGAACTTCGCGATCGATGATCCGCTCAAACCGCTGTCCCAGTCGCGGATGGTTGTGCAATAATTGGATCTTGTTGTAGATTCCTTCGACAACACCGTGGGCAGCCCACGGACTATCGGCGGCGATGTGGTCGTGGATATTTTCTAGCCAACGAGCGGCTTCCCTCGTCCAGACTATTTCCGCCACGAGTCAATCTTTCTCTTGATTTCCTCGTCGGAGACCGTATGACCAGCGTCAGAATTGGCCAAGCCACGCTGCACCATGCGATCGAAAACTAATTCGCGGAGGATTTCATCGTATGAGCTATCGTCCGGCTGGAGGGTGATGATTTCCTTCATCGTTTCTTTGATGACTGACATCCAATTCTCCTTTGTGGTTTGTCCACGACCGCGTCACGTCGGATTCCAGCGTCAGAAGTTAAGTTACCGCTGAGTTCACGGCGGCGCGGCGAAGCTTGTCGCGAGCTCGGCTGAGGATGGGGCCAATGCTGTTCTCGGGCATGCCGACGATCGTGCTGATCTCTTGATACGACTTGCCTTCCAGATGGAACATGCGGACCACCAGGGCCTCCGTGTCTTGCAGACTGCCGAGCAACTGTTCGACTTCCTCGCGGTCGATCGCCTGCTTCTCGACACCCACATGCGGATCGGGAATCATTTGCGGCGCATGCTGGATGCCGACGGCAAGCCGCGCACCAGGGCCGCGAGCCAAGAGGTCGCGGACGACAATTCGCCTCGCGACAACGGTCAAGTAGGTCGCCAGACTGCTTTGGCTGCGAAAGTTCCGCAGCACCGCAAAATCATTCCGAATCACCGCCAAGAAGACCTCGGCACAAAGATCATCGCGATCCTCCGGCGAGAGGCGAATGCTGCGGGACTGGGTCGTGTGCCGGATCACATGCAGAACCAAACCCATGAAGCGATCGACAAAATCCTCCCACGCCCTGGGCTTCTTTTGAAGGCAGCGCTCCAGCAAATCCCGGTCGATATCAGAAAGTCCCACGCTATCATTCCCTTGGCAACGAACAATTGCCCTGCTACAACAATGTTCCTACTTCGATTCTAGTCACGATGAAGCCAAGTTACAAGGCGCATTAGTTCGCATACCGCACCGTTCGATGCTTCACCCATCCTACGGCGAGCTAGCAATGACAGCAGTAGGGTGCGTGGAGCGAACCGGCCGGGAAATGGTGGGTTGCGCACGAAGTCGAGACGCTGAAAGCACTTACCGCTGTTCCAGATCCGTTCGCGTAACGCACCATTCGATGCTTCACCCACCCTACGTCGAGCCAGTAACTTAAGCATCGGGGGGGGGCTATTAATGCCGGATCAGTCCCTCGCTCCGATTTCCCAACAGACCCCGTTGAGCCAATTCCACCAGCTCTTGTACTTGGGATTCTCTAGTTTGAGCATCAGCAACGGGTTGCGCTTCGGCTTCGTCGGATGGCGGACCAGTTTCATCCTGGCCTCGTGCGGGGTGCGGCCGCCCTTTTTCACATTGCATGCCAAACACGCGCAAACAATATTTTCCCAAGTCGTCGGCCCACCGCGACTCCGCGGCACCACATGATCGAGGCTCAATTGGTGAAGGGGAAGGTGTCGGCCACAATACTGGCATTGATGGTCGTCGCGAGCCAAGACATTGCGACGGCTCAGAGGAACCCCTTGCTTTGGCAAGCGATCATAGCGCAGCAGCCGAATCACGCGGGGAACTTGAATCTCGAAATTGACCGAGCGAATCCAATCTTCGTCGGGTTGTTTGAAATGGACTCGTTCCTGGCTGACCCCTAGCCACGTCTCGAAGGTGTAATTGGCAAAAGATCCTTCGTCGCCCAAATGAACGACTTCTGCCAATTCCCTGCATAACAGGGCAAAAGCACGGCGGGCACCGATCACATGAATGGCCATGTAAAGCCGATTGAGTACTAGGACACTTGTGTGCAGCGCACTAGGGGGGGGCTGAAAAACCGAAAGGGAACCGGACAGCCCGGACGATTTTCGCATCCTGGGCGGTTTGGCCGCACGATGATTGGCCAGATATGTTCCACGCACCGGCGAATTCCTCCAGTTGCGCCCGAACCGAGCTAGCGTCCGGGCAAAGCCCTACAGGACCGCTGACCTCTTCATCTTATCGGACCGCCTCCCGGCACGCCAGATCACCGGCCACAAATCCCGAAAAACTGCAAACGCAGCTTCGTAGAACGGAATTTAGGCTCTACGCCAAGTTTGTGGTGCGGGCGTCTCGCCTGCCTGGTTCAACCATAACATCTTGGGCAGGCGGGACGCCCGCACCACAATTATCCGC
>JBAWVO010000456.1:0-3918 GCA_037147235.1 Planctomycetota bacterium | reverse complement strand
GGACTTCTTCACTTCGGACTTCTTCACTTCGGACTTCTTCACTTCGGACTTCTTCACTTCGGACTTCTTCTCGGGTGCTGGGCCTTGCGGACCATGGTGGCCGCGATCACTTTGCGGACCGAAGGCACCGCGCGGGCCTTGCGGACCGGGACCGTGCCGACCCGCTGGAGGAACCGGACTGGTCATGCCACGGGGAGCCATGGCACCCGGCTTGCCGTGATGGGCATGCGGGCCAGGTTTGCCGTGGTGACCGCACTTGCCGTGTTGGCCATGCTGACATTTGGCCTTGCCGTGGTGACCAGCTTTGCCGTGGTGGCCATGCTGACATTTGGCCTTGCCGTGGTGGCCGGCTTTACCGTGTTGGCCATGCTGACATTTGGCCTTACCCTGGTGGCCAGCCTTGCCGTGTTGGCCAGCTTTGCCGTGATGACCATGCTGACATTTGGCCTTGCCGTGTTGGCCAGCCTTGCCGTGTTGGCCATGCTGACATTTGGCCTTGCCGTGGTGACCAGCTTTACCCTGGTGTCCAGCCTTGCCGTGATGACCATGCTGACATTTGGCCTTGCCCTGGTGGCCAGCCTTGCCGTGTTGGCCATGCTGACATTTGGCCTTGCCATGGTGACCGGCCTTGCCGTGGTGATCGCACTTGCCCTGGTGGCCATGCTGCCAGCCGGACTTGCCGTGGTGACCACACTTACCGTGTTGGCCATGCTGCCTAGACTTACCTGCCATCGGGCACGTGCCTACAGCCGGCCCCTTGCCATCCATCGGGCACTTACCCGCCATTGGACCTCTACCATCCATCGGGCACTTATCCGCCATTGGACCTCTACCCGCCATTGGACCTCTACCCGCCATTGGACCTCTACCAGCCATTGGCCCCTTGCCCGCGAACGGACCATGGCCGGCCATTGGACCGCCAGGGAGTGGTCCCTTGGGCCCACCAGCCGCCATGACTTTCGCTCGCTCATCGCGGTATGCCTTGATGCGGGCCTCCATCTTCGCGTGGGCGTCTTTCAATTCCTGCAAGGTGATCTTGCCGTCATGATTGGCGTCGATCCGCTTGAAAATCTCCTTGCCCATTTCCTTGTTCTTGATGTGTGGGGCAGCGAGAAACTCCTCTTCGCTCAGAACACCATCTTTGTTCTTGTCGAGATCCTTCATCATCTGCTCAGGCGAGGGGGGACCTTGCCTCACGTCCGGCTTTGCCGAGGGGCCACCCTTGGGCGGTTCGGCCATAGCCGGAACAGCCAGGGCAAGCGTAACCAACCCGGCAACGACACAACTTAACTTAGACATAAAAAAACTCCTTCCAAAGAGGGAACAACGGGCATCGCACAACCCCTCCTTTGGGGAAATGCCTCAGCCGGAAAAACTCAAAAATCGCTTGCGCTACCCTGAATTCGACGCGGGCACCCGCTCAGGCTAACGATTGAACTCCGCAGACGCGAAGAAGTTTCGCTGAATTCCGGAAAAAGGACGGGTTAGTTCACATGGCTCGCCTGTCCATTTTCATAGGAACTGAACTCAGCCCAGACGGGCAGGTGCTCGGAAATGTCGAGGGCCTCTTGCGGAGTGAGGTCCAACTCGCGAATCATGTCCAACACGCCGGCCCGGCCGGTGTATTCGACGGTCGCGCGGCGATCGAAGAGGATGTTGTCGGCCAATCGTGTTCCCCGCGTTGTCGTGGGAACTCCGTTGACGGCAGCGATAATCCCCGGCACGTGGCCGAGCCGGCCGAGATGTTCCGGATCGGATTCAAAGTCGCCCAGCATGATAATATCGTCTTCTCCGTGACCGCTGTCGCGCGCAGCTCGATAGACATGGGCCAGCGCGTCCAACTCCTGTGGCACCCGGCGTGGATCGACCAGCACGTTGACCAGCGTAAAGGTAAATGCCTCGCTGGGCGGCGGTCCGCGGACGCGGAACTCGGCCATCAGCGGTCGCACGCGGAATGTGCCCAGTGGCGCGTCGACCGAATGGACCGTCGAGTGATCGACCTCCACGGTCGTGGCGTCGAAGAGCATGGCATTGTAGACGTCCGTGGGATCGCGATCGAGGGTCGGACAGGTGACAAAATCGAAGCAACGGCCCGTGGCGTTGATCTGGTCCTTCAACCGCATCAACATGCCGTGGTTGCCGGCACGAATGTGCTGCAAGGCCACGACGTCAAACCGCGAGAGGATTCGCACCAGATTGTCGCAAACCTTGGGATTGCTTAGGCGGTTGTCGTCCAGTCCGTTGAGATTGAACGTCGCCAGACGGATAGCTGGGCGCGTGGGTGCCGCGGGCGGCTGATCGGCGGCACTTTCGCTGGGTACGCTGCCCGACGCCGCGCGTGGCACGATCCGTACGTATTGAAACTTTCCTTCCGCGCTGCGATGGACTTCCAGCGAATAGTTCGCCGCAGTATACCAACCGCCAACCCCCAGTGCGGCGACCGTTGTCACCAGAATAATACGCCACATATTTCCCTCCAAGCCTATAATATACCCGGGGACGCGGTTTGAACGCCATAGCAATTTGGGGGGAATTAAGTTATACTAGAGCTAGTCGGTCTGCTTGGGCAGCGGATCGTATCTTCCGAGGAGACGACTTCCATGCGGCGATCCGCCGGTGTGTTGTGTGGTGCGTTTGTGTTTCTGGCGATTCTGGGGCCGGCCGAGGGCGAGGTTTTCCTGCTTCGTAGCGGCGGGCGCATTGAGGGCGAGTTGGTCAACGCCGATGAAAATCCGCGCACGTCCTACGTCATCTCTTTGCCCAACGGAGGCCGGCTCACGCTCGATGCCGCCGTGGTCGATAGGGTGCAGCCCGTGCGGCCTGAGTTGGCCGAATATGAGAAGGTTCGGCGGCAGCATCCCGACACGGTCCAAGGCCAATTACAAATGGCCGACTGGTGCCGCGATCATAATCTCGCCGCGGAACGGAAGACGCACCTGGAGCGCGTGCTGCAACTCGATCCCGATCAGGCCGGTGCCCGTCGGACCCTGGGCTACCGCAAGGTTAAAGACAAGTGGATGACGCACGAAGAAGAGATGTCCGACAAAGGCTACGTCAAACGCGACGGCCGCTGGATGACCGGGCCGGACGCGGAACTTCACGACAGTCGAACCAAGCAGCGCACGGCCGAGATCGAGTGGATCAAGAAAATCAAACGCTGGCGGGATGCGCTCGACGGCAAACAGTCCGAGGAAGCCGCCAAGAAGCTTCGTGCGATCGACGACCCCATGGCCATCTTCGGATTGGCGGAACGCCTGAAGAAGGACCAGCGCACCGATGCACGGCTGATTTATATCGAGGTGCTGGCTCGCATGAACAAGCACGAGGCTCGCGGCCCGTTGGCTATCTGTGCGATGGATGATGCGGTGGAAGAAGTCCGCCTTTCCTGCCTGGATGAATTGCAGAAGCAGAAGGACGACGGGGTGACGGCCTACTTTGTGAGGCGAATGCGAGACAAACATACGAGCAACGCCATCATCAACCGCGCCGGCGTGGCCTTGGGGCGGATCAAGGATCCGAGCTGTATCGGCACCCTGATTGAGTACCTCGTGACGGGTCATGACGAAGTGATTCAAAGCGGCGGCGGGCCAGGTTCGATGACGTCGACGTTCAACAAGAACGGTGGGGGCGGTGGAGGCCTGGGCATGAATCAAAAGCCGAAGATCGTCCGCCATTTCCTGCAAAATCAGGGCGTGCTCGACGCCATGATTGCCATCACCGGCCGGAACTTTGGCTATGACCAGCGGGCATGGGCAACCTGGTATTCCAACCAGCAGGCCAAGGGCGCGCCGGTGGAAGGGAAGAAGTAAGAGGCCACCCGGAAACTCCCCTCTCCCACCGGGAGGGGGGCCGGGGGTAAGGCTTGGCGCATCAATAAGTGTCGCAAGAAAAGTAGCAGGCACACTCCGTGTGCCGTCT
>JBAWVO010000455.1:0-3937 GCA_037147235.1 Planctomycetota bacterium | reverse complement strand
CGTTGTCTGTCCAGCGAACGGCCGTGTCCTGGCTCGTGAAATACGGTATCCCGTGGGTCGCATGTCCAGGACGGCGGTATGCGGAACTTTGGACGCTCGACTTTTTGCGTAAGTTTTTCGATCATCAACAGTCTCTACTTGAAAAGGAAATTTGACCATGCGCGTTTCATCAATAGCGGCTACGGCCGCCAACAACAACAGCACCAACGGCAACGGACACCCTCATAAGTCGCCGGCCCTGGATCAATTGCGGGCAGCGATCGAGCCAGACGCCCTGGCGGGCGGCAACCAGGCAGCAAGCGATGCGGCAACGGCCGTCATGGAAGCCGGAGAGGATAACGACGGCGACGAAGAAAGCGGCGACCATGACGACGCCGGTGAAGATGTGGAATTCGTTCGCATCGGTCAGCCTGATATTGCGACCGGGACAATGGACGCGGCCCAGGTCGCTCCCGTTATCGCTCACGAATCGCCCGGCACGATCAACAACCCGGCTTGTGTCGCTCCGGTGATTGACAAAACGGCTGTGTCCTCGGCCCCTGCGTCCGCCCCCTACGACCCCATCGCGGACGTTGAAGAAGAGATTTCCGAGATCGGCGAACGGATCGTTGCCCACAGTTGCAAGATCTCGGAACTCGACGCTGCATTGAAGGCGGAAAAGAAGTCTTGGAAAACTGGGGCCGACGAGCTGGTTGCCCTCCACGTTCGCAAGGCGAACCTGTTGCTGAGCAAGAATGAGCGTGAGAAAGAGAAAGCCGCGCGGGAGGCGACAACGGTCGTCCGTACGTTTATCCCGGTCCTTGACCCCAGCAGGCCACAGACCGATTTGACGAATCTGTCCTACCGGGAAGAAAAAACCGAATCCACCGAGGCCCACGCCGCACGGATCGCCGAGGCGTTCGCGCCGGCACCCGAATCATCCGCCAACCTTCCTCCCACGCCCGCGCAAGAGCGATACGACCATGATTTCCGGTCGCTGGCCATGGACGGACTGGACGGGCTTACCCCCAAGATCCTCGAAATCCTCCACGCCAATGACATCTACACGGTCGGGGCATGGCAGGACTTGCCGAAACGCGGATTGGAATACACCCAGTTGTCGGCGGGTGGTGCCAAGCTAACGGAAGCGCGGTTTGAGAAGGTGATGGACGCAATGATGGCGTACATGAAAGCCAACCCCAGGCCGGTCGCGGAAGTTGTGGAGGTGGCGGTGTCGGAGGAACCGGCCGCATCTGTTGTGGATAGCCTGGACGTTGACGACATTTAGGAAAGGAATGCCACCGAGCAAATGCCCGCAATCGAAAGATGATTGACCAAATCTAGCACGGAAGTTGAAAATGAAGAAAACTCGCACGGAATACGACATTCCTGGAATCCATGCTGCCGCGCGCGGTCGATGGCCTGAAATCCTCTCTTCGATTGGCAAGCTGCCGTGGGACTTCATTCATTTTGACCGAAAGGAGGGGCCGTGCCCGAAGTGTGGCGGCGACACGCGATTCCGTGGGATCGACGAAGAGAAGGGGGCATTGTTTTGCTCTCACTGCTTTAGCAAGAACAACGGCGACGGAATCGCGGCCCTATGCTGGCTGACTGGGCTGGACTTCCCGGACGTCGCCGCACAACTGTCTGATCATTTGAACGTGCCGCCGATCGCCAAGCCAACCCCATCATCGAACGGACGCGCCGGCCCCAAAAAGAACGCCACGCCTACCGATCACTTGGCTTGGAAGCCGTGGGCCGACTTGCCCGTCCTGCTCTGGTTGACCAGCAAGCCCGGCATGACGTTGGAAGGGGTCAAGGCGGCCGGTGCCAAGCTTGCCCGCTATGAATTTTGGAGCGAGGAAACCGGTAACTACGAGACGAACGTGGTGGTCATCCCTATTTACTCCACAACGCCTATTCCAGGGACCGAGCCGGATCCATGCGGATATGTCGCGTGGAACCTGAGCAGAGACCACGGCGGCAAACTGCCGGCCAGCGGGGGCAAGGGCAAGAAGGTTTCGTGGCTGAAAATGAAGACGATGGCTGGCAGCAAGACCGGCCTGATGTTCGCCCACGGCCTACAGCGGCTTGCAACCACCCACACGCCTCGGCCAGAACTGGTCTGGAAAACTGCCGGACCGTCCGATGCGATCGCCCTGTTTTCGATCATCCCGCCCGAATTGCGGGAAACCCATATCGTCATCACGAATTCGGCCGGAGAAAATGAAAACGTGAAATCGGCCTGGGCGGCTCTCTTCACTGGCCTGAAGGTCGTCCCGATTCACGACGCCGACGAAACCGGGAAGATCGGTGCCCTGAAGTGGGTCAAAGCCTTGTTGCCCGTCGCGGCCGAGGTACGCAATCCCCAGCTTCCATTTTCCGATGCCACCACACCCGGCAAGAAGGACATTCGGGATTTCGTGGCCGGCGGCGGGACGTACCAGGAGCTACTGGCCCTGGTCGATGCAACGACTGTCGCCGACAAGAGCGCCGTTTCCATCATCGAAAACCTAAGTAACGCCAAGACGATTGAAACGGCCGACGGTGAAGAAAAAAAGGTACCGATGCACTTGAGAGAGGTTGTCTTGTCGGTTCTGGAGAAAACCGGCAACTGGCCGCGACGGATCGACAAGACGCTATTCGTTCACGACTCGGAACTTGGAATCTGTTGGCTGGATACGGTCCCCGCCCTTTTCGGTTGGCTGCAATCGAAATGCGGCATCCTGGAATGGCATCGCGGAATTGGCTACCCCACGAAAGATGAAGTCTTTGCGGAGTTTTGCCGGACGGCAACTTGCTACCGGGCAATCGAGTATCTCCCCCACTGGCCAGCCATTCCGGACCATTACTACGCCTGCACTGTGCCTGAACCAGGCGACGGCGAAATTCTGGGGCAACTTCTCGACCGCTTTTCCCCCGAAACTGAAATTGATCGGTTGTTGATCCTTGCCATGTTCGTGACGCCTTTCTGGGGAGGCAAGGGCGGGCAACGCCCCATGTTCATTCTCACAAGCGAAGCTGGGCGCGGGGTCGGCAAGTCCAAGCTGGTCGATTTCGTCTGCAATCTGGCGGGCGGGCCGTTCGAGGTGACTCCGCAGGAAGACACCAAATCCATCCGGGAACGGCTGTTATCGCCCGACGGCATGGATAAACGTGCTGTGCGGATCGACAACCTGAAATCACACAAGCTATCGTGGGCCGACCTGGAATCGCTTATCACGGCCCCGATCATCTCCGGTCGTCGAATGTACGTCGGCGAGGGGAGCCGGCCCAACACACTGACCTGGATGCTGACATTGAACGGAATCAGCCTCTCAACTGACATGGCCCAACGTGCCATCGTGGTCAGGCTGAAGCGGCCGACGCAATCCGAATCGTGGGAAGACACCACGGCCCGATTCATCGACGATAACCGGCAACAGATTATCGCCGACATCTTAGGTTTCCTGCAGATTGAAGACACCGTCAAACTCAGCAATTATTCCCGGTGGGCACCGTGGGAGAACGCCATTATTTGCCACATGGATCAAGCTGAAAAAGTACAGGAAACCATCAAGCGACGCGCCGGGGCCGCGGATACCGAACTGGAGGAATCCGAGGAGATCGAACGGCACTTCCGCTGGAAACTCGAATCCATCTACCTCGGAATTGAAACTGCCCGAATTCACATACCTACCGGAATTGCCGCGTCTTGGTATCGAGATTTTACAAACGACCGCAACAAATCAACAATTGTTTGCTCAAAAATTCTGTCGCAATTTTGCGAGGAAGGGCGATTTCACGAAATTTCCATCAATCCGTCAAAAAAATACGGACGTGGTTTTGTTTTTGGGAAAAAAGAAAACGCGAAAACGGTGAGCTACGATCTGCAAGACCAAATTGAAGCGAAGGAAATTGAGGATGCAGAGAAAAAATACGAGACGCGGCGAGCATCATGGAAAAGCAATGGGGGGGA
>JBAWVO010000454.1:0-3945 GCA_037147235.1 Planctomycetota bacterium | reverse complement strand
CTGTTACCACGAAGATAAAAATTGTTCAGGTTATTTTTGCGCGGTCGCTAAGTCCCAAGATAGCCGGTTTCACGCTGGGACCACCGCAGGTCCAGTCCTCCCGCTACCAGCGCGAGGCGAGCGTACCATTCGAGCGAAGCGGTCGGCCAGGGGGCGGCGTGGTTCGCGGGGATATTTTAAGCGCCTTGAATTTTAAGCATGGCGGTACTGGCGATCACTCCGGGCAGCGGTTTACGGAAGTGTCCAATGGGGAAAAGAGCGGGTGTCACTGACACCCGAAACCACACCTTTTTACACCTAACTACACCTGAACAGCGAAACGGCAGGAAACGAGTAATAGCCCTTAAAACGCGGTATTTCCCGAGGTTTTCCGCTAGTGTACAGAATTGGCGAAGTTGTTGTGCCAGACCGCCGCAGGCAAGCCAACTTTAGTACCACGCCTTGGCAACGCCCCACCCCAAACCATGCCTCTGGTCGGAGGTCCGGCCCGGTCTGGCCGTGGCCCAGGTCGCTCCCGTGCCTGTGAAAACGCCCTTGCCACGCCCCTTTGGAGGGGTGGTGGGCTGAAATTCAGAAATGTTGCAAAAAAAGACCCAAGATCCATGCCACTCGCGAGTCTAATTCTATAGACGCGCAAATGGCTTCGGAAACCGGTCTCGAATCCCCTCCTTGCGCGTGGTACAATACTTCGTAGCGAAGGGGTTCTGACAACCCACGGGCACGGAGTGCGCGCGTCCCCTTCCCGGAAGACAGAGCGCGAGTTTAGAACCCCGTGGAGCAAAGCATAGTATTGTGGAGTCGAAGATGAGATACGGCCTAGTCGCTTGCTTCTCGGTTCTCATGATTCTCGGCTGTCGGCAGTCGCCCGCCGACCGTGCGCGTGCAGACACTGCCGCCAAGCGACAAGCTGAACACATTGCGAAGCTGAAGAGCTAGTGCCGACGAACGTATTGAAGACGGTGGACCCGGAGTTCTACACGTATGCCGGTTTCCGAGACTGGTTTCGCTTCCCGCTGGTATATCCCTATAGTATTTGCTGCGGCGACAGTCTTGATGCTGGCTGCCTCTGTCGGCACGATGGCAAGTCAAAGATTTCCGATGGCAAGGACGAGCAACTCCAAGGATTACACTTTCTGACTGCGTTCAGCTTCGATGCACATTTCCTTGTCGGAACCCGCAATGAGGCATGGCCAAGCAGTAACGGCGCTTTGACGTGGGTGTTGGTCGATTTTGCTAACGGCAAAATTGAATCCTTCCTCAGCAAAGACCAATTAGCAGCCGCTGCAAAGGCGCGTGGATACTCGGGAGACCTGGAGTTCGCCGATGTAAAAACTCGCTTCGACCAATGTTTCGGGCAATAACACCAAAGGTTTGTGGCCCAACCCGGCGTACCCGCTGAGCCGCTTGCGGCGGACGCTTCGCGTCGAGTGTGCCTCCCGTTGAACGAGTACAGCGATATGACCGAGGACGATTATCGTAACGCGATCGCGGATGCCTGGGAGAGTGACGGCGTGGTGTGGTCCCGCGTGGTCGCCCTGGTTGAGCGGGCTTTGCACGATTATCCGAACTCCACAAAGTTATGGTGCGTGCTCGGCAGTGCGATTCTAATGGCTGGAATCACCGATTTGTTGGCCGGAATTACCGACAAGATTGCCCCCGATCCGCCCGACAAGATACTGCGATGCTATGAGAAGGCTGCCAGCCTTGATGCGACTTGCGCTGAAGCGCATGAGGAGATCGGTTGCTACTATGACGCGATTGAAGATGACCCGCAACGCGCCGTAGTCGCGTTCAAAAGAGCGATCAGCTTGTACGCGGGCAAGACCGCGTACATCGGACTTGCGCGATGTCTTGCGGAGACTGGGAATGCAAGTGCGGCTCTGGCTGTACTCGAAGAATCTACGGATCAGGACGATCCCGATGTACGCAAGATTCGCGAGGAGATTCTGGGCGGCGAGTGGCAGTGGCCCCCCATCGACAACTAGAAGCATGCCCAACACCGCCCACCCGCTGAGGCCCTTCGGGTACGCCTTGGACGTGGTGCAGGCCGCCGTGACGTAGTAAAATCAATCGTAGCTTGACGCTGTTCGCTCCGGTTGGGGCGGCGTCGGGCGGGCGAACCGGTTGGGCGAGCGAGATGTCGAAATGGTCGATCTTGATCCACTAGCCTTTTGCATCATGAACGCCATGGCGGACGATTGGGAGTCGATCAATCAGATTGAACCGCAAGTCACCCGATTCTTCGGGCCGGCCGAGCGACGAGACATCTTCTCCGTTCTCCGGCATATTCACGAAAGCAAGTACATCGCAATCAGAAGCGAAGAAGGGCACGAGTTAGCCGAGTGGCCTGGTTGCCCAGAAACGGCTTGGTTCTGCATGACGGATCTGGGCAGACGACTGTGGGCTGAGAATGGACGGAAATACGAGTAGGCTTTAACAAGGCACCACCTAACAAGGCGTATCCGCTGCGCCGCTTCGCGGACGCTGCGAGTCGGACACGCCTTCCGTTAGTCTGTTGCCAGGGAGACCCAGAAATGCTGAAACTGTTCACCCTTTGGCTCGCCTTGGTGTCGTGCGTCATCTTGCGTGTGGCTCAAGCACAAGAGAAAAATTTGGGCAGCACCCTCCGTGACTTCTTGGCCCACTCCATCCAACTTCTCGAAGAGAAGCAGTATGACCAATTCGTCAAAACGTCGCTTTCCAGAAATGCCCTGCGAGAGGAGCTTCGGGATGGCACGTTCAGACAGTTGATCAGCGCCTACGAGTACAAAGGTCCCAGGGTTCTCAAGAAACTTCAAAAAGCCAGCCTGAGGACTCCGCTCATTTGTCAGGACGGAAGAACCGCTACCGTGGTGGTCGCGGAAACCAAGGCGGAAGGCTACACCATGTTCCAGGAATGGGTCAGTGTGAGGTACACCGGCGGCTGCTGGTACATTGACGGTTGGGGGTGGTTACACGCGGACGGTATCCCGACGCACATTGAGGTCGATCCCAAAACGATGAATGAGTTCTTTCGCCATCGCCACGTCGAAGAGGTGGCTTTTCTGCGTCGTAGGCGAGAAAAGGAAGAAGAGGCCCAACGACAGGCGTTGAACGGACCACTTCCAGGCTCGATGGTCCTTACTACAGAGATGCGAGTAAACGCGCGAGCTCGCATCGACAGTGCGATCCAGTCGCTTGAGAAGAGACGCTTTGACGAATCCCTTGTCAAAATGTTCGGCCGCAAGATGCTCCTGAAGATGTCCGATGACTCCGGCCTGTCAAAAGCGTCGCACCTTCTCGGGAATGCAGAACTATACGCCCAGTTCTTGTGCCAGGCGAGGGACGGGACCGTGAGCGTGGACGGGCTTGCGGAAGAGGCTACCTTCGTCAAGCGCGAAGGTGAGCAACGAGCAGCCGTGACACTCGTCTATGAAGCTGGGCACTGGTACATTCAAAGTATTTCGGGGATCCGTGTGGTTTGGGGTGATCCATAACACAAAGCAAGACAGACCAGCAAGGCGTAGCTCGCAATGTCCGCTGTGCGGATCACGCTGCGCGTGACGAGTACGCATTCCGTTCGCCGAGACCAGGATTGTCCTAATGACACCGTCAGCGAGACACACGATGAAGATGAATCGACTTATCCTCGCATATCTTGCTCTTGGGCTCGTGCCGATGGCTGCCGCGTTCGGCGATCCCCCAATCGATCCCCCCGTAACTATCTCCCTGCGGCTCACCGTCGAGCGAGGTGAGCAACGGATCGAAATCTTGGTCAAGAATGTTTCACCCAAGGCTATAGAAATCACATCCGAGGATGATGCCCCGCCCTGGTCGGTACAACTCTGGTTCAAGTGGCAGGTTGACGGCACGAATGCTGAATACTCGGAGCATATTGCTATGATTCCTGGGGGCCTTGATCATAACTTTGCCAACTGCTGTCACTGCTAGCTCGACGTAGGGTGG
>JBAWVO010000453.1:0-3991 GCA_037147235.1 Planctomycetota bacterium | reverse complement strand
GGGTTGGACGGGCTCAGGGGGCAGCAGTCTTGAATACCTTGAGTCGAACTTCATCGCGTATTCCCCGCACGGTATCCCCCGACCCTTCACGATCTTGATCTTGAACGTCTCGGCGTCCGAATCGCCTTCCACCAGCATGACCACGTTGGCGTTGTGGGCGATCACGCGGGACTCACGAAGCTTTCCTTCGTCGTTGAGTTGCGACAGCACCAGGAATGGCAGGTCCGTCTCGCGGGCCAGCGAACGCAGGGTGTGTGAAATCTGGGCGATCTGCTGTTCGCGGTTGTCTTTCGTCAGGCCGGGGTTGACGAATTGGATGTAGTCCACCACCACCAGATGAATCTTGCCGTCGTTCTTCAACTGCTGCACCCGCAGCCGAATCTGGTCCGCGCTCGTCAGGGAAGAGTCCTCGATGTAGAGGGGCAGCTTCGCCACTTCCGGCAGGGCCACCGTCATTCTTTCCAGGTCGTAGTCGCTGAATTCACCCGTGTTGAAACGGTTTCGATTCACGTCGCTTTTGTTCGCCATGATGAGATCGAAAATCTCGTCCCGACCCATTTCCAACGAAAACAGCGCCACCCCCTTGCCGGACTCCAACGCCGCCATGATGCAGTGCAGCGCCATGGTGCTCTTGCCCGCCCCGGACTGTCCGGCAATCACGATGGTCTGCCCGTGCTTCCAGCCGCCGCTCACCTTGTCGAGCGCGGGGATGCCCGTGGGGACCCCCAGCTTACCGACGTTCTGCCGCATGTATTCGTACCGCAAAATAGCCTCCTGAGCCACCAGCCGCAAAGGCCGCTCTTCAATGGCTGGAAACTGAAGCGTCTCCTCGAACTGCTTCAAGACTTCCTGAGTTAGGGGCGACGTGTTCGGGTTGAGCCAAATCAACTGCTGCCACATGCCTCCCTCCGTAGCGCCAATCTCCCTCCACGCCCCTGGCAACCTGCACAACCGACTGGCGTTCTTGTTGGCCTCATCAAATCCGAACGGCTTCAAAACCGACAGCAACCGAGTCGCCAACTCCCGGTATTGCTGGGCGTCCGTGGCATCCACCCGCACCCAGGCGTGCGCCGACTTGGACCCGCTCAATACCACCGCCGTCACCGGAATCTTCCACCGTTTCAGCAGCGCCAGTTGCATCGGAATGGGCAGGCTGTCAGATTCCACCAGCACATACCGAAACGCGGAAATGTCGGCGTCGGTAATGGCCCCATCCTTCCCGCTCCCAACCTCGTTGCACGGATTCAACCGAAACCACGCCCCCGCCTCCGTCCGGGGCACCCCCTTGCCCTGAAACCAGTTGATCCAGTCGTCCCGCCTCAACACCTTGCCCGCCCCCACCGGACGCGCCTTGTCCCCGTCCAGCATGAACTGGCAAACCACGTTCAGCCGGTCCTCAGACCGATAAGCCGTCGAAATGGCCAGAATCGCCGCCTCCGTTACGTTCTCCGGGATGGGCGTCGGCGAACTGGCCAGCATTTCCTCCACGCTCACCCTGGCCCCCGAAGTCCACCACTCGCACATTTCCACCGGGGGTAGCTGGGGCTTGGACGGGGCTGGGGGCGCCGCCGCCGCAGGCCGGTAGCTTGACCCATGCGTGGACGTGCAGGGCTGCGGATTCTGCGTCCGACACCAGGCGATCACGTCCTTCAGTTCCTTGTCCGTTTTCTCTGGCGGGAACTTCTCCCGCAAAGTGGCGAACACCGCCGCGTCAGGCAGTCCGTTCCCCAGCAGAGAATAGGCGATCTGGATGGCCGCCGCGTGGCGCGATCCAACCGGTTGCGACTCCGCGATCTTGTCCGCCGTAGCCTTGGGTATATAACATTCAGTCATAATCTTCTATTACTAATTGTGGTGTTACTATTTTGTGCCATACTTTATGACAAGTCGTGCAAAGCCAGTCCTTCGGCCATTGCTCGCACTCCTTGTCCCCGAAAATTTTACGCGGTGCCCAATGGTGCATCTCCGCCGTCCTCCCTCCGCACCGCACACACCGGTTCGTCGCGTCCGGCATTATCACCGGCAGCGCCGCAATCTCTTCCTCTGTGAGATACTTCCGAATCGTTTCCTTGGAGATAAAAGGCTGATTTGTCCCAAACGGGTTTTGCCGGTTGCACTGCGTGCATCGCCACACAAATGTTTCCGCCCCGCTGGCGATGATGCGAAGATAAAGCACCGCCTCCCGCGTCACCTTGCAGTTCAAACACAACCCGGTTTTTTGAGTGAACTTCCCCATTCCCTAAAAGCATTTGGAAGGCTTGGACTTCCGAGCCCGGTCCACCTCTCCCGGAAAATTGTTCAGCAGTGTGCAAAGGTCTCTTCTGCGGAAATCCCCAGCCCCCGGAAGCGGTTCGGTTCGGTAGTAGGTCTCGATCAACGCAAGGTCCGACTCCGGTATCTCCCCCAACGCCTTGAACGCCGCGCACTCCTTCTTGCTCCAGGCCGTATCCGGCCTCCGGTGGAACAGCGCCGACAGCCGAAGCTGAACCGGATCGGGATGCCAGGAAACGTTCCCCTGACCGCCACCACCATTGCTTTCCAATCCCAATTCTGCCGCCCCAGCCTCGGCTTTCCGCTTCTCCCTCCACTTCGCCTGCGCCTCCCGGTTTTGAACCTTCCTCTCCTCGTAGTCCCGCATCTCCTGATACTTCTCCCCATTCACCACCCGGTATTCCATCGAACGCTCCCCCAACCCCACCAGCCGACGCCCCTCTTCCAGCGGACTCCCCGAGTTCTTGTCCGGGGCGCACAGATAGTCTATCGCCCCCTGTATCACGTCCACCTTCTCCCCCATCACCGCCGACAACAACACCGGATTCAACCGCACCACCCAGCACCCCAACCCCCTCTCATACTCCTGATGCGAAATCACATACCCCATCAACGCAAAGACCGCCGCCCCCGCCCCAATCATCGAGCCCTCATACATCGAACGATAGTGCTTGCGCCAGATCATCGTGACTCCTTTCTCCCCGCTCGGTATCCTTGTTTCCAACCACCCCACCACGCGACCTCAAGCTGGTCCTCTACAAACCGCTCCACATCAAGGCAACTTTGCTCACTCGCAAGGTTCCAAGGCTCTCCAAATCCAAGCCCTTGCAGCACATCCACTGCCTTCTTGAGACGCCTGCTAAACCGTCTCAATGACCTGTTTTTATCGTAGTTTGCGTTCATTTCACAGCCACTTTACCAGAACCCCCGTTATTGTCAACAAGAATAATGAAAAATCTTTCGACGTAAGCGAGTCGGCTTACTAAGCCAGAATAAGCCATAGAAAGAAAGAAAGAAAGAAAGAACAGAACAGAACAGAAAAACCCCCTACACCCCCCCTTCCCACTCGACTCTCGCAAAATGGGGGGGGGGAATGGAAAACTCCCAAAAACCACCTCGCCAAATCGGGAAAATCTCAAAAGTCCCCACTGGCACGTCTCCAAATCGGGGGGACTCGTAACCGAGCCTGGCCGCAGCCGAGCCATTGCGAACTCAATAGAACTCTCACTTCTAATTCCCAATGTTCCTTCAAGTCGCGCTCGGTAGTCATGAATATCTCCAAATGGACTTTCTGCCGCAAGACGAAGTTCTGACAGTTGTTCTAAGCGACGGTCAAGACGAGTTTCAATCTTGACGACATCACGATCGGCTTGATATTGGGCAAAGGAAAGATTTAACAAGTGGCGCGCTTCTTCGCTCGAGTACGAGCGAACCAAGTTGACTGCCATGTTGTACGTCGGTCGAAATGACGATGTCAACCTAAATGTACGCGAACTCGCCAGCGCGGCGACTTGATCAAAAGTCACAAAAGGATTCCACAAAACAACCGCATGTCCCTTGTCATCCAAACCACGCCGACCTGCACGTCCAGTGAGTTGTGTAAATTCGCCAGCCGTCAAAAATTCGTGGTGTTCACCAGTGAACTTGGATAATTTTTCAATCACTACTGAACGTGCCGGCATATTGATACCAACCGCCAAGGTTTCGGTCGCAAAAACAA
>JBAWVO010000452.1:0-4009 GCA_037147235.1 Planctomycetota bacterium | reverse complement strand
CTTGGGCAGGCGGGATGCCCGCACCACAATTATCCGCAAACCCGGCGGAGAGCCAGCCGAGTTGAACTATGATATGTGGCTGGGGAAAGCACCGAAGCGGCCCTACGTGCCTGCATGTTGTCATGGCAGCAAATGCCTCAAGTCCGTGAAGTGGAAGGTGATGATCGGGCAGTGGCGATCATTCGAGAGATCGCTGATTTGGCCGAACCGGCTGGGGTGCGCGTGGCCCTCTACCCGCACACCGGGTTCTGGATCGAACGCGTGGAGGATGCAGTCCGCGTGGCGAAGAAGGTGGAGCGGAAGAACGTGGGCGTGACGCTCAACTTATGCCATTTTCTCCGCGTGGGCGACGAGGCCAATCTCGATGCACGACTGAAAGAGGCAGCACCCTATCTTTCGATCGTGTCGATCAACGGTGCCGACCACAAAGGCGACTGGAACCGCCTGATCCAGCCGTTGGATCGTGGCGAGTTCAACGTCGGCGAGCTGCTCAAAAAGCTCAGTGCGATTGGCTACACTGGCCCGATCGGCTTCCAAGGTTATGGCATTGGTGGCGACGCGCACGAAAACCTGAAACGCACCATGGGCGCTTGGAAGAAGCTCACTACGCTGCCGGTAGGTAATTGATACCACCCACCTCGTCTCCTTGCCACCATTGGCCCATCAACCATCCTTAGGCCGAGGGCGTGGCGGGTGGACAGCCAACCTGGAAAGCCTTGATGCTTACCGTCCCGGCCGCTTTTTTCCTCAGCAACACGTCGGCAAAGGCGATCCTATAAGGCGAGCAATCCTGCGTCTTTGGCCTGGCTCCTTGCGGGCTCCGCTAAAAACCCACGCCGATCGCCACGCCGGGTCCGCGATAGCCAAAACTGACGCCGGGGGCACCGTAATAACTGCGGTAGTACGGATACGGCACGACTGGCGAATAGACCGGCCCGATCACAGGCGAATAGCTTGGGTAGCCATAGCACTGAGAGGGAGCCACGATTACCGGTCGGTATCCGCCATAGTACGAGGCCGAATATCCCGGATGATACGGATGATGGACCGGGGCGCGATGCCCGCCATGTCCGCCCCACGAATCACCGGCCAGCGACGATGCCGCGGTCGCCAACAAAATTCCCAACGCCACAACGACAAATGCCACGTTCTTCATAACATTCTCCACGAATGAGACCCCTACCTGATTGATCCCAAATATCGCTGGTCAGTCGGCACTCGGTCTCGGGGTCGAGAGAACGGCACCAGATGATTCAGCGACGTTCTGTATTAGCATTTTCCATGCCACGAGCGGGAAGAGAATTTATAAACTATTGTTTTGTCAATAGTTACGGCAATCGACAGCAATTCGTCAAAGAGAGAGACAATAAGGAGTGTCGTCAGACTGATCGCACCAAAGCATCTAAATGATGGCATCCGCCGTTCTCATGTCCCTTGGCAACCGTGGAACCCCGATCCCTTATCAGAAACCAGTATCAGCCCCGTAGAGTCCATTCTCACCATGGGGCAGTCTGTCTACAATGGGGGTGCAAGACAGGGGTGCAAGACGTGGGATCACCCGCGGATTGACAGTCAAACCCGTAGGTACTTCCAAAAGACAAGGCCAGCTTCCCATGGGCAAAGTCCTGATTCTCTACCATTCTGCGTTCTGAAAGTTCCCTTTTGAGATACCCGAAGTATGAATAAAAAAAGTTGCGTTATTCTGTTGTTAGGCATGGCGATCGGTTTGGTGGCGTACGGTCGTCAAGTCATGGGCGAAGATTGGCCCCAGTGGCGTGGTCCGACCCGCGATGGGGTATGGAAGGAAACCGGCATTGTCGAGAAGTTCTCCGCCCCCCAGATACCCGTTCGCTGGCGCGCTGCCATCAGCAGCGGATACAGCGGTCCGACCGTGGCCGAAGGCCGCGTGTACGTCAGTGATTTGCAGACCGACCCAAGCCCAGCGGAAAGAGTCCATTGCTTCGATTGGAAAACGGGCCACAGCCTGTGGAGCTTCAGCTACGACTGTGCCTACAAAAACGTCGGCTACATGGCGGGGCCGCGGGCCAGCGTCTCCATTGACGATGGCCGAGCTTATGCTTTGGGGACCATGGGACATCTGCACTGTTTTGATGCCGCTACCGGAAAACTGCTCTGGAAGAAGCACCCGGAGGTAGATTACAAGATCCGCGTACCAATCTGGGGCATTGCCTCGGCACCGCTGGTCGATGGTGAGTTGGTGATTGTCCAACTCGGTGCCGAAGGGGCATGCCTCGTGGCCTTGGACAAGAAGACCGGTGTGGAGCGGTGGCGGGCACTGGACGATCAGGCGTCCTATTCGGCCCCGATCATTATCCAGCAGGCTAGTCGACGAGTACTCATCTGCTGGACGGGCAATAACGTGGTCGGCCTGAATCCGGCCTCCGGCAAAATCTATTGGAAGTATCCCTTCCCGCCGGCGAGGATGATCATCAACGTCCCCACCCCAGTCTTTTTGGGTGATCGACTCTTCCTAACGGGATTCTACGATGGTGCCCTCATGCTCAAACTGAGGCAGGACGAGCCGCAGGTCGAAAAACTCTGGAGACGCCAGGGCACCAGTGAGCGGCACACCGACGCGCTACAATCCATGATCAGCACGCCGTACCTGGAGGGCGATTACGTCTATGGCGTGGACAGCTACGGCGAACTGCGGTGCCTGGATGCGCGCACCGGGAACCGCATTTGGGAGGATCTGACGGCGGTGCCTAAGGCACGCTGGGCCACCATTCACATGGTTCGCAATGGTGGGCGGATGTGGATGTTCAACGAGCGAGGAGAACTGGTCATCGGTACGCTTTCTCCCCGGGGCTTTCACGAGATCAGCCGCGCGAAGCTGATTGAGCCGACGACCGACCAATTAGGACAGAGGGGCGGCGTCTGCTGGTCGCATCCTGCCTATGCCTACAAGCATGTCTTTGTCCGCAATGACCGGGAACTGGTCTGCGCCAGCCTGGCTGCGGAAGCTCACCCTTAGAACGATCCGAATAACTGGTTTGTGGTAGAATGTCGCTTGGCCGGGAGGCGTCGGGCCAACAGCTAGCCCGCACGGCCTTGTGCCTACCCTCCCGGTCATCCTTTGGGAACCTTTGATGTCCCTTCTCCTCGCTCTGGTCCTGGTTGTTATCTTGCTGGGATGCTGGCTCGTGACTTTATTGGGCCTGCCGGGCAATTGGCTGATGGTCATGGCCACCGCCATCTACGCCTACACCATACCTGCCCAGTCGCCAGCCGCGCTTGGCTGGAGAACGGTCGTGGCGATTCTGGTGTTGGCGACCTTGGGCGAGATCGTCGAGTTGCTGGCGAGCACTATGGGCGTGAGCAAGACGGGCGGTAGCAGGCGAGGTGCCGTGATGGCACTGCTGGGTTCCATCGTTGGCTGTATCCTCGGTACTCTTATCGGCGTCCCCATCCCGCTGGTCGGATCTGCCATCGCCGCAGTGTTCTTTGCTGGGCTTGGAGCGATGGCAGGCGCGATGCTCGGTGAGATTTCGGTTGGGCAGAGGCTTGGCACGAGCTGGCAAATCGGCAAGGCGGCCTTCTGGGGGCGGTTGGCGGGAACGATGGGCAAGATGTTGGTGGGGGCGTTTATGATCGTGTTCGTGGTGGTGGCCATGCTGTTGTGAACAGGCCACCAAATCCGCCGGTATGCTGAACTTCAGCCCCTGCTTCTTGCTGCCTTTGCTGCCCGTGGCGTCAGGGAGCCATCACGCTGGCAAAAAATACGAAGATTTCGTGAGTCAAGGCGGCTCTCGCCCTGGTAAAACAGGCGAGCTTTGCCGGTTATGGCGAGGCGGGCATTCGACCTTGTTCAAGATCGCCATTGATGCCGATGCCTTATCTACCTCAAGGAGTGGCATCATGGAAGTGTGTGGAATGGCGGATTTCCTCAACCAGCTTTTGCTAACAACCTTCGCGGAACTGGGGGCGACTGGCCCGATGATCCGAATGATCTTACTTAAAGACCATTTTTTCATCGGTCAAAGATTCC
>JBAWVO010000451.1:0-4025 GCA_037147235.1 Planctomycetota bacterium | reverse complement strand
AATCAGTATGTCCGCTTTTTTCAACCCCCCCGCGCATTCTTGCGACGGATGAACCCGAAAAATGTTGTCAGCAATTCTTTGAAAAGACGGTCATGATCCCTCGATTGACTACTCCTGGTATACGTGAAATGAAATGCTGGCAGGACGCGGCGGTATTTGGACGTCAGACCAATGGGAACACCGGCGTTCGACCGTTGCCGCTGGCAGGGTCAGGTCATGCACGTGCGGCCAGTTTGGGCGCTGGCGATACGGGCTGCGGACACGGGCTGCGGACATGCGCGCTGGCGACATGCGCGGAAGTCTTGACTTCCGTGTGCGGCAGCGGAGAGCACGGCATAAAGAAGGGCAGAAGCGGTCGAACTGCGGCTGCGGAGAGCTAAATCGTTTTTCGTGATTGCGGAACAGTACGCAAGTCGTGTAGCAGACAGGTGTTTTAGCTATGGTTAATAAAACAATGGGGGAAGCCGTAAATTTCAGCACTTCGGAGTCGCGTCGGTTTGTCCCCCCACGCAAGTTCCGCATCTTACCGAATCCGAGTGTTCCACAATCACGAAAAACGATTTGGCCGGGCTCTCCCTAATAGACGACACGTTTCTTATCAAAATTTATTGGATTAAGTCCCGACGCCCGACCAGGCGGCCTCTGCAGCATCCCGACGCCATTCCGCGCGCCAGATATCGGCTCCTCGGCATCTTTTGTCACCCGAAAAGGGGACAAAGATGCGTCTTCAGCCATCGCCCGTGCGATACAGTGCGAGCGGGCCGATACGTCGATCCACATTTTTTTGAAATTAGGCTCTTGACATTGCCAGAATTCCGGCTACAATAGAAGTGCAGAACCGGTATCGGCAGGGCGTTGCACTTGCGGCGATCTTTGCCGGTGATTTCGAGGCGGGGCGTTCCCGACCTCAACAGCCGAACGTGGTGATTTCCGGTTTCCCCCGTTTTTCGCCAGCAATGGCGTCTTTAAAACGAGCGTAACAGCCTCTCCGAGGGCGGAGTCGTTTGCGCTTTCATGCGACGTGTTTTAGGACACGTCCCCGTGAGGCTTGCGCCTTGAGGCCCGTTTGACTGCACCGCGTGACTGCGCGCTGCAGCGTAACGTGCTCTCGTTCGCGGGAAACTACGAGGAGCCGAAACCATGCAACCGATCGAAATCCCGATGTCCTGCTACCCCAGCCTCAATCCATTTGCTCCGCCGGACCGCAGATACAGGATTGCCAGAACCTGCTTGGACGCTGGCCGTAAGCTCTCGCTAGCTCGCTACGACAAGTTCGTCTTCGCGATCTGGCGGTTCATGAAGAATCGCGAGGCGGCCCTTACGTCGGACGAGCATGATCGCCTGATCCGCAATCAGCGGGATCTTTTCATCGCCTTCCGCCTCCGTCGCGGGCGAATGCGGCCACTGGCGGAGGCCTACATACTAGGCGGCGCAGAGGATGCGTGTCTGGCCAGCAAGCTGGCCTTGCCGACGGAATCCATCCGCTGGTTCCGCCTGGCGTTCTACGACATCGAGCACTTGCGACCCTCGCCCCTGCACGTCATCCACGATCTGATCGGCGTCGTCGATGCGGAAGGGCGGAGCATGCTGGACATGCACCGCCTCTGGAAACTCATTGCTTATCAGCTGGGTCCCGCTGCGCTGGATCGGTTCTTCCACGATGTTCAGGCTGACGAGGCGGCCTTCAAGGCCGGGGGCCTGGTCGCCTGGTTCTCCCGGCACACCCAGTTGGCTCTCCAAGCCAAGCAGTTGATCGCCCTGAGTAACCAGGGTTTCGATGACGAGAAACATTTGGGGGCGTTGCTCGGGCTCGCACGCGAAAGTCAGCATCGGCAAGACGAGCGCGATCGAGTGTCACCGAACGCCATCGAACAGCACATCAACGCGATGATGCTCGAGCTGCCCTGGACCCACGGCACCGCGGCCAGGGAGGTCTACAAGGATACCGAGATCGGGAAGTATGACGACGCCGCGGCGGAGTTGAGGGATGAGGAACTCTTGCTTCTTGCTGCCGGCGAAACGGTGCCGGGGCTGGAGTATATCAAGGATCTGAGCATGAACTCGGCGCAGAAGACCGCGGCGACTGACAAGCCGGATCCGGGCACGGAGAAGTGACATGACGTTGATCGGACATACGGGGCATAACCGCAGCGGGCAGACCGCCCGAGCGGGCGCGTCCCATGACGAAACATTTTCGGAGGTGCAACATCGTGATTGAGCCTGACGAGGACTTCTGCGGCATGCCTTGCGGACAAGTTTACGCCGACTTTGTGCAACACTGCCCGGCGACACGACTGCCGCAGCCATGGGGACGTTTTGCCGAGCCCGGCGACCTCGCAGCGACTCCCCAGGACGAGGAAACGCTGGTCGCGGCACTGTGCAAAAATCATAGTATCGCCGCCCTGCTGCGATCAGGCGTAGTATGCCAAGGCGAGAACAAGAAACTCATTCTCCCCACGGCGTTTATCCAGCCGTATTGCTCCCTTCTCCCGCTGCGGCATGCCCCGCACGACAACCCTTTCGATCTGTTGACCGACGACGGCACCACGAGCGGCCGGTTGCCGCTCGCGGCAGCAATCCAGGACCACCGCGTTGCCGCCGGAATCGCCGAGAGAGGCCTCTTATGCATAGCCTTCTCCCTGCCGGACATGGTGTCTTTGCGGGCCGTGGGCGTGCCCGCAGCGTTGGCGATGGGGCTGGATGAAATCACCTGCAAATCACTCCAGGAACTCCGCAGTGCCCTCGGGCCTCCCGGAGCCGGTCATGCGGCCCCGGCGGGGCATAGCGACATCCAGCCTCCTTCCGCCGCCGCTGCGGAAGCAGGCGGTATCCAAGAGACGCATGCCGCGGGATCCTCGAGTTCCTCCCCGGCCGCGGCGAACTCGGGCCCTGGCATGATCGATCCGCCGCAACTGATCTTCGTGGGGTGGAGCCCGGCCCGTTTATCCTCTGAACGTCCCGCCTCTTTGGATCGCGTGCTTCGCGAGATCCAGGGGATTGCGGGGTGCCTCGGCATTGACCTCGCGGAGGTCTCCGTCTGGCGGCCCACCGTGGCGGAAATCCAGCAGATCACATTCGCCCTGAGCAAAGGTGTGCAGCACGACGTCGTCCAGGCGATTTTGAAAAGTATCGATCAATCCGCCCAGCCCGTAATCCCATCCGCGCGCGACCAGGGAACGCCTGGCGATTTCCTGCAGGCCCGCGCCCGCCTCCACGAGGCCCTGGCGCGACCGAGGAGCGGCCCGAATTATCGGCGGCGGCGGCTGCAAGCGTACCAAAAGGCAGTGGACAAGAACTTCGTCGAGCCCCTGCTGCTGCGGGCTGCCGAGGAGTCGAATCCTCAGGAGGGGAGCCGGTTGGCAGTTCTGGCGGAAATCAATCGATTGCTCTATCCCAGCCTTGCGCTTTATGCGGCACGCCTCGAGCGGGAAATCATTCGTACGGGCCCGAGCGGCAAGGAAGACTCGTTGCAGAACAAGGATGTAATGAAGCTCTTTGAGCTTGTGTACCGGTTTACCAAGGAGCGGCGGCGATGAGGGTGGAATCAGGTTCGACGACGGCGTCCTATCCGGCCCTGGCATCGTTGGGCTTGGGCGGAGAGGACCTTGCCGCCTTGGCCAAGCAAGGAAACCTGCATGCGGAGGAACCCGGCCAAGGCAAACGCTACGCCAAACTCCGCTTCCGCGTGGGCAGGAAGCAGTGTGTACGCTATGTCGGCAACAATCCCGAGTTCACCGACCGGGTGCGACGGGAGCTGGCGCGGCTACAGGCACCGGCGAAATCCTGCCGCCGCCTGCAGCGATTGGTGCGGGAGGCGAACGCATGCCTGCAGAGGACGAAACAGCAATTGAAACCCCTGATCCGCCTTGCAGGCTATGGCTTTCATGGCCGGGAGATTCGCCGACGGCGGGAGCAAAGTGATCCGTGTGTTGATTCAGGTAAACCCCCTAAGGATGGTTCTTGAGGAGAAAAAACATGAGTGTGCCAAGATAAGCTGATGTAGATCAGTTGGACAATCCAACCTG
>JBAWVO010000450.1:0-4038 GCA_037147235.1 Planctomycetota bacterium | reverse complement strand
TCCTATTTCCTCCGCTTCCTCCACGCCCCCAGCCCAGCCACCACCCCGGCCACCAAGAGGGCCAGCGTGCTCGGTTCCGGCACGGGCGAAACCGCAAGCGGCGAGGAGATGGTCATCGACGAGGTCAAGAAGACGATCGAACCGGCATTGAGACAGTTCGGATCGTAGATGAACGTCGCGCCGGCACCGATGGTCAAGCTACCATTGTTGGGCAGAGACTCACGCTTGATCTGGTAGACCGTGCCGGCCGTCACGACCGTGCCGCCGCTGTAGCTATTCGTGCCACTGAGGATCAGCGTCCCGGTACCAAGCTTCGTTAGCGACCGAACACCAATCTCGCCGATATTGCCGACGATCTTCAGCCGCGACGCCGAACCTTGAACGTCCATGTTGGTGCTGCTGGCCAACGTCAAATCCGTGGTACTGCTAATCGTTCCAATCGTCTGCGTCCCGCCGGTGACCGTTACGGTGGCCGTGCCCGCTCCATTGTCCAAGGTCAAGCTGCCACCCGAGAGCGTGTAGGAGGAAGTGCTGAAAGTCAGCGCCTTGAGGTTCGGGTTCACGCCGGTCAGGTCAATCGAGGCCACCGAGGCGGAGTCACTGAAGGTGGCCGTACCATGGGTCATTCCCACGCCCGGAACACCGTTCACGCCGGCACCATCTTTCCAGTTGGTGGCAGTGTTCCAAGAACTGGACGTGCTGGGAGTGAGGCCGTCTGATACCCACGTCGCCGAGCCGCTGAAGGGAGCCACCGCGGCACCAACCTGCAAGCTGCCGCCGCCGGTAATGTATACGGTGTTTAGCCCGGAGGTGATGGTGCCGTAGTAAATGCCAGCAGGCTCAGCGACGCCACCCACGATCAGTGAGCTCACGGTGTCAAGGTAACTTCCGTAATTCAGATTGAGTGTGGTGCCATTGGCGAGTGATACGGCTGCGGTGTCCCATAACCCGGAGGTGCTGTAAGTGAGAAGGCTGAGAGTACCTCCCAGAACGCTCGTCGATCCGGTGTAGCTGATTGCTCCGTTGAGCATCAGCGTACCGATACCCTGCTTGGTCAGGCTGCCGATGCCGGAGATTGGAACACTGATCGTGTTTCCGGTTATCGTATCGGCATTCTGGATAAAGGCTGGACCGTTGAGAACGACCTGCCCCGAACCGGAGATTAGCGCGCCGCTGGTCCCGGCCGTCAACTGGCCGTTGTTGAAATTCAAGCGGCCATCCGCGTTCTTCAGATAGATTCCAGCATAAAACGAGCCCCCGTTGGAGCCGACGCTCAACGTACCGCCGTTAGCACTGCCATCGCCCATATTGATCGACGAGTTTACGCCCATCACGTACAGCGAGGTGCTGGAAGCTATCGTCAGCGAGCCGCCGTCGTAAACATCAATATGATTTCCCGTGGCAGTGTTGCCGACGGTATTGGAGTCGACGACAGTGTTTGACGTGACTTGCCCACCAACGGAGACGGGCTGGGTGTGACTGATAGTCAATGCCGAACCGGCTCCAGTAACCTTGAGGTAATTGTTGTCGGATCCGTTACTCTGACCATCCGCTCCGCCCCCGATCAAGAAGGCTCTGTTGGTTTGACCGCTATTGGTGAGCGTTCCTGTAGCTCCATTCGCGACCTCGAGGTAGTTACCCGTGGCACCCGGAGAATTGCCTAGGGTAAAGATCATTTGGCTATCGGTTGCAATAAGGTTTGAACCTGTGCCCGTGATGAGGAGGTAATTATTGTCTCCTCCCCCGGCACCCGAGTTGCTGCCAATTTGTGCCCTATACACGCTAAGTGTACCGCCGTTCTCGGCTTTAATGTAATTGCCGCTGCCCGCCGTACCGACCGTGAGAAACTGTCTCAGCGTATTGTACTTCATATCCGCTGTCGCCCCAGATCCACTGATGATGATCCGATTGTTGTCCGCGCCGAGATTCGTGCCGAGAGACCAAGCTGCTTGCCCGTTTACAGTAGCATTCCTCGCAACATAGGCCCCATTGGATATATTCAGTTCGTTATTCGCGGAGGATACGCCCATACTAAGTGGGCCAATTTTTATCGACTGAGTACCAGTGGTACCCGGGGTCGAGACATTCAGGACGTTATTGCCGTTCGTGCCGGCACCAATTTGAAGAGTTTGGTTGGTACTATACAGCAAACGTCCGCCATTTGCGACGTTCAGTGTGTTGCCCGAAGAGGATGTGCCGAGTACCATGTCGGCACCACTTAATGTGGCGAGCCCACCGAGATTCAGGGTTCCGCCGCCTTCCACTGCCATGCCCGCCGTACTGAGGATAGCCGAATTGATCGTTGAGGTGAAGCCTGCGCTAGTGGTGATGGTCGGCGAGGTACCGTTCAGTGTCAGCGTACTGCTTGAAACGAGGTAGCCGGAAGTGTTGAACGTAAGGTTATGGGCAGTCACTCCAGCGGCGTCAACGCTTACCGTGCCAGCACTGCCCTCGAAGACCGCATCATTCCCGGATGTCCATGTCAAGCTGTAAGGTCCACCAGTGGGACCCCATGCCGGCGCGGCTGCATCCCAATTGAAAGTACCGGTGGAATATTGCGACGCGGCCTGCGCGATTCCCCCCCAGAGCGCAACCGCCACCACGGCCAAAAGTACCCACAACACCTTACCGAAACGAATCGAACAATTCACGGCAATGCCCTTTCAGAAAGAATGAGAAGTCTACTGGACGCGCAGTCGGCACATGCAGTGTCGGCTAGGCGCGTTGAAACGACCTAACGACCCCAAAGCGTCTTCCAGGCCAGACTCCCCATCCGAATGTCGAGGGCATCTGCCACTATCTCAATTCCTACCTCGCAACTTATCCGATCATTACGATCGAGTCATGCAAGCTACCTTCATTGGACCAAATTCTTCCAAAAAGTCAACGATTATTTTGTTCGGAACGGCGGATTTTCCAGCATATTTCGGAGCATACCAATTACCACAAATGAGATAGAGTTAGTGGAGATTAGATCTTTTTCAGATTTGGCCACGGATGAAACACGGATAAGAGAGGGGAGGACAGATCTCTCGCAAAGGCGCGAAGAAATAGAAACCCCTTTGCGACTTCGCGCCTTTGCGCGAAACCCAACACCCCCTGTTGTGGCCAGTCTCCTGACCGAGCCACACCACAGGAATTCACCACGAAAGACCACAAAGTGCGCAATAGAAGAGAGGAGAGGACAGATCTCTCGCAAAGGCGCAAAGGCGCGAAGAAATAGAAACACCTTTGCGACTTCGCGCCTTTGCGCGAAACCCCACACCCCCTGTTGTGGCCGATCTCCCGACCGAGCCACACCGCAGGAATTCACCACGAAAGACCACAAAGTGCGCAATAGAAGAGAGGGGAGGACAGATCTCTCGCAAAGGCGCGAAGAAATAGAAACCCCTTTGCGACTTCGCGCCTTTGCGCGAAACCCCTTTTGAGGGAAGAGAATTCTTTTTTTATCCGTGTTCCATCCGTGGCCAAATTATTTTTCTTCTTTCTTTTGCGTTCCTTGCGGTCTCTCGCGGTGAATAATGGATTGGATCGGCATTGCGCTAACATGGAGGGCAATTTGCCGCAGAGTTAGGAGTTAGGATGAAGAGACTTTTAGAGATCTTCGACTACAATCGTTACGTCAAAAACGCGAAGCGACTGTTCATCCACGCCGTAAAAGAAGAAAACGCCGAAGGAGTATCTCGTGCTATCGAGATCGCAATGGAAGCCATACCTCTGCCCCAAGGGCGGAAAAGGAAAGCAAGTCGTGTGGCTCAAGGTTGTTGAGAGCGTGCGAGTTGTTGGAACTCGCGCTCAAGGAAATCGACCACTGGGGCTGGCAGATTAGCACTCTCGACCCGAACGAGAGCACCCTCACCGAAGACTATTTCGTAGGTCATTCATTGCCTGTGTCAAACTGGTTCCCGGCCCTTGGTTGAGGGACTCGACGGACGCTCGCACTCGGTCCGTGTCGAGGCTCATTAAATCAACATCAAGGCAAGCCCCTGGTGTCCTAGCCGGATTGCACGGCCGGAAGGGTTAACCATTCCCTGAGGG
>JBAWVO010000449.1:0-4043 GCA_037147235.1 Planctomycetota bacterium | reverse complement strand
ATTCCACGGGCTGGAAGCCCGTGCCACGCGCTTGCCAGAAAATCTTGCCACACATGGGAAATACTTGCAATGGCAACTTCCTAACGCTATGATTTGGTTCTGCGTGTTTGGCCTTTCTTCCGAACGTCACTTCTACCCAAGAAATCCACCATGAAAATCTGGACATTTGCACTGCTGTTTCTGTCTGTCGCCACAATCGGGATCGCCGCGGAGACCGCGGCGCAAAAACCGCTTAACTCGGCACCGGCACGAAAGTGGGAAATTTACGTCCTCATGCACTCCCACAACGACATCGGCTATACCGATATTCAGCCTAATATCGCCAAGAAGCAGGCAGGTAATGTGCTCCGGGCGTTGGAACTCATTCGCCAGACGAAAGATTATCCCGCTGAGGCGCGGTTCAAGTGGAACCTGGAAGTGCTGGTGCCTTACGAGAACTTTCACGCGATTGCCACGCCCGAGCAGGAGAAACAGTTCGAGCAGGCGGTCCGCGACGGCAACATCGGCATGGAGGCGATGTATGCCAATCTGCTGACCGGTGTTTGCCGCTCGGAAGAGCTGTTGCGGCAGTTTTCGTTTGCCACGGCGGTGGGCCGCCGCTGCGGTGTGAAGGTCGATGCCATGTCGATCAGCGACGTGCCGGGGTTGACCTGGGGCATCGTGCCGGCACTGGCCCACAACGGCGTGAAGTATATCTCCAACGGTCCGAATGCAAACTGGGCCAATATGGATGGCGATCGAATTGGATACGTGCGGGTACAATGGGAAAATAACCCGTTTTACTGGCAATCGCCCTCGGGCCGAGAAAAGGTACTCTATTGGGGCGCGCAGGGCGGTTATTCCATCGGTCACGGCTTCAAATCGATCACGGCTGCGGTGCCGGCCCTCTTGCGCCGCCTCGAAGAAGTGAAATACCCCTACGACATCGTGCAACTCCGCTGGTCTAAAGGCGATAATGGCCCTGCCGATGAAGGCGTGATGAATGCGGTTCGCGAGTGGAACGCCAAACACGCCTATCCGCGGCTGATCATCGCCACCACGAGCGAGGCGTTCCATGCGTTTGAGAAGCGTTACGGCGATAAGCTCCCAACCTATCGCGGCGATCTCACGCCGTATTGGGAAGACGGGGCCGGCTCGGGCGCGAGGGAAACCGCGCTCAATCGCCATTCGGCGGATCGCTTGCTGCAAGCCGAGACGCTTTGGGCGATGCGGTGCCTAACGGAAGCCTTTCCTGCGGCCGAGTTTGCCGCGGCCTGGAAGAACGTGGTTCTCTGGAGCGAGCATACCTGGGGTGCCTTCAATAGCATCAAAAAACCTGACTTGCCTTTCGTCAAGACTCAATGGAAGTTCAAGCAGGCATACGCCCTGGATGCCGATCAGCAATCGAGAAAACTGCTGGAAAGATGCCTCCCCAAGCCGAACGCCGAGACCGGCGCGGTGGACGTGTTCAATACTTCGTCGTGGTCGCGGTCCGAATTGGTCACGCTTCCCAAGGCGACCAAAGGCAGCGGGGTGAAGGACGATCAGGGACAGGCCGTGCCTTCGCAACGCCTAAGCACAGGCGAGCTGGTTTTCCTGGCCCGCGATGTTCCGCCGTTTGCCGCCAGACGGTTCACGATCGACGCGGCGGTATCTTCCGGCGGTTCGGCCCGTGCCGAAGGGCTTGGGTTGAAGACTGCTTCGTTGAGCCTGAGGTTGGATGCGGCCACCGGTGCAATCGTCAGTCTGAAACACTCCGGCGCAGCAGCGGAATTGGCCGCGGGTGCGATCAACAGCTACATCTATCTGCCCGGCGGAAACGTCAAGGATGCACGGCCCAATGGCCCGGCGGAGATTGTCGTCAAGGAAGCGGGGCCCTTGGTGGCATCGCTGGTGGCTACGTCCGAGGCACCCGGTTGCAAGCGGCTCGTGCGCGAGGTTCGCCTGATCGACGGCCTCGACCGCGTCGAGATCATCGACATGGTTGACAAGCTTCCGGTCCGCGCGATTGAGGGCGTCCATTTTGGCTTTGCCTTCAACGTGCCGAATCCGGAAGTCCGCATCAACAGCCCCGGTGCCGTGGTGCGGCCGGAAAAGGACCAACTTCCCGGGGCGTGCAAGAACTGGTTTTCGGTCGAGCGTTGGGTCGATGTCTCCAACGACAAGCACGGAGTGACCTGGGTCACGGCCGACGCCCCGCTGATGGAACTTGGCGGCCTGACAGCCAACCTGCCTCGCGGCCAGTCGAATCCCAACGCCTATATGAAAACGATCGAACCTTCAGCCACACTTTACTCCTGGGTGATGAACAATCATTGGCACACGAACTATCGGGCCGATCAGGAAGGCGAGACCACATTCCGCTATTACCTCCGCCCGCACGGGCCGTACGATGCCGTTGCTGCCGCCCGCTTCGGGCTAGAAACCAGCCAACCGCTGATCGTGATGCCCGCCGTGGGCGAGAAGCCCGCGGCGTCGCGACTGCGTGTCGAGCCGGCTGGCGTGTTGGTTAGCGCGTTGAAGCCTAGCGACGACGGCAAGGCGATCATCGTGCGGCTCCATGGCGCGTCGGGCAAAGATGCCGTTGCGAAACTCACTTGGTCCCAGCCGGTGCCCAAAACCGTCTGGCTGAGCGACGCCAGCGAGCAACCGCTGACGACTGCAACGGAGACCATTGAGGTGCCTGCCTGGGGCATCGTGACGCTGCGCGCGGAATTGCAGTAAGAGGCTGTGTTATGCGTGTGCGACTTGAATACGGCCGGACGGGTTTGGAAGTCGAACTGCCGGACCAGCATCTGGTGAAATGCCTTGATTATCAGCCGGTCCAACCGATCCAGGATGCCGCCGCTGCGATCCATCGAGCCTTGGCCGAGCCGTGCGGCACCCCGCCTTTGGCCGAGTTGGCCCAGGGACGACGCACCGCATGTATCGTTATCTGCGACATCACCCGCCCCGTGCCCAACCGGCTAATTCTCGAACCGTTGCTGGCAACCTTGAAGGCCAGCGGGGTTCCCCGCGAGGGAATTTTAATCCTCGTTGCTACCGGCTTGCACCGGCTGAGCACTGCGGCAGAAAAGATCGAGATGCTTGGCCCGGCGATTGTCCAGCAGTATCAGGTCGCCGACCATAACGGACACGACCTGACAGCCCACACCTACCTGGGCACGACGCCCCGCGGCGTTCCGGCATGGATCGACTCGCGTTTCGTCGATGCCCAACTTAAAATCA
This sequence comes from Planctomycetota bacterium, assembly GCA_037147235.1. GTDB lineage: Bacteria > Planctomycetota > Planctomycetia > Pirellulales > Thermoguttaceae > JANXQG01. Next base: position 836 of record JBAWVO010000449.1, on the reverse strand, counting down.
CCGTCGGTTTAATTGAGCCGCATTTCATGGCGGGCTTTTCCGGCGGACGGAAGCTCATCTGTCCAGGGCTGGCCGCCCTGGAAACAATCAAGGTCTGGCATGGCCCTGCCTTTCTGGAGCACGCTAACGCCCGGGCTGGCTGTTTGGAAGGGAATCCGGTCCACGAGGAGAACACGCGAATTGCCCGCATGGCCGGTTGCGACTTCATCGTCAACGTGGTGGTCGATAACTGTCGTCGGTTGCTTTCCGTCGTGGCTGGCGACATGGAGGCGGCATTCCATGCGGGCGTCGCTTGTACGCGCCGCATAGTGACCGACACCGTGACGGAGCCCGTTGACATCGTGGTAACCAGTTCGGCCGGCTACCCATTGGACTCGACCTTCTATCAGGCAATCAAAGGCATGGTGTCAGCGATGCCTATCGTCAAACCTGGCGGAACGATCATCCTTGCCGCAGCCTTGAACGAGGGAATTGGCAGCCGCGACTTCCAGCAGCTCTATGACGACCACCCATCACTCGATCAATTCATGGAGCAGATTGTCAGCGGCGAGTATTTTAGAACGGACCAGTGGCAATTGGAAGAGTTTGTTCGCGTATATCGACATGCCACCCTCTGCATGGTCAGCGACGGTCTTCCGGCCGATATCCTAAGGCGGATGTTCGTTGATACGGCACCCAGTGTTGAGGCAGCCGTCAGCACTGCCCTGAAGCGATACGGGCCAGAGGCAAAGATCGTCGCGATTCCCAAAGGGCCGTATCTGCTGGCGGAAATAAAGGAATAGGGATCGGCGCATCAATAAGTGTCGCAAGAAAAGTAGCAGGCACACTCCGTGTGC
>JBAWVO010000448.1:0-4071 GCA_037147235.1 Planctomycetota bacterium | reverse complement strand
AAGGGCGCAATACCACCTTTGGGGATAAGTCGGGTTGCGGAATATAGGACTAGGTTGTCATCGAGATCCCAAGGAGTCCACTGAACATCGGCTTCTTCCAAGAGAACCGCAATTTCTTCTCTATAGAGGTGTGAACTCGGCCCCCACGAAGCGATCTTCCCGTTCTCGTTGAGCAAAAAGTCGATGAGAACGTCTTCGTCGGGCCTCTGAATCCTGCATTGCAGGAGTACCCAGCCGCGTAAGCCGCGGATTCTGCTATCTTCGAGCACAAGCACGTTCGCCGTGCTTTCCGCATAGGATTCGTCGTCCCACAAAAGGACGTTGTAGCCGTCATCACCGCGGCAGTTACACCACTCGCGGTATGCAACCTCGATGGTTGCATGGCATTTTGCATAGCGCCAGCACTTTTGGATCATCTCTTCCACAACTTCTGGCGTAATCCTTACTCTTTTTCTCTTTGTTCGCATGGAAATTTAACCTTCGATTGAATTGCGTGGTGGCCTGCCGGGCTACCACAAGTTCTGATATTCGTCGTCTCTTGATGGTCCACGACGTTCCGCTACCCCCAGTCGCACTCATGCCCGGCCACCAGTATGGCGTTACCCAGGATGGTTTGCTGGGCGAGGATCGAGGCCGATTCATTGAACGGCAGGTCGTAATAGGCACCGCGCTCGTTGACGATCATCGCGAAGCTGCCATAGCGGAAGCCAAAAACGGGAATCACGATGCACTCTGGGGCGTTCGTGCGGACAAGTTCTTGGATTTCTTCCAGCGCGAAGTCGGGACGACGGCGCGGGTGGACCCAGCGGGCGCATCCGCAAACGGGGATGAGGCGTGCCATAAAGTATCTCTTGTGGGGTTGTCGCGAAAGTCGAGAGACAAAGCCAATAATAAAGCTCTTGCATGCGTCTCTCATTACTGTGCCGAGCCATGAGCCGATATTGAGTCTACTGAGACAAAACGAGCGAAGATCGTCGGCAAACTTGAGCCGGTAGGTGGTGAGATTGCCGATAGGTAAAGAAAGAGACCGCTTCGGGCTGGGCAGCCCCAGTATCAGGTTTTTACGCAGCCCGATGGACAAGCCGATTATTGTGGTGCCGCAGACGTCTACCTCGTTGTCGACTTTTTCGATTGCGGTGAAAGTTCCGTTGTCGGAGCTTTCTGGCTGAGTAGCCTATCGCCGCAGCCACCGGTCGGGCTTTGTAATTCCAGCGTCGGCACGTCAACGTCAATCGACGCTGAGTAAGAGAAAAATCAAACGTAGCAAGCATGGGAAAGGTCTCTAAAAGAAAGGGGGGGTTAAGAAATGGCGGCCGACTATAGGCCATTGGTGGCGACAATACCGATGATGGCGGGGAGCATGGCCAGAAATTCTGGGGTCTGGCAGGAATTGAAGTCGGTTTGAAAACAAAAGCAATACGACGAACCATGACAGTCTCCTATGGAGTTAGGACCGTCCCGCAGGGCGGTCACGTAGGATAGAAACGTAAACCGCCCCGCGACGCCGCGAGGCACGAACAACAGAGGCGCAAGGAGTCCGCACCGCGAGTGGAGTTCCTTTTGGTTACGATAGGGGGTTGAAGTGTCGGGCAATACAGTGTGCTCAAGACTGAGCGGCCCTTGATCGCTGCTGCTGATCGACGGCCTGTGCCAGATGAAACTCGGCCGTGAGCGTTTCGGACGTCTGCTGGCCTAATGCCTATTCGATGAATTTGCTGGCATCGCGGCATGACGATCCGAGGAAGCCTTTGGTGGAGACGGGGGTTTCGCCCTTGGGGCTGACGAGTATTTCTATGGTCTTCATGCGGCACATCCTACCTGAATCGTGAGCTTAGTACAGTCATCGGGGGGGGGGGCTATCCGTTGCGGTATGCCCCTTTCGCATGCTTTCGATCTTCACTTTCTCTGCCGCGTATGCTTGCAGGAATTTATTGGTTGCTTCTGGTCACCCCAGCGGCCGCCAAAGTTGCGACCTGTACGATTGGTTTTGTTGGTCTGTTCGTCCAACCTAGAATTGCAACTCGTTTGGTAGCTTATGGTTCCGTGTTTTGGCAGTCGGTCCCGCAGAAGTCACCGAAAAGCGTGTCGAGTACAGTAGACCGGTGTTTTCCTCGGTAGTTATGGGCATGCCCAAAATCAATCGTACAGGTCGCAAAGTTGTCGTACTTGACTTGGCCACTGGCCAGATCGCAGATGACGGGGTAAGTCCAGTCGGGCAGTTTAACTGCCAAACCTTCGACTTCGCCGCCATAGAGCTTGGTTTTGCCTTGAACGGGCGCAGGCAAGCTCAGCCGCTGGCAGGCAGCATGGACAGCAGCGACATCCTTGATTTGGGACTGTATTTGAACGATATGACTCAAAGTGTGGTACTTTCTTTTATCTATTGTCGGCCGACAGCGACCGGCAGATGGTGCGCGGGTGAAACAAGAAAGGCCACGGCCCTCCCGACATAGATGCCGGGAAAACCGTGGCCATGTTAAGCAAGATGCTGCTCGCCGCTAACGGTGCAAAAGCAGCCAGATGATCGCGCCCGTCTGCCCCAGTAGGATCAACGGCAGAATAACGCAGAAAACGTAGACATTGATCCGCTTGTAGGTCGTGCCGAATTTCTGGGCACCCCAGACGAGTAAATCAACGCACAGATCGAAAATCCTGTCGATCATACGATCCTCCATTCTGTCAAAACGACACTTATGCTAGCACCGGCTCGGCCTGCATCGACTGGAGCCGCTCAAGGGCAGCCAGCATCCGGCTATCGATCAGGCCGACAGCACCAACACCACCCGCAACGGCGTGAGTCAGCGGTTTCGCGAAAATCCATGCACCGGCCAAGCCAGCAGCAGATGCCAGATTGCCACTGAGAATGAGACCGCTGATGGCCGTACCTACGGCGAACTGCGCCATCGGGCTACGCTTCACGATTTCAACCTGCGGGTGAAGAATGCTGAAGGCGACTTGCTGCCGTGCCTTCAATTCGGCCGCGGTTGGGGCGAAACGGTTATTGACGATGACGAGAACCTTTCGGCTCTTTTTGATCACTTTATTCAACATGAATCAGGTTCCTTTTGACTGGTCGCTTGTTATTGTATCCGCTTTTTGATCCCGGGCGACCTAGCCAGGATCTCAGCGCATGTTATTTACCTCTTGTTGATCGCCTGGACAGCCCATACGCTGACCACGATTGCCGCACCTCCGATGATCAGGGGTGTGAGCGTCAGCGATTGTATCGCGATGACGCCACAAGTGCCGATCACGGCGGCGGTCAATCCAATAATACCCAGCAGGCCGGGGATTTCGTCTCGCATGTTGTTTCTCAGGGGTGAAAGATTTGAAACTAACCCGTCGAGAATGATATTGTCATGCTGTTCTCCTCCTGTGAGACGGTAATAGGTGATTGTGCTGGTTAAGAGATACTGTGAGCGACTGAAAGCTGTGCTAAAACGCATTTTGTCGCTATTTCGTTGGGCAAACCGCATTTGAAGCATCTGGCAGGCCGCTGGAAGCGTCTTTGTAGAATGGACGACTGGGGAAGATCAGTCAGTCAGCTAAACGCCTCCAGCGGCCACGTGCGGGGTCTAGGACGGCCGATTGGGCGAAGTCCTGAGCCAGCCGACTTGAAATACCTAGCCGAAATCGAAAACTGGCAAGATTTCAGATTTAAGCCCAAAACCACTTTTGAGACCTCAGACCGCCAAAGCGGCATCGCCGTCCTCTTCACCGACGAACTTATTCCAGTTGTCGGAGAGCTCGCGGCGAATCTGCGAGATGCGGCCAGCCGACACCTTGAACTTCTTCGCGGTGTCAGCCGTTCGATTGCCCACCGAAAGGTACTTCGCAATCCGACGCTGACGGTACGGAAGCAGTTTGAGCCAAGCACTGAAGTCGATGCGGCTTGCGGCAAGATCCGCGGGCGTGGTGTTCCGACTCTCAGCAAGAAGCTCACTACAGCTCTCCTCTGGGTCATTCCAGCACTGGTTGACGTGGTCGTACCTATCGAGCCTCGTCACTCTCACATGCTTAGGAGCTGTTCACAAACAACTTAGCCGTTTCCTTTTCGTGGACGGATGGTGT
>JBAWVO010000447.1:0-4085 GCA_037147235.1 Planctomycetota bacterium | reverse complement strand
GGGAAGGGAACAAAACCCAGTGGTTTGATCAAAGTATAGCGATTCTAACGAAGTCATTGGAGACCTTCGGTCGGCGGCGTGGCTCGGTCGGAGACCGGCCACAACAAGGTGGCATCCCCCCACTTGATCATTCAGGGCGATCGACGGACAATAGGCTGCACGATAACCAGGTTTCGCCGATCCTAAGGGAGATTCTCCAATGGCTGGAACAGCCAGACGCATCCTACCGGCCCTGACGGTACTTCTACTGGTTCCGCTGACGGCACTCGGGGCCGACTTCACCAGCCCGCAACCTTGCGCCGGCCTGCGGGCCGTTCCATTTAACCGTGTTGGAATTGACGATGCATTCTGGTCTCCTCGCCTGGACATCGTCCAGAAGGTCACCCTTCCCGACATGCTGGACCTTGCGGAAAAGCAAGGGAAGATCGACAATTTCGCGATCGTCGCCGGGCGAAAGCCGGGCAAGATCAAACTTGCCAGTTGCCCCGACTCGGACGTTTATAAGCTCCTCGAAGCGGCGGCTTATTCGCTCGCCTGGCGGCGCGATCCGGCACTGGAAACGCGCGTCGACAACCTCATTGAGCTGATCGCCGCTGCCCAGGACAAGGAGGGTTATCTCAACACCCAGTACATGCTCCCGCTGGGCCATCCGGCCAGCCCGCCAGCCGAGGATCCGACGGTCCTGCGACGCGGTTACGGGCCAACGCAGCGGTGGAAGAGCACGCTGGCGTCGTGGCCGAAGGGCATGGGCCAGATGTATTGCGGGGGCCACCTTTGCGAGGCGGCCGTCGCCTACTACCAAGCCACGGGCAAACGCGCCTTTCTCGATGTGGCCGTCAAGTTCGCCGACCATGTCTATCGCCGCTTTCCCCCCGGCCAGCCGATCGACTACGCGGATCACCCGCAAATCGAGATCGGCCTGATGCGGCTTTTCGAGGCGACCGGCGACCGTCGCTACCTGAAACTGGCCGATCACCTTGCGCGAAACGTCGTCTTCGCTCGACCGCCCGACCTGGGCGACGGCGCGAACCGCCGGCCGCTGGCCGAGCAGGTCAAGGCCTGGGGCCACGCAGTCCGCATCAATTACACCTATTCCGGCGCAACGGATGTATGCCGCTACTTGGACCAACCCGACTTGCGCAAGGCCCTCGACGGCCTGTGGCGGAGTATCGTGGACCGCCGCATCTACGTGCATGGCGGCGTGGGTGGCCCGGCTGACGCCGAGCAACTCGATGACGATTGGATTCTCGACCCGGTTGAAACGTACAGCGAGTGCTGCGCGAATATCGCCCACGGCCAGTGGAACCACGCGCTCAACCTGCTGTCGGCCGACGCCCGCTACGCCGACATCGTGGAACTTGAAGCCTACAACGGCGGCTTGGCGGGAATCAACCTCGACGGCCACAAGTTCTTCTACTCGAACAAGCTTACCGTGGATTGCACCGAACGCGAGGATGCACACACGGGCGTCCGCAAACGCTACCTGTTCTGCTGCCCAAGCAAGGTGCCTGGATTCATTGCCGGCATCAGCCGCTGGGTGGCAGCGCAGGACGATCGCGACATCTACTTGAACCTTTACGTCGGCGGAACCATCAAAGTCAAGCTCGCTTCGCAGACGGTGACGCTTCACGAAGAGACGCAATATCCATGGAACGGCCGAGTGCGCATCCGCGTTACCCCGGAAAAGCCCGGTGAGTTTGCGCTTGCCCTGCGCATCCCCGGCTGGGCGCAGGGCAGATTGATGCCAAGCGACCTTTACCGCTTCGACAAACCCGAGACGGTGAAGTGGACGGTGACGGTCAACGGCGTGCCAATCTCCGCAGCACTATTGGAGAAGGGATACCTTCGCGTTGTTCGCCCCTGGAAGGCGGGCGATGTTGTGGAACTGACCCTTCCCATGCCGGTTCGCCGGGTCTATTCGCACGCAAACGTCGCCTTCACCCGCGGCCAAACGGCCCTTTATCGCGGGCCGATGCTCTACTGCCTTGAAGGGGTGGACAACCCTGGTTTCAGCGTACTGAACATGGTCCTGCCCGCCGGGGCCGATTTTGGTCTCCAGCGGCGGGCCGACTTGCTTGGCAACGTCATCGTGCTGCATGGAACAGGGCTGGCCGACGGGAAGAATGCCGTCGAGTTTACCGCCATACCCTACTACGCATGGCAGAATCGCGGCATTCACGAGATGACGGCATGGCTGGTCGAGAATCCGCGGATCTTGGCCGAGCGCGATGCGGAGGGCCCGATGCGCGTGCCGAATCCGGCCAACCTGGCCACGGCGGGCCGGCTTTCGGCCTCGCGCCGGACGACCGAAACCAGTTCGCTGAACGGCATTCGCGACGGCCAAGTGCCGAAGCGATCCTTGGATCCGACCCAGCCGCACCTTGCGTGGCGTCCGCGCAAGGGTGGCACGGAATGGGTACAGTGCGAGTTCGCGCAGCCCAAAACCGTGAAGGGCGTTCGCGTCTTCTGGTTTGCCGATTATCCCGGCGGCGAGGCTAAGCCGCCCAAGAGTTGGCGACTGCTTTACAGCGACGGCCAAGTCTGGAAACCCGTGCCAAAGGTCAGTGCCTATGGCGTTGCGCCGGACAAGTTCAACGACGTATCCTTCCCGCCGTTGAAAGCCACCGTCCTGCGCTTGGAAGTCGAACTCCAACCCAACTTCTCCGGCGGCATCCACGAGTGGGTCATTGAACCGTAGAGGGAAACGGCCACATCGGGCAGTGCCAAATGGCTCAATTCCCTGGGTCCTTAGGCGACTTTTCCACGGGTCTACCCAGTGCCCGGCATCTTCCAATCGCCCGGCGTCCGCGATAAGATTGGGAGCGTTGCCAATGATCAAGATTCCTGTCAGTTGGCAGGGTACATTGGCCGTCGTGGTTCGGCGCGAGCATCGCCAGGCTTGGAAAATCTCTTTTGGAAGGACATAGAATGAGAAACTTCGTGATTGGTTGCGTGTTGCTTTTCGCAATGGCGGGGCCTGCTTTGAGCGAGACGAAAGAGCCGCCGAAAGGATTGGCGGTGGACTTGGGCGGCGGGGTGAAGTTGATGCTGACGCTCATTCCGGCGGGCGAGTTCAGGATGGGTAGTGAAGAGTCGGCGGAGGCCACGGCGGCCTTTTTCAAGAAAAACTACGGCGAGGATTATCTGCCAGCGAACTTTTTCATGAGCGAGCACCCGCAGCACCGGGTTCAGATCACGAAGCCGTTCTACCTGGGCACCTATCACGTCACGCGGGGCCAGTTCCGGCAGTTTGTCACCGACACGGGGTACAAGACGGACGTGGAAAAGGGAGAGAATCCAGGGCCTACGGCCGGGACGCTGATAAGAAGGAGTTTGACTTCAACGCGAAGTATTCGTGGCGAAACGCGGGTTTCGAGCAGACCGACGAGCACCCGGTGGTCAACGTAAGCTGGAACGACGCGAAAGCGTTCTGCGAGTGGCTGAGCAAGAAGGAGAAGAAGACTTACCGATTGCCCACGGAGGCCGAGTGGGAATATGCCTGCCGCGCAGGGACGACAACGCGGTATTCCAGCGGCGATGACCCTGAGACGCTGGCAAAGGTTGGCAACGTGGCCGACGCGACGGCCAAGGCGAAGTTCCCTGATTGGACATGGACGATCAAAGCCAGCGACGGCTACGTGTATACGTCGCCGGTAGGCTCTTTCCAGCCGAATGCCTTTGGGCTTTACGACATGCACGGGAATGCCTGGCAGTGGTGCGCGGATTGGTGTGGCAGGGATTCCTATGCGAAGTCACCGGTAGACGATCCGAGTGGTCCTACAACGGGCTCGCTCCGCGTGCTTCGCGGCGGGTGCTGGAACTACAACGCCGGGTTCTGCCGGTCGGCGGACCGTAACGGGATCACGCCTGGGAACCGGCTCTACGACCTGGGCTTCCGCGTCTCCCGAGTTCCGGCGGACTAGACAAGTCAAGGGGAGCGAGCGGAGCCGGTGCGCAGCCCGGGCGCAGTCCCGAAGCGGAGCCGGGACGGAGCTGGGCAAGCACAGGCGTAGCGAGCGAGCCACGAGTCAATGTGTCCGTGCGCCGTGAAGGTGTGTGTGTTTCAGTGGGTGAAAGCCCCACCT
>JBAWVO010000446.1:0-4127 GCA_037147235.1 Planctomycetota bacterium | reverse complement strand
CTGTCAGGCTGGAAAGCCTGACCTACAGCAGTTTTGACATCTTGGCGGGTGGTTGATAAAATCGGGGCAAACGAAGTAGTTGAACCCAATTCGGAAACATATTCCCTGGCGAAACCGAGTGTCCTATGGCAGACCTCGATCCCTATCACCAATGGCTGGCGATTCCGCTGAAGGATCAGCCCCCAAACCATTACCGGATCTTGGGAGTTGAACTCTTCGAGTCCAATACCGATGTGATTGCCCATGCCGCTGACAAGCAGATGTCCCACATTCGCTCGTTCCAGACCGGCAAGCACTCCAATCTTTCGCAGAAATTATTGAACGAGATTGCGACGGCGAAAATTTGCCTGCTGAATCCCGAGAAGAAGGATGTATACGACCAAAAGTTGCGTCAGCAGGCGGCGCCCGTTGCGCCGGCAGCACATGCACCTCCTGTAGCCCCATCGCCTGTAGCCCCATCGCCTGTAGCCGCACTCCAGACGGGCGAGCTAGATTTCCTTGAGGCACCGGCAATCGCCCCCAAAGCCACGCTACGGGCAAAGCCAAAGCAGTCGTCGGACAAAAACCAGATTTGGATTGGATTGGGCGCGGCGGTTGTTCTGGCTATGGTTGTGGCGTTCAATTTGGGTCGCAATGGAAAAGACGTTGCATCCACGAACGAGCCTTCTCCGTCTACAGTGGCACCGACCAAGCCTGGATCGAAACCGCAGCCCAAGGTTGAACCTAAGCCTGTACCGCAACGGAAACCGACACCCGAACCCACGCCAGAGCCACAAGCCGAACCGCAATCAGAGCCAGACGCCAAGCCCAAAGAGGGGGGAGGCGTCCCCGAAGCAGGTGTGGTCGAGAAGGAAAGGGTTGGGTTCGAGAAGGATAGGGTGAAATCCGTTTACCTTGCCACTCTACCGTGCCAAGAAGTGAGGATTGGGGATTCAATCCATACAGCGGCAGCTTTCAACGGCAAGACATCTCCCAATATTCTTTGGGCGCGCACTCCTGGGAGTAATACGTTCTCTCACATTTCATATTCTCTCAATGGGCAGTTTAGGGCATTGCGTGGGGGGGTTGGCATCGCCGATTCGGCGAAGGGCCAGCAGATAGGCACTCCCCTCGTCTTCCGGATTGTGGGAGATGGAAAGCCATTGTGGCAATCAAAACAAATCGGAATAGCAGGCGTCTCGGAATCATTTAATTTAAGTGTCGTAAGGGTCAAGATACTCGACCTTTTTGTCGATTGTCCAGGGCCTGAACGTAGTGATCACGGGTTGTGGATTGAACCGGAGGTGGAATCAAAGCCACCGTCTTCGCCCGAAGAGCCAACGGAACTGATTCCGCCACCGCTGATCGTGACCGAATCGGAGACGAATCAGCCCCCCAAGGAAACGTCGCCGGTGGAAACTCGTAAGGAGCCGCCCACGGTTGTGGCCGAACCAAATGCGGAGCCAGTAAAGCCGAAGGAGAAGCCACCTGCCCCGGCCAAAGCAGAGCAAGAGAAGGCATTGACGACTATTCGGGAGATTTACAAGGATGACTATCGAGCAGCGGATCAGGTTGCGTTCGCCAAAAAGTTAATCCAGAAGGCCGACGAAAGCAAGGACGATTTGGTCGCCCGATTCGTGCTGCTGCGGGAAGCAAAGAGCGCAGCGGTACGGGGTAACAACAGTAAATTGGCATTCGAGGTGCTCGATATGCTGGCAGAGGAATATGATGTTAAAGTTTCCCAGGCCAAGGCAGACACACTTGAGAAGATCGCAATCAAGGCACGGTTACCCGAGGCGCGTCGGGTAATTGCAGAAGCTGCCCTTGAGGCAATGGATCAAGCGATCCGTGAGGAGGACTTCGATGCGGCGAGACAACTGGGAAAACAAGCTGGTCAATCGGCTCGATTAAGCAAGGATGCGGAACTTATTAAGTCCATATTGGCGAAAAACAAGGAAGTTGAAGCCGTGGCGAAGGCGTTTGCCGACATTGAGGATGCAATGGCGACGCTGAAAGAGAAACCCAACGATCCTGATGCCAATTTGGCGGTCGGCAAATACTTGTGCCACAAAGGCGATTGGGAAAAGGGGCTGCCAATGTTGGTTTTGAGCAGTGATGCCAAATTGAAGGCGTTGGCTGAGCAAGACATCAAGGGAGCCACTACGCCTGAGGAACAGGTGACGTTGGGAAATGATTGGTGGAACATCGGTCAAGGGGCCAAGGGCGAGTGGCGTGGTGTACTATTGACTCATGCTGGAACGTGGTATCAACAGGCACAGCCGAACCTAACTACGGTTTTGGTGAAGTCACTGGTGGAAAAGCGATTGAAGGAAATCACTGACTTGGGGCGCGACATCCCAACGGTTTCGGGCAAGTCACCACCATTGGCGGTAGCACCTTTCGACGAAAAGATGGCCAAAAAGCACCAGTCGCGGTGGGCCAGGTATCTTGGCGAGCCGGTGGTACAAACGAATTCCATCAAGATGAAGCTGGTGTTGATCCCGCCAGGTAAGTTCCAGATGGGTTCGCCCGATTCGGAGAGCGGTGCCTTAAAAAATGAGAAACCGCAGCACAGCGTTCGGATTACCAAGCCGTATTGGCTGGGCGTGACGGAGGTGACGCAGGAGCAGTACCAGCGTGTGATGGGTAGCAATCCGAGTGGGTTCAAGGGGCCGAAGAATCCCGTGGAGAAAGTTTCGTGGGACGAAGCGGTGGAGTTCTGCCGGAAGCTGTCGGCGTTGCCTGGGGAAAAGGCAGCCAAACGGCGGTACGCCCTGCCAACGGAAGCGCAGTGGGAGGATGCGTGCCGTGCGGGAAATCCGGGTCGGAGGTACTTCAGTCCTCGCCCAGGTCTTCTCGCAGCGGGAGAGGAAGAGAAGTTGCTGGGCGAATACGCTTGGTCTAGCGAGAACGCGGGCGGCAAGACGCACCTGGTGGGTGAGAAAAAGTCAAACGCCTTTGGACTTTACGATATGTACGGAAATGTATGGGAGTGGTGCGCAGATTGGTTGGATGAGGGTTACTATGCGAAGTCGCCATTGGATGACCCGATGGGTGCTACGGGGGGCTCGCTCCGCGTGTTTCGCGGCGGTAGCTGGCTCAACTACGCCGGGCTCTGCCGGTCGGCGTTCCGTCACGGGGACTCGCCTGGGAACCGGTACGACTTCCTGGGCTTCCGTGTCTCCCTAGTTCCAGCGGAGTAGACAAGTCAAGCGAGCGGAGCCGGTGCGCAGCCCGGGCGTAGTCCCGAAGCGCAGCCGGGACGTAGCTGGGCAAGCACAGGCGTAGCGAGCGAGCCAAGAGTCAAGGTGTTCCCCCAGCGAATGAGAGCCTCATCACCGCCCCGTTTTCCTGTTCTTCAACTCGAAATCCACCTTGCCGAACAAAGTCAAGAAAATATCCTAATCTCCGCTCCCAGCCATCTCCCGTCAGCCACTTTCGGGCATTGTCAAATCCGATACTCGGCTTATGGATACCGCAGAGAAAATCTACCCACCAGGGGATGTCGTTCCATGATTCGGTCACGACCTCGGCTATCACCAATGCGGAAGAAGAGGAAACAAAATCGTCCTCAATGAAGTTTCTGCATTTGAGCATCGTCAAGGTGCCGAGGATGCCCTATGCGACAACCGCGTTGCACCGTGGTCTGTAGCAATTCCAAATCGGTTTCCGCTTTGCGCCTTAGCGCCTTTGCGTGAGATATTTCCTCACGCCAAGGCGCAAATTCGCAAAGGGGGGGTAGACAGAAGGGGATAATTCCCATTATTTGCGTTTCATCGAGCGTTCGCGTGGGCGAAAGGGCGATTCCAAATCGGTTTCCGCTTTGCGCCTTTGCGTCTTTGCGTGAGATATTTCCTCACGCCAAGGCGCCAAGGCGCAAAGGGGATAGACATAAGGGGATAATTCTCATTATTTGCGTTTCATCGAGCGTTCGCGTGGGTGAAAGGGCGATTTCAAATCGGTTTCCGCTTTGCGGCTTTGCGCCTTTGCGCGAGATATTTCCTCACGCCAAGGCGCAAAAGGGATAGACAGAAGGGGATAAGTTTCATTATTTTCGTTTCATCGAGCGTTCGCATGGGTGAAAGGGCGATTCCAAATCGGTTTCCGCTTTGCGGCTTTGCGCCTTTGCGCGAGATATTTCCTCACGC
>JBAWVO010000445.1:0-4163 GCA_037147235.1 Planctomycetota bacterium | reverse complement strand
AATCCGTACTTATTGACAGCTAGCTTCCGCTACTGCAAAATGGGATTGCACCCGTGGCAATCTGTCCAAGGGTGAGCAATGGGTGCAGGATGACGCGGCCGAAGTCTGCTTCTGCGATGCATCGAACACGCAGGCTGGCCCGACATTCGTAATACACGGATTTGCTTCCGGCAAGCACGAGAGCACAACGAATGGTGGCGCGACCGAGGATGCGGCCGAGAAACTTGGCAAGGCCGTTAAGTATGCGGCCAAGATAGACAAGCAGTCATGGACGGGCGAATGGGCGATACCGTTCGAGGCCGCTGGCCTGAAATACAAACCAGGGATGAAACTCAGCTTCAATCTCGGCGCATGGCGTTCGGAGGACGCAGAATGGATCATCTGGTGTGGTGCTGAGGGGCCGACATACCAGCTTGAGAACGGTGGAAAGTTGACGTTGGAATAATCCGGTACGTCATGCCTCAAAATGAAAGAGGCCGCGAAGGTATCCTTGTCCGCAGACGTATGCAAACGCCCCCGATCCAGAAACCCTGAACCAGGGGCGTTCTGTTTACAAATCGACCGTGGCCACTATTTGTACCTCTATATGGAGAAGGTGTTCGGCTTTGGCAACAAGGCGAACCTCTGTCTGGCGGCACTGAATGGGGGCACTTACAATGCAGTCTGGGCCGGGACTGGTGTGGTAGCCTACTTCACCGGCGGTGCAATGTTGGACAGGCTAGGCTTGCAAGCCCTGTTTTATGTGCCGATGGCTCTCCTGATCACCGAACTGGCACTGACCTTTTGGCTGGCGGATCGGGTGCGTCGTACCCGTGATCGTGGGGGTGACCTTGGTTCGGGCCAATCGAATCGTGACGGGATAGGGATTCTGAGGAGCAATCGGCCTGACCTACTACTCCTCGCTGTTCTACTCGATGGACATGAGCGAAACCAAAGGCGAGCATGGCGGCATCCACGAATCGGTCATCGGTCTGGGCAACTTCGCCGGCCCGGCAGTAGGAGCTGCGGCACTGCAATTCCTTCCGCAATACAGCCACAGCGGCACTCTGGCCGTCACCCTCTTGCTGCTCTGCGGACTGGGCGGCCTGATGTCCATCTGGTGGTCGGGAAGGGGCTCGTAATCAGCGCGGCTCGCGGTCAACTGACATCGCCTGGAAGATTCCGATACAGAAGTCGGGCAAATCGTCGGGGCGTCGGCTGGAGACAAAGTGGCGGTCAACCACCACGGGCGCATCTTCCCAAATGGCTCCGGCGTTGATCAGATCATCTTTGATTCCTGGGGAGCCAGTTACCCGAACGCCTTTATACACCCCGGCCGAGATGGGAATCCATCCACCATGACAGATCGCGGCAATCAGCTTCCCCGCTGTATTGAAGTCGCGAACCAGTTCCAACACGTGGGAATCTCGCCTCAGCTTGTCTGGAGCCCAGCCGCCGGGAATGATCAGACCTTGGAAGTTGGCGGCCTTCATAGCTGGGATCTCGGCATCGGAGATTGCCGGGTAGCCGTGCTTGCCGCGAAAGTGATGCTTTCCAGGTGGACCGGCCACTGTGACCTCCAATCCGGCTTCGATCAGTCGCAGTTTAGGATACCAGAATTCAAGATCTTCATAGTCGTCATCCAGTAGAATCAGGAACTTGTAGTTATTCACCGGCATTGAGGATGGCATGGCTGTCGCTCCTTTGTTATTGTGTAGCTTTTGGGAATTTTATGCACCAATGCGGACCCGATCAAGGAGTGATCTGATCGGCCGGTACTGGCTCCTGGCCGGCCTTGCGAATTTGCTCACGTGAGCAAGAAGTGGAGGATCAAGACCGGCCGGCGGGACGCACAGGGGCGAAGAACGCGGAAACGTAGGTCTATACCCCCTCAACGATCACTCCGCGATAGTCGGCGCCTCTGAAGCGATGTTCGCGTACCTCGCGATAGGCGGGGCTGTTATACCACGCCTTCGCCGCTTCAAAGGAGGGAAACTCCAGGATGACCACGCCCTCGACCTCCGGTCCTTCGACCACCTCCTGGCGACCATAGGCGGCGAGTACCTTAATCGGGTGTCCAGTCAGGGTGTCGCCAACCTTTTGCATATACGCTTGGAGCTCCGATGCATCACTGGTACTTTCGCGGGTGAAGACCATGTACGTTGCCATTTTTCCTCCGGATTTGTTGTATCTGTGGATCGGTCATGCCGAATTTCGTTCACGTATTGTACCCTAGCCACGAGGGCAGAACGAGTCCGAGCCTACAGTCAACCGAAGTGCCGTAGCCGCTCACCAGCTTGACGCTGGTTTATGGGCCGATTCGTCCAGGTCGTAGAACGCGTATTGCAGGGCATGGGCTTCGGCCAGGAGTTCACCGCTGCCGGCATCTTCTGCCCCAGCTTCGTAGCCGCAGGTAGGCTCAATAAGATCGTTTTCCCGGGACTTTACTTTGCCGTTGAGGCAAGTTACACTGACATTAAACTGCAATAGGGAGACTTCGATGGCACAGCTCGGTAAGACGCTATTAACTACAACACTGACGCTGATGGTTGCTTCAGCGGCGGTTACATCGGCGGTTCGTGCCAGCGATTGGCCGCATTGGCGTGGGCCGTTCTTCAATGGTTCCAGCGATGAAGAGAATCTGCCGTCGCAGTGGAGCACCAGCGAGAATATCGCCTGGAGTGCCGATCTAGCCGGCGGCAGTGCCGCCACGCCGATCGTGTGCGGAGACTGCGTCTTTTTGTCCGGCGCTGACGCAGCCAAGGATACCCTTCAGGCCGTGTGCTTTGATCGCCGCAACGGCAAACTGCTCTGGCAGCACGATGTGGCCCAAGGAATCCAAAAAGACAGTCGTAGCAATTACGCATCTCCCTCGCCGGTGGCCGATGGCAAGCTAGTGGTCTTCTTTTACGGTAATGGTGATCTGGTGTGCTATAACTTGGACGGCAGCACGCGATGGAGACGCAATATTCAAAAGGACTACGGGCCGTTCGCCTGTCTGTGGACCTTCAGCAGCAGTCCTACCCTCTACGACGGCAAGTTGTACCTGCCCGTGTTGCAGCGCGACGTGGCAGTCGGTAAGTATGGCTTGACGGATCGCGAGAATCAGTCGTATCTGCTGGCCATCGATCCCAAAAGCGGCAAGACCCTCTGGCGGCAGATTCGCTCCAGCCAGGCCGTGGGCGAATCGCGGGAGTCGTTTGCCACCGCCATTCCTTTCGAGCACAAGAGACAGAAACAGTTGCTCGTTGCCGGCGGCGACGTGCTGAGCAGTCACGATCCTGCCAACGGCCATGAATTGTGGCGCGGCGGCGATTACAATTCGGCCCGCGTGAATCATTGGCGGCTGGTGCCTTCGCCCGTCGCTGGCGATGGGATCGTTCTGGTCTGCGCACCCAAGCGCGAGCCGCTGTATGCCGTTGAGGCCGACGGAGGCACAGCCGGCAATCAGCACGCCAATGTTTGGGTTAGCCGCGACGTGAGGGAACTCAGTTCCGACGTACCCACCCCCGCCTTCTATGACGGCGATTTCTTCGTGCTCAGCGACGTGTGCAAGAGCCTGTCGCGCGTCGAGCCGCGAAGCGGCAAGCCGAAGTGGAGCGTCAAAACGCCTGGCGGTGTCAAATACGAGGCTTCGCCGCTGGTGGCCGACGGAAAAATCTACCTAATCAATTTCAACGGACAGGTTGCGATCTTCAGTGCTGCCACTGGCAGTTTGCTACGCGAGATCTCCATGGAAGAGACAACCGACCATGAACTGATTCGGGCATCGATCAGCGCCGCCCATGGCCAGTTGTTCATCCGCACCACGCACAAACTGTATTGCGTGGGGAAAGGTAGTTGAGCAAGTCCTTCGTGTCGGCTCCAAGGCTAATAGAAAAGGCCGCGAAGGTAAGCAAATGTTTTCGGGACCGGCTGGGCCCCGCACTTCGCGGCCGAAGAGTATTGTAGGACAAACAACCGAGTTGGTCGAAGACCTGCCGGGACAGCCTTACGTCTGATCGGACTCAGGCGGCTTCTTTCTTTTCCGTATCTTCCAAGCTCACCGTCTTCAGCAACTTGCCCGTCTGGTCGAGGAACTCGATTTCATTCCCACCCGCCCGCAACACCGCATGCAATCCCTCGCACCGGAATCTTTGACCGATGAAAAAATGGTCTTTAAGTAAGATCATTCGGATCATCGG
>JBAWVO010000444.1:0-4166 GCA_037147235.1 Planctomycetota bacterium | reverse complement strand
CACGGGCAAGATGCCCGTGCCACGGTGGCGTCCGTCTGCCAGAGAATCTTGCCACTCTCTGGGAAAATGCTTGACACGGTGAAGTCCGTTGCTTTAGACTGGCAGTTATTCACTCCGTCGCCGAAGAGTTCGGCAGATGCGGTGAGGTAAGGGTTTCGTGAACAGTTTTCCTCGACCAAGGAGCAAAGCAATGCGTCGTTTTAGCCCATTTGCAATACTTTTGGCGATGTCGGCAGTCGTGTTGCCTCACGCGTTAGGGGCTGTAGGCCCAGCCTCATCGCAGATGCTGCCCCGGGCAGATGTTCGCATCCTGACGCCTGAAATGGCGGCGACTCGCGAACCCCAGGCCATCGGCACGGAGGATTCGCCCGCAGTAACAAAGATAAACGCTGCGTTGCAATCGCCCACCGAGATCGCATGCAATGGCACACCACTCAAGGAAGTTGTCGAGCAGTTAAAGAAGCGGCACCAAATCGAGATCCAACTTGATCTTGCCGCATTGAAGGAAGCGGGTGTCGAGGAGGTCTGTCCGGTGACGAAACATCTGTCCGGAATCAGCCTCAAATCGGCCCTGCGCCTATTGCTCGACGAATTGCAATTGAAATATGTCATTCACAACGAGGTCTTGCTGATCACTTCGCCGACAAAGGTCGAGAGCGATGAGTGTATGGCGACGAGAATCTACCCGGTGAAAGACCTTATTCTGTTTCGCAACGAGAACGACGGAATCGAAATGGAATTTCAACCGCTCCTCGACTTGATCCGGGATTCGGTCGCCACCAGGACCTGGGTGGACAACGGCGGCTCCGGATCGATCGCGTCGTACCAGTTTCAAGATCGCTGCCTGCTCGTGATTTGCCAGACAGAAGAGGTCCACGAGAAGGTAGTCACCTTGCTGGCGGCTTTACGGCGGTGTGCTGCGGCCGACGCCAAGGGCGGGAATGAATTGCGCCTACCCAAGCGGCCCAAAACCGTCGCCCCAGCCGCAGCACCGGCGAATGTCCAAGGGAGTGGGTATTTCTGATGTCCGCGTTACCCGATCTCGTCCAGCAGCCGGCTGACGGTTACTTCAAGCTTGCCGGCCGTCTCGTAGGTGCCGGAGGCAATCTGGGCGCGGAGCGACTGCACCCGGTCCTGGCGAATGTCCGGGGCCTGCTTCGCCATCTCGACTAAGCGGGCAGCATCGGAGATGTTGACTTCGTCTTGAATTTTTGACGACTCCACTTGCGAGGTGGAATTGGCAGCCCGCGTCGTATGCGGGGCACCAATCGCTTGGGGACCATGTAGTTGTGCGGGGCCATAAATTTGCATCGCTAGTTCTCCTTGTATTCTACGTTATTTTTACCAGCGCCGCACGCACCATCGACCATGACGCAACGAGCGGTTCTTCTGCCAGAACCTTCTCAACCACTCTGTCCTGCCCTAAACCCGGGCAACTTTCAGAGCGGTTCGTATCGATTCCTCACCGAGGTTCCAAGTCTGCTTCGTTGTCATCGTCCATGAGCGCCGCGGGATTCAGGGAATCCGTAAATGCTCGAATCCTACCGAAAAAACGCCCTTTCACGAATTGTATCACCTGTGCGGCCTCAATCCGGGCGAGTGTGATGCGCGGCAGCAACAAGCGTTTCCTTTTCACCACTTGAGTCTGCCGATCATGCAGCACGGATACCTATACGAGATTCCACCACGCAGGGTTCTATAAATTAAATTGGCTCCACGGATTTCGCCGCCAGCGACAGATTTTCGGATTATAGGTTGAGCCAGAAGTTGGAACAAGGCCAATGGGCGGTAATTCGGTAATTTGCGAACCGAGAGAAAATCAAATTGGAACGCAATCTGCAATAGAACTAAAACTGTTGACGAGTGTCTAACGTATTAGTGGAAGAATGGAAGAAAGGTAAAGCAATGAACACAAAATCGCAGTCCACGCCCCCCGTCGGAGTTGTGACCCACAAATGCTGGCAAGTTCCCATCCGTGTTCGTCTCGTGCCTTTCGTCGCTTTCAGCAGTTGGCTGGACGAAGAACTGGAGAAGCTCGTACTCCGCTGGCAGGGTAAGGCGGCTCCGTGTGCGTCGCTCAAACGCCGGTAATATGCCCGCCCGAGTAACTTCCTTCGCAATCGACCCAGCCATCCCTTTCGCCCTGGCACCCCCAGATCCACGGCGATAACCAGCACCAGCTAAAAGGAGTCCGTACCTGCACTAGCGGTCCACTCTGCCCAAGCATGAAATATTTCTGTGCCATGCGTTGAATTTTGGCCGATACCTTCTTGACACACAGCCTGCCGGATGATATTTTATTGATTGTCTCAGCGTGCGAAAGCTGAAATAATGATTCCGGCGAGAGTCGCTGTCGGCAAGTTCCAACGGGGGATTAGCTCAGTTGGGAGAGCGTTTGAATGGCATTCAAAAGGTCGCAGGTTCGATCCCTGTATCCTCCACTCCACAACCCCTTGTAAATCAAGGGGTTGTGTCGTTTCTTGGCGGTAGTAAATAAGTGGGGGAATATCCTGGGGCTACCCAGGGGCTACCGGCGAAAGCAATCGGTCTGGTGAAGATTGCGCTCCTGGAATCGCTGTAAAACGCCACTTTGGCCCGATTTCCCCGCCTTCTTCGCGATGATGGCTGGTCTGTTGCGGGTTTCCATGGGACTAGGACTCGGCCGGGTGGAATCCTTTGGCTGCCAGCAACAATTCGGGGGTGATTCCGGTCTTTCTCGGCCGCCGAAATACTTCCCCTCCCCTGGCCGAAACGCCACGCCAATCCATTGCCACCCCACCGCACTTCCCCCTCCCTGGCCGAAACCCGCACACGGAGATTTTCGCGAGTAAGTCGGCCTATACTGACCCGATCCAACAGGGCGGGTGACAGCGGAGAGCCGACAGCGGCACGGGGCATTGACCCAATAGGCGGCGTTTTGGCTCGGCTGCAACGGGGGGCTGTTGCGGCCGGGCTAAGACCCCCACCCCTGGCCGACACATACGGCCGCCACACAATGCAGGAATCCCGATCATGTCCACGCTCACGCAACCCGTGATTTTCCGGCTGTCGATTAAGTCCATCTTCGGCGTTACTGTCCGGGACGTGCCGATGTGGGTCGATTACGACTCGGAAACCGGCCGGGTGCTGTCAGCAAAACACAACGACAACCACGATGAGCTTGGACGGTTTGCATCGGCGGACAGTAGCAGTGGCAGTAGCGGCAGTGGTGGCAGTGGTGGCAGTGGTACGGCCGCGAGAGAGGCCAAGGCCAAGGTCGTCGGCAAGGTATCCAAGAGGTTCCAAGGGGTGGTCAACAATGCCCTCGCGACAATCGACCCGAAAGTCATGGAGAAGCTGGACATCCAAATCACCGCCTGCCCGCTCGTCACCGAGGGATTGCCCGATCTCGCGACCAGCGACCAGGAAATGAAAGGCTGGCAGGCGGGCAGTACGTTCGATAATACCAATGGCGTCTACGATCCGAACAGCCATCAAGTTGTTGTTGCAGAGACCTACATCAATGCCAACGGCGTGTCTGTGAAGTCCACTGACAAGGATATGCAGGGGTGCGTTCGGCACGAAGTCGGGCATGGCGTCGATGATCGGCTTGGTAGCCCGAAAGTTTTTCTTCCGTTCTCGCACACCGATGAAAAATTCATTGCGGCCTACAAGGCAGACGTTGCCGACATTCTAAAAGGCTCCGGTAGCAATATGTCGGGCGCGAAATGCCACCTGAAGGGTGAAGCGAAAAGCCTGGAGTATTTCATTTTGCCCGAGCAATCGCAAGTACGCGGCAGCGACGGGAAAACTTCGGTACAATGGACTGCATCCAAGCTGGGACGAGAAGAGGCGTTTGCCGATGCGTTCGCGGCACTCTACGGCGGCGGCTGCGGCGGAAACGCATTTGAAGCGAATTTTCCGAGGACGATGGAGGCTGTGCAAAACAAAATGGCTAAGATCACTAAAAACAAGAAGGCGGCCGACGAGGCGGGCAGTGAGGCATGGCGCAAGGCCACTGAGGCGACGGGGGCCGGGGCTGGGGCTGGGAAGGCGGCCGAGTCGAAACCCGAAAGCAGCAGCAAGGCCTGCCAATTCGGCCAGGGGGCGGGGGTTCTCATGCGACGCGCAACCGGGCGGCGCGGCCTGATCGGCGATGCGTTCATTCGCCGATCCGACACCGACGC
>JBAWVO010000443.1:0-4223 GCA_037147235.1 Planctomycetota bacterium | reverse complement strand
AGTGGCGAAGAATCTTCTCGATCACCGCGCCTTGCGGCGGTTCAATGAAGGCAATCACTCTCATCTGGCCGTGACACCGAGGACATTCTAGCGGATCAATCTCATAAACCCGCTTGATGAGCAGCCCCCGTTCCTATTTTCCTTCTTCAGGCAACGTAAAACTCGCGGACGAACTGCTCGAATTGCAGCTTGGCTGGGTCGTCTTCATCAACAACCGCCCACCATTGGCAGCGCACCCAATCCAGATCGAGCAAACCGCGGTTCGCCGTGAGAATGCCCTGAATGTCCTGCTGATCCTGCGGGCGCATGGCGATCAGTTTGAGTACAAGCAGTCCTTCCGCATCGGCCACGCGAATCGGCCGGCCGCCAATGTCTTCCCACTTCGCCCGCTCCAGAATCCGCTGGAAGAGAGGGAGCAGGGCCTTGATCCAGTCGACGCGAACCTGTCCGTACCGGAATTCGAGCAAGTTGTCCTCGTTCCAGGATCGGATAGCCCGATAAACTTCCAGGTCGAATTCCTCCTGCTGGAGCGATTCCAGCAATCGCGGGAGTTCCATCTGCGAAGTGGCTACCAGCAGGTCAATGTCCCACGTGGTGCGAACCGTCCCGCGAACTGCGGCGCCCAAGCCGCCAATCAGCGCGTAGTTCGTTCGGTGCTCATTGAGAACCTGGGCGAGCCGATCAAGCACCTGTTGTAGATCATCCGCGGTTGGTTGTGGAGCCGACATATTTGGCGATAAACTCCTTCATTCGCTGCTGCCACTGCCGCTCGCAGCACTCGTGATACTCAAGCTGTCCGGCACTCCGCCCACCTGCCGACGCCAGCGCCCTAACCACCTTGAGCGTCTGGGCAACTGCGGCGATTCGCTGAGTAGCGGTCCAATCGCGCTCGATCTCCACTTGTCGCTCGAGGCGCGAGACTTCCGAAGGGAACGAGATGGGTAGATCCAAGAGCATAACACTATTCTATTGCGCGGCCGGCATCCCGTCCATCGCCGTTCAGGAGAATTGCAAAGTCTTTTTTTGCGAACCGCGCAGAGGTTTGATTCGTAGAAACTTGGATCGGACTGACGGCGACAATGCCCCATAATTGGTGTCCGGTTCACTCAGGCTGGGATTCCCAAAGGCTGAATTTTTTCGGGAGCATTGCTGAAGTGTATTCGGGCCGAAGGCCCAGCCGTTGACCCAGCGAAGGGCAAAGCCCTGGAAAACGGGGATTTCCATAAAAATTCCTTTTCGGCCCAACGGGCCAACATTCGCCTCGCCCTGAGCCTTCAATGCGGTGACCGGTTGGGCCCTTGGCCCGAAATTCGTTGGTGTGGTCGATGTCTAATCCAGGGCTGCGCCCTTCGCTGGGCGAACTTCTGGACCTTCGGCCCGAACATTAAGCAGGCCGCAAACAGGAACTAGCGATCACTTCGCGCCAAACAGGCAGGTGAACCAGACCGGGGCGAGTTGTGCCAGCGGCTCCCTGAGCTTGTCGAGTTCTGCTGCCGGGCCATGGACTTCCACGCGCGCCAAGTCGGCCAGTTTCATAAGTGGTTCCAGCAACGCTCCCACGCTGGCAAGGTGAGCCAGCAAGCCGTCGGCTCCAAGGTACGCTTCGCGGCAGAAGACCTCATCGCCATGGATGGTGAAGTCATAGTGCAAAGTCTTCTCCTCGGTCGCGGCCTTCTCGATAAACGCAGGAAGCGACGCCTTGAATTCGTCCATCTTGCCGGGATGAACTTTGAAGTAAGGATGGATGCTGACGACATGGTCGGAATAGTTCATGGAATACCATTCTCATTAGGGTTGCGGGATAAACGTCTCCGCCGGACAGTCCGGCTTTTGTCGCCCCATTATAACGAACTCGCTGGAAATTGGAACTCCACCAACCTGGTGCCAAGTGCCCTAACGCAAATTCTGGGGGCACGAACTCATTTTGGCTGTTTGGTTCATTTGACCGGTTTCGGCCAGCTTTTGGTGGGACTCGCTACGCTCAGCCGACCCTACGGCTCGGCTGGCGGATCGCGGTCCCACCGTCGAGAGATCGAACGGTTTGAACCCGGCCAGCGTCGCGTCTGACTTGGGCGTGACGGCAAAGTCGCCTTGGGCTGGGTTTGCCAAATGTGGGTTGGCCATCTTCGAGTTTAAGTCCATCCCGGATTTCTGCCACTCTTGCCAGGTGCGGTTGGCAAAGCGAACCTCACCCTCGCCCACGCGCCAGTAGGTATTGTGGTCGAAGACTGCGTTGAGCTTGTTCCAATTGCCATCGAGCAGAGTACCCTGGTTCCAGAGCACGATATTGTTCTGGAAGGTGAAGCTGCAATGGTTCTCGATGCGGGTGCGCCGGATCTGGGCGTCGCGCCCGTCGAAGATGATGTTGTTGCGGAAGGTGTTTTCCTTGCCGTAATGCTGGTGAAAACCGCCGTGCGTGGTGCGGTAGACGAGGTTGTTTTCAGCCAGAATATGGGTCGTTCCCTCATCGAAGTAGATCCCCCATCCGCCATACTTCAGGCCCGCGACGTCGTGAAAACGGTTGAAGCGAATGACCGAGCCTTCTTGATTGCCCAGGGTATAGACGCAAGCCATGTCGCTGAGGATCGGCAACATTCCGTCGGATTTCATGCCGATGTGGTGGATGTGATTGTACTCGACGATATTCCGCTGGGCGGCCGACTTCGCATAACCCCAGGTCCAGCCGATGGAGATTCCCGTGTACCAGAAGCCGTGGATGTCGTTGTGGGCAATCGTGTTGTCGTGCGATTGGCCGATCCAGACGGCCACGCAACTGGGGAAGAGGTTCCCACCGTCGGTGATCTTGCAGTCGGAGATCTCGTTACCGAAAGTCTGCTCGTTCTCGGGATCGTGAATGGCAACCTCGCCAATCTTGACGCCGCCGGCACCCAGGTCGGTGAGTGTGCAGTGGGAGATGCGATTCTTCTGGCAGCCTTGAGACAACTCAATGCCGTAGTTACCAATGTGCGACACTTCACACGCATCCAGCGTGCAGGATCGCACACCCGTTCCCCACAGCGCACCGGGTACGCCGATTGCTGCCTGACCAAACCCGCTCCGCGTCGGGTCAGGTTTGAATCGCCACAGATCGCCTGCCAGCTTTGCAGCCGTCTCCTGGCCGATCATCGTGTGGTCGAAGTACCACTCGGTATGAGAAAATGCGATGCCGCGGAAGGTCACGTACTCGATGAACTTTCCGGCGACTGGGTCACCCTCCAGTCGCAGCACTTGCGCCAGCCGCGGCGCAATGACCTGGGCCTGATTTGGGTCCACTCCCGCCGGCGCGATCAGGTAGACGACCTTTTCGCGAGGATCGACATGGAATTCGCCAGGCTCCGTCAGGTGCTCCCGCACATTCTCGATCCAGTAGTGATCGCCCGCGTCGAGCAGAAAGACACTGCGTTTGCCGAAATGGACAACATGCGCCTTCTCGTCAATTGAGGCGATGGGCAAATGTGACTCGGCCCAGCGGTTGGCGACGATTGCCTCGCCGTCGCTGGCGGTCGGCCATGCCTTGATATCGTCGTTGGCATAGCGGAATTGGTTCGAGCCGTGGAACCAACCATCGTGTTTTTCCTTGTCGCTCAGGCCCGCCACCTCCAGCGTACCCTGCTTCGGCCAGCGGGCGCGGGTGAGTCGCTTACCATCGAGCCACAGTTCACGGAAGAGTACCGAACCCTTGCTTTCCGGGATCTTGGCCACCCATGCCTCATGGCCGTTGATGGTCGTCTTGGCCCAACCACTTATTCGCTCCCCACCGCTGAGCGTTGGTTGTTCGTTTTTGTAGGCGGACCAGGTCAGCGGAGCATCCTGCGTACCCGAATCCTCCGGACTTAGAACCAGCGGCTGGCCGAGGAAATAAACACCACTGCGGAGATATACGTGAATCGGCCCGGGCTTTTCACCCGGCCGCGATTTCAACGCGCGGATCAGATCGCGGGCTTTTTGCGGCGTGGCTACTGGGCCATCACTCTTGGGTGCATTGGGTTCAGCCAAAGTGCCTGACCAGGCATCATTGCCGTTGGGCGAGACATAAATCGAAAGCTCGCTCGCTCGGGCCGCTCCGGCGACCAGAACGGCGAACACAAAGGCCAATAAAAAATGCGTCAAACTGAGTTTTGTAAAAATAGTCAGATTCCTTTAGATGTTCCGGTTCTGGGTGCGTGATGCGAATAATTGTAGGGTGGGGAGAGCGCAGCGAGCCCCACCAATTCTGTTGCGGT
>JBAWVO010000442.1:0-4248 GCA_037147235.1 Planctomycetota bacterium | reverse complement strand
AAAACCTCCCATTCCCCCCGCGTCCCGACCGCCGTAGGCGGTCGGGACGCGGGGGCGGTCGATCACGGTCATCCCAAAACCCGTGCTAAAGCACGGGCCTAATACCGGCTGCGCCGGGAATGACCATAAATGGCCATGAAGACGCTTGGCCAGCCAAAAAATGCGGGTAAGGACAATCCATGAATGGCCGCAATCGGCAGTTCGGAACGAAAACTACTTGCGACAGTTAATGATTCGCCAGCCATGAGTATTTCACACCCTCCCCCGCCCATGTCCACCCTTATCATCGGCCTCGGAAATCCCTTGGTGACGGACGACAGCGTTGGTCTGCGCGTGGCGGCAGGGCTTCGCGAGCAGTTGGCCGGCCGATCCGACGTCACGGTGGTCGATGACTACTGGGGTGGGCTGCGGCTGATGGAACAGATGGTCGGCTACGATCGAGCGATTGTAATCGACGCGATATGCAGTGGTGCCCCGCCGGGCACGATTCACCATTTGGCCACCGACGACCTCCCCACGCAGCGGAGTGCCTCATCGCACGACATGACCCTGCCAACGGCCCTGACGTTTGGTCGCCAAGCCGGCCTGCGGTTGCCGGAGGACGAGGCGATCCTACTTGTAGGGATTGAAGCAGAGGATATACTGAACTTCGGAGAGACGTGTACTCCTGCCGTGGCCGCCGCAGTGTCGCTGGCCGTGGCCGACGTGCTTGCCATTCTCGACCCCATCCCCAAACCCGAAGAAGCCGGAGCTTTGTTCCCATGATTTCACCCGAGATCCTTCGCCGTTATCCGTACTTTGCTGGCATTGACGAGGCCAGCCTGCGACTACTTGCCATGGTTGCCGAGGAAAAACTACACATTCCGGCCGGCACTCGATTGTTTGACGAGGGCGTGCCCGTCAAACACCTGGCCATCATTCTCCGTGGTGAAGTGAATATCCAGTACCTGCTGGGCAGCGGCGAGATGCGCACGGTCGATACGCTGGTGGGCGGCGATCTGCTCGGATTTTCCGCTTTTATCACGCCCTATCGGTACACCGGTTTTGGTACGACGACCCAGGTGACCGACCTGGTCCTGATCGACGCGAAGAAACTCCGCGATCTCTGTGACAGCTCCCCCCAACTGGGCTATCAGTTGATTAGGGAGGTTGCGAAATTGTTGGCCCATCGCCTGGAAGGCGCCCGCGTGCAATTGGCTGCGGTTTAATCGGCGTATAATTCCTTCATGCACGAACTGGCCATTGTGGAAGCACTGATCGAACAGGTCGGCACGGAACTCGATAGGGTTGGGCAAAAGGGGGCCGTGAATCGGCTGGAAATCGCCGTCGGAAGGCTCTCCGGGGTGCATTGCGACTCGTTGCGATTCGCCTTCAACCTGCTCTCGCCCGGTACGATTGCCGAGGGGGCCGAACTGTCCATTCGCGAGCCGTCCGCGATTTCCCGCTGCCGCCAATGTGGGGCATCAACCGAAATCACGGAATTGGTGATCGATTGTCCCGCGTGCGGCAGTCCCGAGATCGTAATTGAAAAAGGCCGAGATCTGCTGCTGGAGAGTATTGATATTGAGGACTAATTATGAAACTCATCGCCGCCAAAAGCATCCTAAAAGCCAACGATCAACTCGCGGTCGAGAACCGTCAGCGATTTGATGCCGCGGGCGTCTTCTGCGTCAATGTGGTCGGTTCGCCGGGCTGCGGCAAAACCACGCTCCTGGAAGCCCTCTTCGATCATCTGCGAGGATCCCTCCGCCCGGCGGTTATCGAGGGCGATATCGCCGGCTCGATCGACGCCGAGCGCATGGAGGCCCTGGGCGTGCCCGTCGTGCAGATCAACACCGAAGGGGCATGTCATCTCGACGCCAACATGACCGCCTCGGCCGCGGCACAGCTCGATTTGACCGACGTTGATCTGTTGATCATCGAGAACGTGGGGAACCTCGTCTGCACCGCCGGCTTCGATCTCGGCGAGCACCTGCGGATTGTCGTGCTGGGTGCTACCGAAGGGGACGACAAGGCCGTGAAATATCCGGCCATTTTCCAGGGCTCCAACGCCCTGGTGATCAGCAAGACCGACATGCTGCCCTACACGAACTTCAGCATCCCGCGAATCACCGCCGACATGAAGCGCCTGGCCCCGAACGCACCGGTGTTTCAAGTTGCCGCGCTGAAACGCGAAGGCACCGAAAGACTAACCGAGTGGATCGCAGAGAAAAAAACTAGACGTTAGGATCGGCGCAGTAGCAGGCACACTCCGTGTGCCGTCCGCCCCTGCCCGGCGAGGGCGCAAGAAAAGTAGCAGGCACACTCCGTGTGCCGTCCGCCCCTGCTCGGCGAGGGCGCAAAACACGACAGTTATTGATGCGCCGATCCTCATTCCTTCGTGTGCAGCCCGCACTCGGTTTTCGCTGAACCGCTCCATCGCCCGGCGCGTTCGTCCTCACCGGGCTGGACGGCGCGGGTGCAAGGCTGGCAGCCGACGCTCGGATAGTTCTGATCGTGGAGCGGATTGTACGGAACCTCCTCGTCGAGGATTCGCTTCCAAACGTCCTTCTTCGTCCAGCAGGCCAGGGGGCTGACCTTCACAAGACCGAATTTTTTGTCCCACTTGATGATCGGCGTGTCGGCCCGGGTGGGGCTTTGGTCGCGGCGAATGCCCGTGGCCCATGCGTCATAGTCTACGGCCACGCGGTGCAATACCGCGATCTTCCGATCGTGGCAGCAGCGGTCCGAATCGTGGATATAGACCGGCCCGCCGTGCAGCCGCTCATAGTCCGGCACGCTCAACTCCGGCCGTTGTAAGTCGATCTGAATACCATACTTCGCGTTCATCCGATCGCGCAATTCGAGCGTCTCGCGAAACTGATAGCCCGTATCAAGATTGAATATATAGCACTGCGGTTCGATCTTGGCCAGCATGGAAATAATCACGCATCCTTCCGGCCCCAATCCGGTCGCCATGGTGAAACGCGGAAAATACCGATCGACCGCCCAGGTAAGAATTTCCTCGGGACGGCACCCCTCTAAACGGCGGCTTTGTTCAGCAATCCACCCCAACTCCTCCGGGCCAGCCGTACGAACCACCTGCTCAGCCGGCACGTCAGGCTTTCCAGCCTGACAGCCCGATACCAGGGGCTCATTCCGTCCCTTTGTTTCGTCGGAAAACATAGAACTCCTATCTAACCAAGCAAGAGGCCCCTCACCGCAACCCACGGGACTGACTCCACGGCTTTTCGGTCGGCTGGGCCACCGGCACCTCGGGGCTGTCGTGCCGAGAGACCTTCAGCGGCACCCCCTGTGCCCATGTGATGCTGCCGCCACATTTTGGACAACGGGCGACCTTCTCGGACAACATCGTGGCACAGTGGGGACAGTTCAGGGCATCCTTACCCAAACGGAACCATTTCAGCGGCAAGGTCACCGGTTCCAACGGAACATTATCCCAACGGATGGGACGATGGCAGTGCTGGCAGATCTGGCCGCGGCCATCAAGCCGGCCGGCACAATGAGGACATGAGGCCCGCCCATCGAGCGCGAAGGCGGCCACAACACCGATCGGCCCAAGAAACAGCCCCAGCACCGCACCGGCAATTGCCGCATGACGCGCATGACCGACTATCCCCGCCGCGATACAGGAACTGAACCAGATCCATAGGATGGTGAAGCTGGACATTGCGCACCCTTCTCTCTTCCCATCCTACATCGAAGGGGGTCCAAGAGCAATGGGCGGCATCCCGCCTGCAAACCGACCGCGAAACGGCGAATTACTCGCCCGCTTCCATCGTGGCTTGGATGTCGCCCAGGCTGCGGCCGAGCCGTTTTCGCCTGGAATTAGCGTTAACACCCGCCGAAGGGGCATCCAATCGCGGAGTTTCCGTTTCCGGTGAGGTTCGCAGCAAGTGCAACATCCGCGCGTTCATGTCCTGCCCACTGTGCGAAGGACCTAGCTCGCCCACGGCATCATGAACCCCGTACAGGACGGCCTGCCGCACTCCCTCACGAATCCAGTTGAAAAAATTCATCGTTTTCGCCTCCATGCCAAACAAAATTCCGCCATCGCGCAGGCAATCACCTCGATCCGCCGCGCCGAACCGCTACACTACCGAGAGACCGGCAGCATGTCCAGGCGAGATTTTGACTGCGCAGGGGTGCGGCAAAACGACTTTCGACAGAAAAATGAGGGACAGAAAAATAAGAAAGAAAGAGATTGAACCACGGATAACACGGAAGACACGGATAGAGAAAGATAAA
>JBAWVO010000441.1:0-4282 GCA_037147235.1 Planctomycetota bacterium | reverse complement strand
GGACGGTAGAATTGGGTGAAAACGCAAGCGAGGAGCCTATCCGTGACTAAAAACCGCCGTGTGGCCGTGGCCGTCAACATGAGCTATCCGGTTCGACACCATTATGAGGTCGTCGGCGGCATTCAGCGCTACGCTCGGGAACATGCAGGCTGGGAGTGCGTCGTCGAGCCGTACATCAGAAACCTGCAAAAGTGCCGCGGCAAGACGGGCTATGACGGCATCGTTGGCCGAGCCTCCGCCGATTTGGCGCGTCAGGCGGCCAAGGCGGGCGTGCCGCTGGTCAATGTTTGGGCCGGGTCGCCGGTCACGTCGCTGCCTTGCGTGACGGTGGATTGGGAGGCCTGCGGGCGGATGGCGGCCGAGCATCTGCTGCTGCGCGGATTCCGGCAGTTCGCCTTTCAAGGGATCATCCGGCACAGGGGAACACCCCTGGCCGCGGCCGCTTTCAAAGCCTCTCTGCGAGCGGCGAAGTGCGGCTCGACCAACATGCTCACCTCTACGCACTTCGACGAAAATGCGGAGTCCTGGTCGCGCTATATGGCGCGGTTGGAAAGGTGGATCAGAGGCTGTAAAACGCCCCTGGGCGTTTTCTCGTTGCACGACTACTTTTGTCGCCACATGGCCGATGCCTGCCTGCACTTGGGCCTGCACGTCCCCGAAGACGTGGCCCTGATCGGCCTGGGAAACGAGATGGTCGCCTGCACCCTCTCCGAGCCGTCGCTTTCGAGCATCGACGTCGGCTGGGACCGCGTGGGCTACGAGGCGGCGGCGCTCTTGGACCGGCTCATGGCAGGCAAGCCGCCGCCGGAAACGCCGATCTTCATCTCGCCGAAGGAACTGGTGGTCCGGCGTTCCACGGACGTCAGCGTGGTGGACAACCCGCTGGTGGCCGCCGCGCTGCGCTATATCGCGGAACACAGCCACGAGTACCTTCAGGTGGCTGACGTGGCAAAACACGTTCACACCACGGTGCGGTCGCTGAGTCGGCACTTCCTGGCAGCGATGGGCAGGACCATGACCGACGAGATCGCCCGTCTGCGGCTGGAGCGGGCCAAGCGGCTGTTGGTGGAGAGCAACCAGCCGATCAAGCAACTGGCGATGGACTGCGGATTCAGCGATGCGACGTACTTCGGCAGGGTGTTTCTTCAAGCCGAAGGGGTCACGCCGAGCGAGTTTCGCCGACAACGACTTAGCGGCAAGGAAGAATGATACCAAAATCCGGCTCGCCGCCGGGTTTGCGGATGCTTCCGCACCTGAAACCGGAAGAGACAACCATGCCGAGGTCTCACGCGCTCTTGCGCAGCCGCAGGATATCGCGCAGCTCTTGTGGCATGGATAGTTCGGCTACGCGAGGCTCGCCACGCAAAACGCCCAGGACCATTTCAAGTTGGTCCGCGGGCGAGGTAGCCAAGTCGACAAAGAGAAACTTCCGCCCCCGCAACTCGCAGCCACCGCCACCACTGCCTTCCAGCCACTCTTGGCGAATCACATAGCCCAATCGCTCGGCCAGATTTAGAGCATGGGCAATAAGAACTACCGTATGCATCCTAGTTTCTCCATTTTTCAGGCGTCCTTGCCGGCGAGAGGATTATAGCCGCTTCCTTTTCAGTTGCCTAGCGGAGTTGACGATAGGAAAACGAGAGTTAACTTCTTGGTATACCATGAGTTAAGGCACGAGTTCTCGGGGAAACAGCTAAGCACAGATAATGCGGTAGAGTGGCAAGTTTGGCGACCATCGCGGAAACGCGAGTTTCAGGTGCTTTAGGTAGACCGCAGGAATCGTGATACTCTTGGGACGAATTGTCAATCCGTTCAGCAATCTTGGCGGCCGGAAGATTATTTTCGCCCGGCTACCTTGGGGGGAGTTCATTGTGTCAACCAGCGACAGTCATCAGCAAGCGGATCTTCAAGAACAGGTCGAAATGCTCAAAGAGCAGTTGGCTCAGGCCCAGAAGCTGACCGCCTTGGGCGAGTTGGCCAGCACGACGACACACGAATTCAACAACGTGCTGACGATGATTATCAATTACGCCAAGCTTGGGCAGCGCCACAAAGACGACGAAACCCGCACCAAGGCTTTTGATAAGATCCTCATTGCCAGCAATCGCGCGGCCAAAATTACCTCAACGGTGCTCGGCCTGGCACGCAATCGCAAAGGGGGGCAGGAGCCAACCAATCTCCAGGAGTTGATCGAGAACACGCTCCTGCTCCTGGAACGGGAGATGAACAAGTATCGGATCACGGTTGACAAGAGCTTTCAGCCGGTGCCCGAGGCTTACGTCAACGGCAATCAGATCCAACAGATTCTGCTCAATTTGTTGGTCAACGCCCGGCAGGCGATGCCCAGTGGCGGACGGCTGATGATCCGGTTGGCCTACGACGCCGAGAACGACATGATTGATCTTGTGGTCCGCGACAACGGCGCGGGAATTCCAGCCGACAAGCTGCCGCGGATCTTCGAGCCTTTCTACACGACCAAGAGCGGCCCGGACGCCAGTGGCAAGGGAGGGACGGGTCTTGGACTCTCCATGTGCCGCGATATCATTGAGGCCCATCATGGGCGGATTCGCGTCGATAGCACGGTGGGCAAGGGGACGGCTTTTACGCTGAAGTTACCCACGGCAAACAAGGCTCGTGCCGCGCGGCCTGCCGCGGCCGCGCCGATTTTTGCAACCTTGGCCAGTCCCGTCGGTTCCACGGTTGCCTCACTGCCGTTTTAGAGACGGACAAATCAGTTTACCGGGACCGGCGTTCCTTCGGGCGTGAATCGGTTGAGGATCTGGCCAAGAATCCGCTGCTCGGCGGCCGTATCGCGCCCCTGGGGAATCCAATTCTGATTGACGTTCGTCGGCAGATCGGAATTGACGGCGCGGGTGAGCGAGACATCGTTGCGGAAGGTGGCTGAACCGGCGGTGGCATGTTCCGGCTGACGCATGTTTTCCAGTTCCTTGAACACGGCCAAATCGATCCAGAATCCACCGTTCTGGGCCGGAATGACTTTTACGACGGCATAGCGGCGGATCGATTGCAACGTGCTTTCCAGCCGTTCATGGGAATCGGCCGAGTCGTGGTCCCACGGTTCCAGCAGCGTAGCACCGGGCTTGGGGAAGGTATCGATCCGTCCGTTGATCAACGTGCCGCCCAGCAGGCGGACCGGATCCTCGCGCTCGATGCGGAAGTACTGGGAAACCACATCGACGACCCCATCCCAAACCAACTCGTGATTCGCAATGCGAAGCAGCACGGGGTTGTCGTAGCTAACGGGCACCAGTTGGTACGGCAGACGCACTTCGCTGAAGCAGCCGAGAAGAACAACCAGCGGAAGGATGGCTGCAAGCTTGCTGCGCATAACTAATGTCGCCAACGCGTTCGAGAAGAGGCAGAAACCGACCACCCATTCGGTTGGGGTGGTTTATAGGCGTAGTTTCGCAGGAACGAACGGTTGGAGCAAGGGCAGTTGGGTGCCAATCTTTAGTAGAGATGCTGGGTGCAAAGTTGCCGTCTTGTTGCGCCGCGTACGTTTCGGGTATAATACCCGTAACCTGATCGTTATGGCTCTCCTTTTGTGGGGATGACGCATGTCCGTCGTTGTTGATGTTTTACAGCCAGTCGCCGAGGTGTCGGTGCCTCTTGCGCCGACAGAATCGTTGTGGCGGGTCAGCGTGGAAAAGTATCACCAGATGATACTGCAAGGCATCCTCAGCAACGACGACCCCGTGGAACTCTTGGAAGGGCTTCTGGTTGCCAAAATGACCATCCTGCCATCACACCGTTTTTCCACGCGCCGCATTCGGATCGCTCTTGAACACGTCGTTCCACAGGGGTGGTACGTTGAATCGCCCGCGCCGGTCACGCTGGCTGCAAGCGAACCAGAACCCGACGTCGCGGTGGTCCGCGGCTCGGATCACGAGTACATCGACCGCCACCCCGGGCCGGCTGACGTTGTCCTGGTCGTCGAGGTTTCCGGCAGCTCGCTTCGCCGGGACCAGGGGCTCAAGAAGGCGATCTATGCAAAGGCCGGCATCCCCGTATATTGGATCGTCAACCTGATCGATCGGTGCGTGGAGGTGTACACCGACCCAACCGGGCCGGCCGCCCAACCGGATTACCGAGCGCGGTACGATGCTGGTGAAGCGGACCAGATACCCGTGGTGATCGAAGGACGCGAGGTGGCGAGAATTGCCGTGCGAGAAGTACTGCCTGGGGAAATTTCGCAATAATGAAATCGGGCTCTCCGCCAAGTTTGTGGTGCGGGCGTCTCGCCTGCCTGGTTCAACCACAA
>JBAWVO010000440.1:0-4304 GCA_037147235.1 Planctomycetota bacterium | reverse complement strand
GGTCGCGGGAGTGGTGGTTGGGTTCGGAGCGTGGCGGAAGAGGAGGAAATAGGAATTGAAAATTGAAAATTGAAAATTGAAAATTGAAGACGGGGGGAAGTGTGAAGAGTGTGAAGAGTGTGAAGAGTGTGAATGAGTGTCTTTGCCCCGGAGGGGCATCTGAGAATAGCCCAGCGATTTATCGCTGGGTGTGGGAACGAAAACAACCAAAGTCCCATAGGGACGATTGAGTAAAAGACACCGAAAATGCAGTTCATCCGTCCCTACGGGACTACAAGTTTATCTGCGATCCGGTAACCCAGCGATAAATCGCTGGGCTATTATCGAATGTCCCTCCGGGACAAAAACTGAGTACTGAGTACTTCCCCCTAACTCCTAACTCCTAACAACCCTACCGGCTGTCGCGACAGGCTTTCCTGAGCTTGGATCTGTCGCGGCAGCCGGTTCTTGTTTTTTGGTGTGAAGGGTGTGGATACCGCCCCGCGCCCCGCGCCGAACCTGGGGGATGAACCACGAAACAGACGAAATAAACGAAAAAGGCAGCAAGAATGAAACTTTTCCTTTTCGTCCGTTTCGTGTATTTCGTGTATTTCGTGTATTTCGTGTTTTTCGTCCGTTTCGTGTATTTCGTGGTTTTCGTGGTTTTCGTGGTTCCCCCTTGCAGCTTCTCTCGCAGCACTTGATCGGTGGGACGGCCTTGATCATAACCTTGCCAACTGCTGTCATTGCTAGCTCGACGTAGGGTGCGTGGAGCACGGATGCCCGCGAAATGGTGCGTTACGCGAACCGGTCTATTTCAGGGTAGACGTTCTCGAAGTATTGAGTCCGTGCGCAACGCACCATTTCCCGGGTGTTGGTTCGCTTCACGCACCCTACGGGTTGCCGTCACTGCTGGCAGTTGGCAAGGTTATGATCAAGGCCCGGTGGGACGGTCCTCGACGAATCTTCAACACCCTGGAACAACTCACGAACCATGCGCACCATGTACCTCTTAGCAATCGTTGCCCTATTGGCACTACCGCGGGCTTGG
This sequence comes from Planctomycetota bacterium, assembly GCA_037147235.1. Taxonomy (GTDB): domain Bacteria; phylum Planctomycetota; class Planctomycetia; order Pirellulales; family Thermoguttaceae; genus JANXQG01. The sequence continues at coordinate 3,274 of JBAWVO010000440.1, read as the reverse complement.
ACACGGCGGCCTGTATTGGGAGGTTTGGAACGAGCCCGACGCGAAGTACTTTTACGGCGGTTCGCAGAAGCAATACTTGGAGCTTTATCTGGCCACCGTCGAGGCCGTGAGAGCGGCCGACCCGTCGGCCAAGGTGGGCGGCGCGGCCGACGCCAACTATCAACCCGCAACGGCCCAGATCGGCCCGCTGTTGGACTATGTCAAGGCCCATCCTGCCACGCCGTTCGACTTTATGTCGTATCACTGGTATGGCGGCTGCACCCGCGACGAAAAGCCGCCCTACGATCTCGAGTGGGCCATCGAGCAAGCCGCGGCGAGCTCAAAGCCCGCGGCCTGACCGGCCGCGAGATCTTCATCGACGAATGGAACACCTCCTACGTGATGGACGCCGGCCCGGGTGCCGACTCCGACACCAACCGCACCGCGGCAGGCGTCGCCGCGCGGATCTACAACGCCCTGGAGCACCCGGAGATTACGAAGATCTTCTACTTCGCTCCCCTCGAAGGCTATATACCCATCGCTACACAACAAACCGTGAAAGAAGAAAAATGAAACCGAAAGCAATCATGAATTTGAAACGTAAAGTCATCTCCGCCTGCTTGCTTGTATTCTTGGCCGCGCCTTTGACTGCCGGCCAGATTGATTTTGGCGCGTATTACACCGAAGTGACCACGGCACAGCCGTGGGAAGCATTCTCCCGTACCGGCAAACATGCCGACATCGTGGTGCAGCTTTCCCAGGCAGGAGGGAAGCTTGTTTTCTGGCGGGGCAATAGCTATTTGCCGTACTGGAAGACCGGCAAGGGCCAGTGGAACCTTGCAGAGATCATTCCTCGCAGCGGCGACGGTACCCGCCCCATGCCGGACAGATCCAACGTCTATTCCCATGTCGAGGTTATCGAGAATACGCCTTCTGTTGTTGTCGTGCATTGGAGATATCTGTCGAGCTTTACGGCAGGAAACCCGCACCGAAACGTGAATACGAATAACTTTGTCGATGAACTCTTTACCATTACGCTCGGCGGTCAAGTAAAGCGCGTCATCAAGATCGGCACGGACAAGATAGACGACTGGAATGATCCCTTGAACCAGACAACACAGACATTGCAACTGAGAGAGGGCGGTGTTGAGGAAACCAGCCGGATTGCCCCGCGGAAATCCCTGTCGCAAGCCGGGATTCAAGGCAATCCCGGAAAAGGGCCTGGGGTTGTCGCCCCTGCGTTATGGTTCAAGTTCGATGAGGGACAGGGAGACACCACCCAGGAAGACGTGACAAGAACATGTTCACCGATTCCTGGTCCCAAGACACTTTGGAAGAAGGGCGTTTCGGGCACCGCACTTGAGTTCGACGGCTATAGCACCGTCGTCTCGGTCCCGGCTGCCAAGGTGCCGGCTCTTGCCGGAGGCAGTTTGACCCTTGAAGGATGGTTTGCGCTGGGCGCTTACCCATGGAACTGGGCACCCATCGTTCAGCAAGGCGATGATGACGGCTACTTCCTGGGGGTGGATAGCCACGGATACCCCGGTTTTTCGGTGAAAGTTGACGGCGTATGGCAAAAGCTCAGCGTCCCGAACAAACCTCCTTACGCCGGTGCCAACCACCTGGCGCTGTTCAATTGGTATCATGTGGCAGGCACCTACAATAAGAGCGACGGCATGATGCGACTCACCATCAACGGGAAAGAGGTGGCCGGAAAATCCATCGGCAAGGGCGGCATACAAACGGCAAAGGCCGACGTGCGCGTGGGCAAGGCAGGCATTAAGAGAAGGCCTACCGAGGGCACGCACGACACGCATCCCAGCGACTTCGGCATCGACGGGCTGATTGACGAGGTGAAGATCTACAACACTGCCTTGGATGGCGACCAGATTTCCCGTTCCTTTGCCAATTTCGATCCGGGCCCGGCGATAACCGCCGCGCCCGATATGCCGAGGCGAAGGTTTCCCGTCCCGACGACAGGCGGGAAATTCGACGCGGTTTACACGCGCCTGCCGTACTACGAGACATGGGACAATCTCTGGCGCTTTGGCGAACATGCCGACGTGGTGGTGGGGTTCGACCAGTTGCCCACGAAGTTCGTGTTCTGGCGTGGCGTGAGCTATATTCCCATGATGGTTAATGAATCGAACCAATGGTTTACCCAAGAGTTCAACGAGACGGGCTTTTCGGCCAGTGCGCCGGGAGATTGCGAGCCGATGTCGGACAAGGGATGCTGGGACTCCCATGTCAGGATCATCGAGAACAACGCCGCCCGGAAAGTCGTCCACTGGCGTTACCGGCTGGAAAACCCCGACCACCATTGGGCCAATTACGATGCCAACGGCTGGGGAGACCTTGCCGACTGGTATTACTACATTTATCCCGACGGCGTGGCTTCCAAGATCATGCGGTGTTATACCTCGAAGCCGGGCAGTTGGTACGAATGGGACGAGCAGATCGCCGTCCTGGGCGAAGGGCAGCACCCGGAAAGCGTCGTCAGAAAATCGCCCGTCATGACCCTGGTCGATAGCGACGGCAAAGCCACCGATTATGATTGGAACCCGAACCCGCCTCGTCCGCGGTATCAAGGGCAAGTGGTCCAGAAGATCCATTTCACCGGACAGTATCATCCGATTGCCATTCAGAAGTTTGATGGCGGCGATATCTACGGCGGCGAACGCACGTGGTATTCGGTGTTTCCTTCATGGAACCACTGGCCGACATCGCAGATCAACTCTTCGGGACGAAACGCAAGCTTCCCGGACCGAGCGGCCCACAGTTCGATTTCGCACCTGTTCTGGCCCTTTAGTTCGCAGCAGCGGGGGAAGGTCGGTTTTCTGGAAAAGATCCTGATGGAAGGAATGACGGACCAGCCGGCCGCCTCGCTCGCCAGCCTGGCCAGGTCGTGGCTGAACGCGCCGGCCGTAAGCCATGTGTCGGGGGGAACCAGTCAGGGGTACGACCAGTCGCACAGGGCCTACGGTTTCCAATGGGGTGCGTCGCCGTTACGTTTTCAAATTGCCGCCTCCGACAAGAATCCCATCCACAACCTGTGCTTTGAAATCCGGAATTGGAAGAGCCGGACTGCCGTGGCAGTTCTCACGATCAACGATGTTTCCCAGGCCGCCGGACCCAATTTCAGGCAGGGGATCAACATTGACACGGACGGGACCTATACCTTGATCGTTTGGGTCGGCATGATCGCTAATACGTCACAGGAGTTTACGATAACCGAAAAAACGCCTTGTGTCCTTCTGGCATTGTATCAAATCGGGTATTGTGCTATGACTTCACT
>JBAWVO010000439.1:0-4336 GCA_037147235.1 Planctomycetota bacterium | reverse complement strand
GGTGGGGGGGCTGCGCTATGATCAGGGGTATTGCCTTTGGCCGCCACACGGTTAGGATTAGGCATCCAACCTTGTCTTTCGTGATTTGAAGGGGGGTTACGCTTAATGGGCGTTTCAGGGGTTGTGGGCGAAAATTGTCTACCCAAGAGTCCCACCGGGATTCAGGGGCTTGACGAGATCACCGGGGGTGGGCTGCCGCGAGGGCGTCCCACCTTGATCTGCGGCACTGCCGGCTGCGGAAAGACTTTGCTGGCGATGGAATTCCTGGTCCGGGGGGCTACGCAGTTCAATGAGCCGGGCGTCTTCATGGCGTTCGAGGAAACCGCCAGCGAGTTGACGCAAAATATCCGCTCGCTCGGGTTCGACCTGGACGCCCTGGTCGAGCAGAAAAAAATCGCCTTGGACCACGTTTGGATTGAACGCAATGAGATCAGCGAGACGGGCGAATACGATCTGGAGGGGCTCTTCATCCGGCTGGGGTACGCGATTGAAGCGATCGGCGCCAAGCGGGTCGTGCTGGATACCCTCGAGTCTTTGTTCAGTGGTCTTAGCAATCAGGCGATCCTCCGTGCCGAGTTGCGGCGACTGTTCCGCTGGCTCAAAGACCGGGGCGTAACGGCGGTCATCACCGGCGAACGGGGCGTGGGACAGTTTACGCGGTACGGCCTGGAAGAATACGTTTCCGACTGCGTGATCCTGCTGGATAATCGAGTAACGGAGAACCTTTCCACCCGGCGACTGCGGATCGTGAAGTACCGTGGCTCCGTCCACGGCACGAACGAGTATCCGTTTCTCATTGACGAAACGGGCATTTCCGTCCTGCCAATCACGTCGCTCGTATTGCCGCGCGACGTTTCCAGCGAACGCGTCTCCACGGGCATTGCCCGACTGGACAGCATGCTGGGGGGGGGAGGCTATTATCGCGGATCGAGTATCCTGGTTTCGGGGACGGCGGGCAGCGGCAAGAGCGGCGTGGCTGCCCACTTTATCGATGCCACCTGCCGCCGCGGCGAAACCTGTTTGTATCTCGCCTTCGAGGAGTCGGAGGGCCAAATCGTCCGCAACATGCGTTCCATTGGCATGGATCTGGAGCCGTGGATCAAGCAGGGCCTTCTGCACTTTCACGCCTCCCGCCCGACTCTCACGGGTCTGGAGATGCACCTCACCACGGTGCATAAATGGATCAGCGAGGTCCAGCCCCGCACCGTGGTCGTGGACCCGATTAGCAACTTCACAGCGGCGGGCACAACCACGGAGGTCAAGGCCATGCTGACCCGGCTGATCGACTTCCTCAAGTCGAAGCTGATTACCACCGTGTTCACGAATCTGATGGACATCGGCATCGGTGGTTCGACCGTACCGACGGATATCGGTGTCTCGTCGATGATGGACACATGGTTGCTGCTGCGGGACATCGAATTGAGCGGCGAACGGAACCGTAGCCTCTACGTTCTGAAATCCCGAGGCATGGCCCACTCCAATCAACTGCGGGAGTTCCTCATGACGGATCGAGGCATCGAACTCGTGGACGTGTACCGAGGTTTCGAGGGGGTGCTGACCGGTTCGGCCCGGCTTGCTCAGGAATCTCGAGAAAAGGCTGACGCCCTGGCACGGCAGCAGGAGATCGAGGCGAAACAGCGAGAACTCTTGCGGCAACGCCAGGTCATGGAATCGCAGATCGTCACGATGCGAGAAGAGTTTCAGGCCAGGGAAGAGGAACTGTCCCGTATCATCGCTCAACAGCGGGCAAGGGAAGAACAACTGGCCCAGGGACAGATCGGCATGGCACATAGCCGACAAGCCGATCACCGAGAAGCCGATCACCGAGAAGGAAGGGCACCATGATCGATGGGCAAGACGCCGAGGAACGGGATTCCGCACTGCCGGAAGGCAAGGCGTGGGAATTGCGGCTCTACGTAGCGGGGCAAACGCCTAAGAGCGTAATGGCTTTTGCCAACCTGAAGAAGATTTGCGAGGAGCATCTGGCGGGCCAATACTACATTGAAGTGGTTGACCTCCTGGTTAATCCCCGCTTGGCCCGGGAAGACCAGATCGTGGCGATTCCCACGCTGGTGCGGAAGCTGCCTCAGCCCATTCGGAAACTCATCGGCGATCTTGCCAATAGCGAGCGTGTGCTGGTGGGGCTGGATATTCGTCCCATCCTGCCGCGCTGATTACCACTTTTGAAAAGCAGGACAATGTTGCACATTCCACCCGACCACGAACAACCGACCGAAAAATCCGCGGGGTTCGAGCAACTGCTTGATGACCAGCGCGGGCCGTTTGTGTTGCGTCTCTATGTGACGGGATTGACCCCCCGCTCCACCCGGGCCATCAGCAACATCAAGACCCTTTGCGAAGAGGAACTCAAGGGCCGCTACCAGCTTGAAGTGATCGATCTCGCCAAGCAGCCGGAACTGGCAAAAGGAGAGAACATCATCGCCGCCCCCACGCTCGTCAAGAGTCTCCCACTGCCGCTGCGCCGCCTGATCGGTGACCTGTCCAATAAGGAGCAAGTTTTGCTGGGGCTTGATCTGAGGCCGGGATCGTAGCACCCCTGAAAGGGACTGTCACCATGACCGCGACAACTTCGGAGCAAATCCTCGCGGAGAACGAAGGGCTGCGACGACAACTTGCCGAGGCGAAAGAGGTATTGGAGGCAATTCGTCGCGGGGACGTGGATGCGGTCGTGGTGGAACGTCCCGGGGGTCCGCAAATCTACACGCTCACCGGGGCGGACCAGCCGTATCGGCTGATGGTCGAGGAGATGCAGGAGGGGGCCGTCACGCTGCGGGATGATTGCACGATCATGTACTGCAACAAGCAGATCGCCCGCATGCTCCGCACTTCGTATCAGACCTTGCCGGGAGTCTCGTTTCGCAATTTTCTGGCAGCCGAGAGCCTGCCCGTTTTTGAATCGCTCTGGCGGTGTAGTCGCACCGAGCCAAGTCGGGGCGAAGTTGCGATCCAAGGCGCCGATGGCACCCAGGTGGCGGTTCACTTGACCATGAACCTATTCCCTTCGGAGGAACCCATACAGACCTCGCTGATCCTCACCGATTTGACCGAGCAGAAGCAGCATGAAAAGGTGGTGGCCGCCGAGCTGTTTGCCAGGGAGAGGGCACTCGAACTCACCGAGGCGAATCGCCGTAAGGATGAGTTTTTGGCGTTGCTTGCCCATGAAATCCGAAACCCGCTGGTGCCGATCCGCAGTGGGATTGACGTTCTGCGAGTTTCTTCTTCCAACGTGGACGAGTCCAAGCAGGTTCTCGACATGATGGAGGAGCATGTCCGGATCTTGGTGCGTCTGGTGGATGACCTGCTCGACGTGTCTCGCCTTGACTGGGGCAAGCTGGAGTTGAAGCGGCAGCGGGTGAAGTTGACGAAAATCATCATGAACGCCACGCAAACCGCCCAACCGCGGATTCAGCCAAACGGTCATGAGCTTACGGTGACGGAGGCAACGGAGTCTCTGTACGTCGATGGCGACCCGACTCGACTGACGCAAATCGTCTCCAATCTGCTCGATAATGCAGCCAAGTACACCCATCGGGGCGGGAAGATTCTGCTGACCACGGAAAGGATCGGCGACGACATTGCGATTCAGGTCAAGGACAACGGTGTCGGGATCGCCCCGGAGATGCTGTCCCGAATTTTCGAGATGTTTGTTCAGGCCGACAATTCACTCACCCACTCGAAAGGTGGATTGGGAATCGGCCTGAACTTGGTGAAAAGCCTCGTGGAAATGCACGGCGGCACCGTGGAAGCGACCAGTGCCGGGCTGGGAAAGGGGAGCGAGTTCACGGTTCGCCTGCCCATTTGTTGTATTGGCGAGGAAGTTTGCAATAAGACGGATGATGTCGCCGATAAACCGGAACCCCTCCCCTGCCACCGCATCTTGGTTGTGGACGATCAATGGCCCGTTGCCCACATGGTCTCTGCGGTGCTGCGATCTTTGGGACAGAACGTGCGAACCGCGGCGAACGGAGCGGAAGCCCTGGCGAGGATTGAAGAGGAAAAGCCCGATTTGATCATCTCGGACATTTCCATGCCCGAAATGTCTGGCTATGAACTTGCCCAAGAGATTCGAAGGCGACCCGAGTGGAACGACATTTGCTTGGTCGCCCTAACAGGCTATGGTCAAGAAAGCGACAAAAAGCTGGCGATGGACGCGGGCTTCAGCAGCCACATGGTCAAGCCCGTTAGCAAAGCAGACCTCGAATGCCTGTTGGTATAGATGATCTCTAAATGGCTTTGCGTGATTCCAGGAGGTGCCCTAATGATCGGCGCATCAATAAGTGTCGCAAGAAAAGTAGCAGGCACACTCCGTGTGCCG
>JBAWVO010000438.1:0-4368 GCA_037147235.1 Planctomycetota bacterium | reverse complement strand
ATGGTCACTTGTTAGGATTCAAAGTGCACCACTTGCGGATGTAAAACCGCTTCCCTCAGAGCACCGCCAATGTGCTTGGATCGGGGAGCATGTCCAACATCCTCGAAGTGCCCCAACAACAAGCCATTCAAGCCCTGATCGCCAAGTGCTGGTCAGTCCGTCGCATTGCCCGCACGCTGGGCGTCAACCGCCGCACGGTGAAGCGCTATGCGGCCGGGGCGGTGCCAAAGTGCACCACTGAAGTGACCACCGGCTCCGGCACTTCGGATGAGTCAAAGTGCACCACCCAGGTGATCATCGGCTCTGTGCTTGCGGATGGGCCAAAGTGCACCACCGAGGTGACCACCGGCTCGCGCAGTTTGTGCAACGGGTCCCGGGAGGTCATTGCGCCGATGCTTGAACTTGGGTTGAGCGCGCAGCGTATCTATCAGGATCTGGTGGCCGGGCATGGATTTGGCGGATCCTATCCGTCGGTGCGGCGTTACGTGGCCAAGCTCAAGGCCAGCGAACCGGAACGGGTTTGGCGCATTGAGTGCCAGCCGGGAGAGGAGATGCAGGTGGATTTCGGACTTGGCGCGCCCCTCGTCGAGGCTGGCGGCAAAGCCCGGCGGACGTGGTTGTTCCGGGCGGTTTTGAGCTACTCGCGCAAAGGCTACACCGAAGTGGTGCTGCGCCAGGACACCGAGACGTTTATTCGGGTGCTTGAAAACGCCGTGCGGTATTTCGGTGGTGTGCCCCGGTTGCTCAATCTCGACAACCTCAAGGCGGCGGTGATCAAGGCGGATTGGTATGATCCGGCCATCAATCCGAAACTGGCGGATTTTTGCCGCCATTACGGCATGACGCCGATGCCTTGCCGCCCCTACTCTCCCCAGCACAAGGGCAAGGTGGAGCGCGGCGTGGGTTATGCCAAAAACAACGCGCTCAAGGGTCGTCAGTTCGTCTCGCTCAACGAGCAGAACGCCCACCTGATTCACTGGGAGGAACAGGTGGCCGACAAGCGGGTGCATGGCACGACCCGGCGTCAGGTGGCCGCCGTGTTCGAGGAAGAACGCAAGGCGCTCGGGCCGTTGCCCGCGTCGGTTTACGAGAGCTATCAAGAAGGCCGCCGCCGGGTGCAGCGGGACAGTTTCGTGGAAGTGGCCAAGGCCTATTACGAGGCCCCGCCGGAGTTCATCGGGCGACAGGTGTGGGTGCGCTGGGACGGGCGGATGGTGCGCCTGTTGAACGATCGCATGGAACAGGTTGCCTGCCATACTCGACTGGAACCGGGCAAGTTCAGCCGATGTCTGGGCGTGCGGGGCCTGCACGGCAGCATCAAGCAAAGCGCCGACTACTGGCTCTCGCGGGCTGCGGCTTTGGGAGAGGCGGCGGGACGTTGGGCGCACCGGGCCCTCGAACAACGCGGAGCCGAGGCGATCCGCAGTATCATGGGACTGTGCCATTTGACCGACAAACGCCGCGCCGCCGACATCGATGCCGCTTGCGCCAAGGCCATGGACGCCGCAGCCGGTCTGCCGGCCTATCGGGCGATCAAACTGATGTTAGAGTCCGAAAGCGATGCCCCCGGGCAGATCCAAATGGAGCTGCGCGAGATCGATCCGATCATCCGTCCGCTGTCAGCCTACGCAGATTTCATCCGCAGCAAGGATCCCGACGGCGATATTTTCCATCCCGCAACCACCGCACTAACAGAACCGCAAACCACATCCAAAGCATCATGAGTCAACTAACCACCCTCAAAACTCACGCCCGCAAACTCCGTCTTGGCGGCCTTGCAGAATCGCTCGAAACACGCCTGTTAGAAGCCTCCTCTAACAGGTTGGCCCACGACGAGTTCCTTGAACTGCTCTTCCAGGACGAACTGGCCGTGCGCGACGGGCGCACGGTAGCCCGGCGGATCAAGGGTGCCGATTTTCGCGAATTGCGCAGTTTGGATGGTTTTGATTTCAGCTTCAATCCGTCCATCCCGCGTGACCGTGTCTATCAACTGGCGACCTGCCGGTTCGTGGCCGAGTCGCGCGACGTGCTGCTGGTGGGACCGCCGGGAGTCGGCAAAAGCCACCTGGCCCAGGCGCTGGGGCGCGAGGCCATCCGCCTCGGACACACGACGTATTACCGCTCGATTTTCGATCTGGTGCGCGATCTGGCCGCCAGTGAAGGAGGAGTCGAGGAGAGCCGCCTGCTGGCACGTTACCTCAAGCCAGATCTGCTTATTATCGACGATATGGGACTCAAGACCCTACCACCACGCAGCGGCGAACTGTTACTCGAAATTATCCTGCGGCGTCACGAGGTCCGCTCAACCATCATGACCTCCAACCGACCAGTGGACGAATGGGGGAAGCTGTTAGGCGATGTTCCAGCCGCCGGAGCCATCCTCGACCGCTTGCTGCACCGTGCCGAGGTCATCGCCATCAACGGCCGCAGCCACCGCTTGGCGACAGGTGTCGATCACAAGGCAACGACAAAGGCCACCGTAAGGAAACCGGGAAAATGAAACCAACGTCCGGAAAGTTGCCCACAAGAACCCTTCGCTCCGACGAGCTATTTCCTACGGGCCCATTCTCGCGAAGGAACCTTGTGGGCAACTTTCCTCCAAGGCCGTGCATGACTGATGTCCGGCAATCCACGCCACCAGCCAAACCTCGTATCAAAACTCCCTCTCATCCAGCGGTGCACGCCCAGGAAAAAAATCTCCGCCCAGTTCGCTATCATCTTGCCAACCGCCGACCCAATCCATCAAGAATCACCCGTCCGAAGTGGTGCACTTTGAAGTGACCACAGGTGGTGCATTTTGAAGTGACCGGTGACAGCAATCTCCAAGACTACGTGCAGATTCTGCCTGGCTCTCCGCTGCCTTGCGAAACTGTGCAGCAGCCCGCCACCACTGCTTCCGCGATTCTGCCTGGCCCTGATCCGCTGCCTTGCGAAACCATTGAACTGCCTGCACTGGATCCTTGTTCACCCCAAGTCCCTGTTGATAGCAGACTCCGAGACAGCCTTCAGCTTCCGGTAGGCCCTGAACGGCCGCCTTGTGATACCATTGAAATGCCTGCGCACTATCCTGCGGCACGCCTTTGCCAAATAAGTATAAACCACCTAGTGCCCATTGTGCCAATGCAATGCCCTGGTCCGCTGCCTTGCGATACCATTGAGCTGCCTAAACTGGATCCTTGTTCACTCCTTCGCCAGTCGCGTAGTAAGCTCCCAAAGTCGATTGAGCGTACGAATTGCCCTGATCCGCTGCCTTGCGAAACCATTGAGCTGCCTGCACTAGATCCTTTTCTCCCACTCCTTCGCCAGTCGCGTAGCAAAATGCAAGATCAACTTGTACCCACTCGTCTCCCTGGTCCGCTGCCATGCGATACCATTGAACTGCCTTTGCTGGATCCTTGCTCACTCCTTCGCCAGTCATGTAGCAGTCACCAAGAGCATTTTGGGCCCTTGTGTCGTCCTGGCCAGCTGCCTTGCAAAACCATTGAACAGCCTGGACTGGATCCTTTGCCACTCCTTCCCCACGGGCGTAGCATCTTCCAAGAATATATTGAGCGCTGGCATTTCCACTTTCGGCGTACTTTCTGGATGTAGTGGCAAGATTGAGTGTGATCTTTGCCATTCCATTTATTTGCGCTTTAGACATGACTTTTTTCAAGTTAGTTAAATGAAGCCATGTTTTGTGTGTTTTTTCAGGAAAACGTGAAACCTCGCCCTGCTCAAAATGCACAATAACTTCCCCGATTTCCTTTTCAAAAGAGGTTATTTCACTACTTATCTCTTCCGCATTGACTGGCACGGCCGCATTGGCTGGAACGGCCGCATCCTGGCTTGTGCTTTTACTATTGCAACTTGAGAAAAACGAACTTATGGAGACGAGCGTGATTAGGAAGAAGCTTTTACCAATGATTGTAGGTCTGAATTGAATGCCTTGGGTCATAATGTATGTTGGTTCGACTGTTTGATTCATACTTTATTTGTTTTCTATGACATCCGTGATGACGTTGCCGGTCTGGACTCTGATCTCACTTCTGACTTTTGACGCGATTTAGTCCGTCGGTTTGAGCTGGCTGTTTCAATACCTCAGTGCTTCAGTCGAGAGTCTCTGCCATAGGTTTAGGAAAAGCCGGACCTACATACATGATAGGGTTGGCTGCACCGCGGCTGTAGAGATGAGCAACTGAACGCCACCTGTATTGATCACGGATGGCTTTTTCAGCGACCTTGCCGACGAATTCAAAACGGCTGTTCGGCTCGTAGTTCCGTTTCGGATCGAGATACAACGTCGACTCAGCGGGTAACCATGTGGCAATCCTGTAAACCTCGCGAATTACGCCGCCAAAAATTGCCGCAGCGTATTCGGTTTTATCG
>JBAWVO010000437.1:0-4382 GCA_037147235.1 Planctomycetota bacterium | reverse complement strand
CGGGTTGCTCGCGCAGCGGGGTGGCGACGATTTCGGTGCCGTAGCGTTGCCGGCCTTGGAAGTAGTTGATAGCGGCCACGATTTTTTGGGGTGCCTGTTTGCCGAAGTCGATATTGGCATACTTTGTCCATGCACCCTGTTCGATGTGATGCACATGGGTGCTGCCATAGTTGCTGGCGTGATAGATGCGGTCGTTGTCCTCGGCCTGGATCTTGTGCAGCGCGGACCGCCGCTCGATCACGCCCAGGTCAAACGGATATTCCTTGGTGCGCAGGCCGATTTTTTCCATCGGGATCGGTTTGAAGCCGAGCTTGAGTGCCGGCGAACCGGGCAGCACCGCGTAATCGCCCCACGTCCGGTCCCACGGCTTGTTTTTAAACACGAACTGCGGGTCCTCGCACACCGAGTGTTTCTCGGCGCCCCAGGTCCGGTAGCCGTCGATCTTGGGCGAGGCCGGCCAGAAAACGTTGAAGTCGAATTCCTTGACCATGTCCTTGCCGCCGCCGGTGTAGTAATCCTTGACCTCGCAGGCGAAGATGTTGTGGGTGTTAGAAATGTCGAAAACAGCCCGCCCATAGGGTTCGGCCGTCACCGCGCGGTTCATCCGGCTGTCGGCGAGCACGTTGTTGTCGGCCAGTTGGTGCTGGCCTTTGAGCATCCAGCCGCCGGTGGCGTTGCCGCCCTGGATAAAGTAGAACACGCAGCCGCGCATCGTCCAGTAGTCCACGCCGTCGTCGGGATGCACGCCGTGCGCCCAGCCGTCCCAGTCCACATCAGCGTGGACGTCGTGGATCGCGTTGTATTCCCACAGGCAGTCGCGCCCGGGCCACCAGCACTGCAGTGCGCCGTAATCCGAACTGTCGCGGCAGACCAGGGCCACGTCGTTGTAACGCACGATGTTGTTATTGCAGTAACGGAACTGGTATTGGTTTTCATCGGTGACCTCGATGCCGTAGATCTTGTCGCCCTTGTTCCAGGGCCAGCCGTTGTAGCCGACGCCGTAGCGCGGCGCGCGGCGGAGGTAGTTGTTTTCCACCGTGTTGCGGCCGCTCTGCCAGAACTGGATGGCGGCGCCATGGCCCATGTGCATGCCGCTGTTGAGGATGGCATTGTTATAGATTTTGTGGCCGAAGTTGACGTTGGCTTCCTGCGGCGTCTTGAACGGCGGCACTCCCGGATTGTAGCCGTTGGCAAACACGCCGTTGAATCCCGAGTAGTCGATCAGGCAATTGGAGATTTCACACTCCTGAGCGAAGTGCTGCATCACCACGCCGATCCATCCCGACCCCAACAGCTTGCAGCCGCGCAGGGTGATCCTGCTCGCGTTCTCGATGCGCACCAAGCCCTCGATGTTGCCGTCATCAAGCACGCCGACGGCCGGAATGGCAAACGCCTCGAACGAATCGGTGCCGATCATCTCCAACAACTCGAAGCGCAGGTTGCGCACCGGCTTGTCGGCGGCCGACCCGCGGATGTCCAGCAGCCGCTTGAGGAAGGGCACCACCACCGAGTGGTCCTTGGGCTCGCCCGTCACCGGCCGGTAATAGACATAACCTTCCTTGCGCTGCGGGCACCACTCGCCCGGCTCGGTGAGCAGACCCAGCACCCCGCGAATGTAGCGCCGCGCGCCCATCCCGCCGAAATACCCCGCGCCGCCGCCACTGGAAATCTGGCCGGTGTTAGGGTCCACCCCGGTGATCTTGGCCGTGTCGCCAAACCAGTTAGGTCCCAGGAAGCCGACAATCTGGGCGTCGCTAAACTCCCACTTGCGCCACGCTTCGGGCACCTTGCCGCCCTCGCACCAGCTCATGCTGTAGCCGTCGCCGTCCTTCGGGAAACGCGCCATCACCGCCGGTTGGTCGTCGACGATGAGTTGATAGAGCGGCTGGTCCTTGGCGATCGGCGCGCGCCAGATGTTGTCCTTGACCTTCTCCCATAGTGTGGCCGCCTGGCCGCCGTAGAGCTTCACGCCTTCCTTGGTCGTGCCACGGTAGATGACGGTATGGCCGTCGCGGCCGCTGTCCCGCTCGTCAAAGCGCACCGGCTCCGAGTGATAGTACTGGCCCGGGGCGATCTCGACGACCACATCGGCCGTCATCCCGCCGGCGATCTTCGCGCGCACCGCGTCGCGAGCCTTGGTGAGGGTGGCGAACGGCTGGTCCTTCGTGCCCGCGTTGGCATCGTTGCCTTGTGGGGAAACGACGAAAGTGGCTGCGGCGGCGCGGGTGCTCCAGCACAGCAGGGACGCGACCAGCAGGCCGGCGATCAGGGAATGTTTGCTCATGATTCTTATGGTCAAGGAATTTGCTTTGGGGGTGAGGGCCGGGGCATGAACCGGTGGCCGGACCCGAGGACAGGGAAAGGAAGTGCCGGGATTCATCGGGAAGTTCATCGCCGGTGAGAATGCCCAACCACTTGTTCATATCAAGAAGATTATCGGAAATTTCACGCATCCGGTCCCCGGATGAGCTTGCAACGCCATTGCCGCGCCCCTGGTCGATCTCTGCGGCATGGACGGGCTCGACAGTTAGACCACTTTCAGGAAATAATGCCGATTGGAGCGCTCCAAACCGTGGCTGACGCATCCCGCGGCAGACCGTGGCGGTGGCGTCAGGCACGCCACAGTAGCTCAGGCATTCCTGCCTGACTCTTGGAGCCGGAGTTTCATGCGCTGGAATGTCAGCCACTCCAATCCGACGTGGACCTGGCGCTGTGGGGTGAGATCGACGGGATCGGCGCCGCAGCCATCGCCACCGAACTCGACAAACTGCCCCTGCCCCACCACTTCGACGTCAAACCCTTCGCGCTCATCAAGCTCCGCTCCCCGCTATTGCGAAAAGCGCTACGCCTAACATTGAGCAGTTTCTTCATCCCTTGGTCTCGCTTGGCGACAGAGTTCATTCTATCTCAATCTCCAGAACTGCCTTATCAAACGACCTGTTGAAGCGCACCCATTCTCCGCGACCGTCGGCTTGGGGCGAAAGGTCGCACTGGATCGGTTTTCCGTTCCACGTTGTGAGTCGTGCGTGGCCCGCAATGGGGATGCGGAAATGGCCCGCGCGTTCCTTGTTTGTCTCAAGGGTCAACTTGACCGTCTTGGGTGCCTTGCTGAGTTGATACGTGTACTTCAGGAAGCCGCTGTCCGGCAGCGTTACGCTGATCGTTGCCGGATGGTCGGCCCAGCTTTGGGGAATGGCCGGCCAGATGTTGACCTCGTTGAAGCCGAACTGAGTGGGCAAAATTCCAAACAGTCCCTCAATGATGGCGCTGATGTGCGCTGCGCCTGAAATTCCGTACCGGTCTCGCCAGTATCCTATATTCGTTCCGTCGGGCATGTACCACTCGAAACAGTCCTTGTCCCGCGCGTGTGCATCACTGCGACGCTTGATGGCGGTAAAGAGCGCATCTAACATGCCATACTTGGAGAAGGCACGGACACAGTTGTAGTAGGACTCCTCGAAGCAGCCGCCGGGGATGAATCGTTCAGGCTCATATTTGCCCCAGAAGTAGAGCGGATACATCAGCGGCATCGGAAAGACATTGAGATCCATCAGGACGTGCCTGGCATACTCTGCTACCTTCCTTCCACGGGCGTCCTCGCCGCTCACGAAGGCGGCGTAGTAGGGCGTCACGTCCAGCTCCCGGCTTTTCTCGTCGATGCCCCTGCCACTGTGATACCATCGCTTTTCCGCCGCGCGCTCGAGAAGATAGTAGTAGTCGGCCAGCGGATCCCAGGCGCGCTTCTCGATAGCATCGCGCGACTGGGTCGCCTTGGAACGGAGCCAACCGGCTTCGGGCAACTTGTTGGCTTCGCCGTAGGACGCCAGCAGTTGCAGCAACTCGCACATTTCCATGCTCGCCACAACGACGACGTCGTTTTGCGTCTGATCCCAGTCGAAGCCGTTGTACGGCTCGCCGATCAGCAGACCCCAGAGGCGGGTCGGCACCTGCTCGCCATGTTCGATCAAGCCGTCCTCGTTGCGGTCATATGTCGCCAGGCTCCACTTCACGATGCGGAGCAATCTTTGCCAGTTGTCTTTCACGAACGCGTCTTGCTCAGCGTAGCGCAAGTAGTCGGAAAAGTGCTTTGCCACGTGGGCGATATGAATGCCGCACTGGCCTTGCGGATCCCAGGTAAGCCGTCCGGTGCCGTCGTGCTGATCGAAGAAGATGCGCTTGCCCATCTGCGGTAGCAGCAGCGGATCATCGCCCCATAAATACGCCGCGCATTTCGGATAGTAGCGGTAGTCGCGGATGTCGTAAGGGGGCCACGGTTGCGTTTTGCCGTAGGACGTCGCGAACCACCCGTCGTACCCGTAATGCTTGTTGTGAATTCCCACCCTCTGGTCGGAGAATCGGGTTGCTTTTGGCCGAACTGACAC
>JBAWVO010000436.1:0-4390 GCA_037147235.1 Planctomycetota bacterium | reverse complement strand
ACAGCCTTGGCAACGCCTCGGACCGTCCATTACCACACCGCCGTACTGCTGGGCCCCCCCCGCCGGATCGCAAAAATAGCCTTTTTCCGACAGACACTAGCTAGTCTCTCCAATTGCCTATACTTATACCAATTCCTTAATTTCGTTCGTATGGGGGCTCGTTTCACTCTCCCCACCCTACTGCTGCGGCTAAAACCGGTAGAGCCACTTTACCGTTTCCTTGAGGTCATCCGGCCCGTCGCAGTAACCCAGGGAATTGTTCTCGTGCCGTAAATTGGGTCATGAAACCCGTCAAAGGTTTCGCGGACAAGGCATTTTGATACGCGGTCATTGCCCATTCCGCCAGGCGATTTGGCGCAGTGCCGCCGCGTTCTACAACGAAGTATTTTGTGAGGCCACGATACATCGTTCCCGGTAGTGCAGGGCCAAGTTCCTCGGCTTCGCAGTCCTCGGGCAAGGCCAGCCCCACGATCAATCGCTTGCTGCTTTTCAGCCAGACGGCAGCGTAGACAGGGCAACTTGCATCGCTGTTGACCGTGAATTTGACGTAGGTGGTGAGCAAATCGCTGTCGGCTTCGGGGGAAACCGCCAAAAGCAATCGAGCAATCTGCATGAACTGCCCGCGAAGCTGCTCCCAAGCAGGCCCGCTCACCTTGGCAATCGTGCGTTGCGACAATGCACCCATGATATTCCTTCCGTTGACAAATCTTCTGCGTAACACCGGTGGCATCATACCGAGAATCGCTGTAGCAATAAAGGCGTGTTTCATGCCAGCAGTGATAGCAGTGGAGATCCCGCCGAACAGGGTTGCCGTTTGCACCGTATTCACCCGCGAAGCGGGGAGCGGGGAGCGCATTGTGGCCGGTCTCCGACCGAGCCACACGAATTCCACTTCGGGGTACGGGAACAACGCGGGTCCGCCAACCCAGGTGCGCTGCGCGACCCTGGGCTTTGCTGTGATACCCCTTCGGGGTACGGGAACCTTTTCGCGGGATCCTGCTCCACGCCCCACGCTACTTGAACCGCTTCGCGGTTATCGGGCGGTTCGGGATGCTGCGGCAGTCGAAACCATTTGAATCACCGCAGGGGTCTTGGCGGTCAGGTCGGCCGGCGGCGCGGTGGGGGCGACCCTTGTCTCCTCCAAAACGGGATCAGGCTCGATGGCTTCCAAGTATCCGCGGATGAAACTGACGGTTTCGTCGACCGTGTCGGCCTGAACAAGGATCAGGTCGCCTGACTGAGCGACGCGAAGGGCAAATTCGACGGCGGCATCGGCACCGCGAATCTCGTCGATCTGCCGCACCCGCTTGCCCTTCTCCGCGCCGTTGCGGAAGAGGCGAGTGATCTCGCCTTCCGCGCGGCCGCGAAGATAGTGATCCTCATACAGGATCACCTGGTCGAAGGCATCGCCCAGCAACTCGCCCTGGCGGATCATGTCGCAATCGCGCCGATCACCGGCCGTGCTGTAGACGCAGGTCCGTCGCTGGTGCGGGAATTTGTCCAGTACCGGAATCAAGGCGGCCAAGGCGTCTGCATTGTGGCCGTAGTCGACGATTACCGTCGCCCCGTGGATCTCCAAAATGTTGAAACGGGCCGGAACCTTGTCCATATCGGCCGCGAACGATTCGGCCCGGGCGCGAATCACGTCGGCCGGCACCTTCAGAGCCATCGCAGCGGCAATCGCAGCCAGGGTGTTTTCCACGTGGAAGGAAACCTTGCCGCCACTGGTCAACGGAACGCTGTTGAGCGACAGGAATGTTTCCTCCCGCGAGCCTTCGGCGACGATGATTGTGTTCTCGCGAACAAAGATGGCCTGCCCACCGGCGTTGCGATGCCGCACGATCACCGGATGATTGCCGTCCAGCGCGAAGTAGCAGATCTTGCCCGCCGAATAAGGCTCCATGGCAACGCAGTGCGGATCGTTGGCATTCAAGACCGAAGTGCCATCGGGTGGCACGACATCGACAATGCAACGCTTCACCTTGGCCAGGGTCTCGACCGTGTGGACCTCATTCAGGCCGAGGTGATCGCCCTCGCCGATGTTGGTCACTACCGCGACATCGCAGCAGTCAAAGGCCAAACCTTCACGAAGGATGCCGCCGCGGGCCGTTTCAAAAACGGCAGCCTCGACCGACGGGTTCATGAGCACCGCGCGAGCACTCTTTGGCCCGGCGCAGTCGCCCGTATCGATGCGGCGGCTATCGACGTAGATGCCATCGGTGCATGTCATGCCGACGCGGATGCCTTTGCCGCGAAGGATGTGCGCGATGAAACGCGTGGTGGTCGTCTTGCCGTTGGTGCCCGTCACTGCGACGATGGGAATTCGCCCGTCGTCACCATCGGGGAAGAGCGTGGAAACGATCGCTTCGCCGACGGGCCGGGAGATTCCGACCGAGGGCTGCAAGTGCATCCGCAACCCCGGGGCCGCGTTGACCTCCACGATCACGCCGCTTTGCTCCTCCAGGGGTGCGCTGATATCGGTTGCCACGACGTCCACGCCGGCAATGTCCAGGCCGATCATCTGTGCCGCTTCCACGGCGCGGGCCGCCACCTGGGGATGGACTCGCTCGGTCACGTCGATAGCCGTACCGCCGGTACTCAGGTTGCCGTTGCGGCGAATGAGGACCACGGTGCCGGCGGGCGGGACCGAATCGGGCGTGTAGCCTTGATCGGTTAACACACCCAGTGCCACGGCGTCAAGTTTGATCTTGCTCAATACGGTGGCATGATGCTCGCCGCGACGCGGGTCAAGATTGGTCGCATCGACCAGTTCACGAATCGTTCGCACGCCGTCGCCCAGCACTTGGGCCGGCTCGCGGCGGGCCGCCGCCACGACCTTTCCACCGACGACCAGGACGCGGTAGTCGTGTCCCGGCGCAAACTTCTCCACAACCACTTGCTTGCTCTCGGCCAAGGCAGCCTGATAGGCCGCCAAAATCTGCTCGCGGGTGGTGAGATTGGTGGCCACGCCGCGGCCTTGATTGCCGTCGCGGGGTTTGACGACGACCGGCACGCCGATGTCGCAGGCAGCCACCCAGGCGTCGTCCGCATCGTTTACCGGCCGGCCTTCAGGGACCGGCACGCCGATGGCCTTCAATAAAGTCCGCGTCAATTCCTTGTCCTGGGCGATCATTTCGGCAATGGCACCGGTACGGTCGGTCTCGGTGGCCTGGATGCGGCGAAGTTTCCTACCGTAGCCAAACTGCACCATGCTGTGGGCGTTCAACCGCCGCGTGGGAATGCCGCGGGCATTCGCCGCTTCGACAATCGCGCTGGTGCTAGGGCCAAGGCATGCCTCCTGGGCAAAGTCGCGCAGCCGCTCGACCGCGGCCTTGATGTCATAGGGAAGATCGTGGATTGCCGCCAGAACGATCTCCCGTGCCGCATGGAGACACTCCCGTGCTACTTGCTCCTCATGGTATTTGAAGACCACGCGATAAACGCCTGGCTCCGAGGTTTGGCGGGTGCGTCCAAATCCGACTTCCGGACCGACAAGCGACTGCAATTCCAGGATAACATGCTCGAGAATATGGCCGGGATAGGTTCCGTCCCGAAGCCTTTGAAAAAATCCGCCACGTGTACCGGTACTGCACCGATGCTCGATCATGGTGGGCAGCCAGCCTATCAGCCGATCGCTGAACCCGGGGAAGTCGGTGGAAGGGCGGTCGAGATCCTTCAGATCCAACCAGACCTCAATCACGGGTGCGTTGGTCCAGACGTTCGGACCACGCAAGGCCAGCACTTTACGAAATTCCATAGTAGTTGTTTCTCACCGCAGGGAAATGAAGACCTTGCCGCGTTGGTGGAACGTCGTGGCCTTCGGAAGATTCCTTGTGATACGCCGGGAATGGCGTAAAGGTTTCATCGGCATTATCAAAATCTTCGTTTAGGGGGCGGGACCGCAATCTGCAAATACCAAGCATACTTTTGCGGTTTCGTTAAGGCAGGGACATCGGCAAGCGGTTTTCTGAAAACATGGGAAGAACACGGCGAAGCCGTACCATCGGCATCTGAACCTCCCTATCCTATTTTTATTGAAACCTTATAACTAGGAAAAAGCAATAGGCAGTCGCTTAATTTTTCGGAGATCCCCTACTTTATCCGTTAATTCTACAACTTAGTTTTAAAAAAGACAGGCAACCGAGGGAGAAGCCACTCCGGCAACACCCTTTCGATGGGGGGGGCAGGCCGGGGGTGAGGGCTTTTCAGCCTCGATCATAACCTTGCTAACTGCTGTCACTGCTAGCTCGAAGTAGGGTGGGTGAAGCCTCTAATGGTGCGTTACGCGAACCGGTCCAGAACAGCGGTAAGGGTTGGCGCAGAAATAACTGTCGCGTTTTGCCCACTCGCCGAGCGGGGGCAGACGGCACACGGAGTGTGCCTGCTACTT
>JBAWVO010000435.1:0-4427 GCA_037147235.1 Planctomycetota bacterium | reverse complement strand
AATGAGAATACACTTGCCAATCGGCCACCAGATTTCGGGCATTATTTTATTTACTCTATCTTTCGAGAAGATTACGCAAATCGTCTCTGGTTCGGCGAAGGCGCTTGACGAAGCGCCCTACCGTCGAGGCCATGTTCGTGTTAGCACTGTCGCGATGCATTGCTTCAAGATTTTGAATTAAGAGGTGAAAAAGATCGTGTAGCTGGAGAGTTCCGCGAGCTGCGGCAGATGGATCTGGCAGATGGATCTGATGAAGAATCGAGAGTTTATTGAGTGCCTTTTCATAATCACAGCGCAGGTCCTCGGCAGTTATTTCGACATAGCGCATGGTCATTGCGGGGTTGGTGTGGCCGAGTATTTTCATCAGGACTTGGACACTCATACCCCCGCGGATCATTTCCGTGGCAAAGGTGTGTCGTAGTCGGTGAGGATGGATATGATCAGAAGGGAGCAGATGTTGCGTCAGCATTTTAAGCGTGTGCGCATACAGTTGGCGCCCTGGTCGCCTGCCCTGCGGATTGACCATCAGATACTGTGCCGCTGTTTCAGGCATTACGTTTAAACCGAGTTGGCTTCCTCGCTGGCATTGGATTGCTTGTACGAGTTGCACTGCCTGAGGGGTAAGGGGAATCACCCTTTCTCTGCGGGTTTTACCTATAGGCACATGCAATGTCCATTGATTGGGTTGTCGTTGATCCATGGCATTACGTTTCAAATCGCGCAACTCGCCCATGCGCATGCCGGTAAGACGCAACAACAGTAGTCCCATAGCAGTCAGGGTTGATTCATTCCTGAGCACTTTCTGAATGGCTTGATCTCCATCGGGAGGTAACGGTTTGGGTAAGTGGTGTTCTGCATGAGGTCGATCTTCCTGGCGTAACAGGCCAGGGGGTGGTGCGTCTGGCCACTGCCACCGGAATAAATCGTCGAAAAACAGACTCACATCGCCAACTCGGAGCAACCGGGTATTGGCTTTGAGCGGTAAGTCGTGCAGATAGTTCAGCCAGTCTTCAATGTGGGGAACGCGGCGCAGTTGTGCCCAAGAGTGGATTTGGGGGTGGTGGGTTCTCAAGAAGCGAACCATGCCGAGAAGGCTTCCACGCTTGATGCACACACTAGCGGGGCGGAGTGTCTGGCTGCGGAGTCGGATGTAGCGTTCAACGCTCGTTTGCAGAGGATCAGGCAGTGACCATATTGCTGGCGTTGAGTGTTTTGATAGCATCTTCATATTGTTGGCGTACGTCTTGATCGTTAAGTTGAATGTAACGCAAAGTGGTTTGGGGCGAGCTATGGCCCATCATTTTGGCCAGGATAGCCAGAGGCACACGACAGCGCGTCATATTGGCGCCAAAGGTGTGACGGAAACGATGTGGGTTTGCGTTGAGGATCTGGCTGGTGGCGCGATGGTAGCGGAAGATTCGATGTAGCCCGCTGTAGGTCATCGGTTGACCCCGGTGAGGGTTTTTCAATACCACAAAGAACTGTGACGAAGCGCGTGCCGGCCGCTCGTATGTCAGGTACTGAAGCATAACTTTGGACACAGTTTCGGCCAAAGGCATTACCCGTTCTTTAAGGCCTTTTCCGATGATTTTCAGGCTCATAGCCTGGAAGTCAACATCCACTAATGTGAGATTCAAAATCTCGCACGAGCGCAAGCCGGTGACCCACATTAATAAAGTAATGGCTCGGTCGCGTGCCGTGTTCAGTGTGTCAAAAAAGGTCAGTGCAGCCTGATCCGTCAAAGGCGTGATCAAAGGATGAGCCGTGCGTACCCTGACGGCAAAGGCGCGCCGTCCCCGGCGCGTGGGCATCGGCCCTGCACAGAGCCAAGTTACACCCGCCGGATGTTTTCCTGTCACGAAGGCAGCCAACCGCTGAAGCACTTCCAGGCGCCGATTGATCGTGGCCGCAGCGGCTGGCGGTGATTGCCTTTGGTACTCAATGAAATCAAGCAAACTCTCGGCGGAGATGTCGGCAATATATCGGTCTGTCATGCGCATCCACCGCAATGCACAAAGCAGATCGTAGGCATACGCGCGCAAGGTGCGTGCACGTAGCCCTCGTAGGCCCACCGTGTGGAGGAATCGGTTGACTTCAATCACCGGTTGGCCGTCAGGACTGATGAGTTGCCAATCTCCTTCAGGGGTGCCGGCGTTCGGCGGGCGCACACAATAGTCGCCACTACCCTTGAGAGTATGGACGGGAATAGAAGGCGTTGTCATACCTGACCTCCCAGGGAACACCATTGGCTGATGATCTCGCCTATCACGGCGGCCTCACCGTTGGCACCTACACTTTTGCGTGGTGACTGACTGGGCCGTGAACTACCCGGCTCCGAGGGGGCACATGGAGGATTCACGGGGCAGGAAGTAGAGACAAGTTGCGGCAAGTCCAAGAGTTGATACATAGGTCTGCGATACAGGATGAACTGTTGCTGGATCAAACCCTGGCGAGCTTCACGCAACGCTGCATCTCCCAAGCGTAGAAACTGACAGATACGCTCATCCGAATAATAGGAAAGGCCTGCTGCATCCCCCACGCAGTGCAGGAAAAGATACAGAGCCATCTGTGCATGCGTTAAGACGCAAAGATGCCGATCATAAATCAAGCGGCGATCTATCGGCGCGAACTGAGCGGGCATGCTACGGATCCGACTCGGATCAACAGGCAGTTTACTTGGCGGACGACGGAACGGAATGGGTTTCATGGTTATTTCCTTGTTTAAAAATTTGACGAATCGTAGTTCACGGGGCAAACTTGAACACTGTCACCGTATGACTTGTTCGCAATGATGTAGGGGAGAAACACTGCTGTGCCGGACATTGGGGTATGGATGTCAAGAGAGGTGCTGGAGCATAAGAGGCAGACCGACGTCGCCGTCCAAGTATGGAACCTTCGCCACCTTCCGGATGGTTTTGCCGAAGCCGCCTGCGGAAGGTTGTTTGTAGCCGTCGCGGGCCACTGGCGGGGCTTCTTTCGCCTGTCGTCGAAGATTATGCGCAATGAAATGGATCCGGCCTGCCCGTATACCCTGCCGTTTGATCCAAACTCTTGGACGGCAATCCTCCCAGAACGATCGCCTCCTCGGAATATGCATGCCGGGTATACACTGGATCTCCCCATTAAAAACATTCAAGCCGACTCGCTTATCCGGCGACACGAATGAAACAACGAGTATGAAAAACGAGACAAATGAGCTAATGGCTCTTTTGAAACGAAATAAAGAACGATAATAAGTACGTAATTACGGGCATTGGCAAGTTAATGAGAATTGCTGTCGTGTACTTGATACTCTTTGCAATTTGGGGTAGTCTGTAAATATGACTGCGTTGCTTGAACAAGTTGGCGAAATGATCGGGAAGATGAACCGTTCCGAGAAGGCTCAGATTTTGCAGTGGGTTGTGTCGGATTTGGGTGATGCTTTTCCCGGGATAGAGAGCCGGCCTGATGTGTGTGGAGGGGATCCTTGCGTGGTGAGAACCCGCATTCCTGTTTGGACGCTTGTCCAGGCAAGGCATTTGGGTGTCACGGAGTCTGAGTTGTTAAAGGCTTACCCTGCGCTTAATGCCGAGGATCTTGCAGAGGCGTGGGCCTACACCCGTACTCATCGAGACGCGATCGAGGCTCAGATATTGGTTAATGAACAGGCGTAACGTGGCACGGATCTATACCAACGAGAATTTTCCCCAGCAAGCCGTTGAGCATTTGCGTTTTTTGGGGCACGATGTAGAAACGTCGCATGACGCCGGGAACAGTGGTCGCGCCATGTCAGATGAATCGGTTCTTGATTACGCGATCCGGAACCAACGGATTGTGGTAACGCTTAATCGTCGGCATTTTGTAACCCTGCACACAATCCATCCCGATCACTGGGGAATACTGGTCTGCACCTTTGATATGGATTTCAACGGTTTGGCTGAGCGGATACATGAGGCATTATCAGTCAAGGTTGATTATCGAGGCTGTCTCCTGAGAGTCAATCGACCTGGGTGAGGGGTTTAGCGAGGCAGGATCCCGTAATTGCAATTTACAGTCTGACCCCGCGCCCCGAACGGCCGTTCGATTGGTGCGCGAATGGATTGATATGCATGCCCTCGAATTGCGCGAGGATTGGGAACTGGCGCAGGCGGGAAAAGAAATCAAGAAAATCGCCCCATTGGATTGAGGTGCCACATGTGGAATTTAAACGATGTTCAACAAATTGAGTACAAATCAGATTATTCCTTCCTGATTATTTTCGATGATGGCGCCAGCGCTGTTGTTGATTTCTCTGAATATCTACAGCGGGGTCCCGTTTTTGCTCCGCTTAAGAATCTTGATTTCTTCCGGCAGGCGAGAATAGAAGGCGGCACAATCGCCTGGCCTAACGGAGCTGATATAGCGCCTGAAACTCTCTACGAGAAATGCAAGCATTGACTCTTTGGTAC
>JBAWVO010000434.1:0-4428 GCA_037147235.1 Planctomycetota bacterium | reverse complement strand
CCCCCATTATCACGTCCCGCCCCGCCCCACCCGAAAAGGAATGTCCCCATGCAAAGTTCCCTGAAGCACACTTGGATTGCCGCCTTGGCGATCGTCATTACCGGTTCCGCAGCACTTCGCGCGGAGGAGTTGCCCATCAAGAGCGGCCAGAAGATTGCCTTCCTGGGCGATTCGATCACCCAGGCCGGCGCGGGGCCTAACGGCTACTTGCGACTGGTCATCCGCGGACTGGAGGCGAACGACATCAAGACCACGGCCATCCCGGCCGGCATCAGCGGCCACAAGTCGAACGACATGCTCGCCCGGCTTGATCGCGACGTACTCAGCAAGAAACCCGACTGGATGACCTTGAGCTGCGGCGTCAACGACGTTTGGCACGGTGCCCGAGGCGTGCCGCTCGAGCAGTACAAGAAGAACATCTCCGCGATCATCGACCGCTGCCAGGCGGCGAACGTGAAGGTGATGATCCTCACGTCCACGATGATCGGCGAAGACCAGCCCAACGCCAACAACCAGAAGCTCGCCGTTTACAACGAGTTCCTGTGCTCGCTGGCCAAAGAGAAGAAGTGCCTGCTGGGCGATTTGAATGCCGAAATGCAGGCCGAGATCGCCAAGGCCGGCCCGACGAAGAAGGGCAACTTGCTCACCAGCGACGGTGTCCACATGAACCCGGCAGGCAATCGCATGATGGCCGCCGGCATACTCAAGGGCTTTGGGCTCAGCGACGAGCAGATCGAGAAGGCCCAGAAGCAGTGGGCCGAAAACGCCCCGGCCCCCAAGCCGAAAAAGGCCAAATAGAACGGATTTCAATCCGTTCCGTTTTCAAGAGTAGTAGTAGGGTGGGCCGAGCGCAGCGAGTCCCATCAACTCGGTTTCAGTCCGCTTGGTGGGACTCCGTGCGCTCGGCCCACCCTACAAATACCCAAAAGGTTCTCACATGGGACTCCAGCGAAAACCTCTTTCACTTCGCGTGCTTCCGCTCGTGCTGGCCGTGGCGACGTTGGCCACTTGCACTCATGCGGTCCATGCCGCCCAGAAGAAAGGCCCGGTCAAGGTCTACATTCTCGCCGGCCAGTCGAACATGGACGGCCAAGCCAACATCGCGACGATCGACTTTCTGGGCGAAGATCCCGACCCGACCCGTGCCGCGCTGCTCAAGCTGTTCAAGCCCGACGGCAAGAACTACATGACCCGCGACGACGTTTGGGTGACCAGCGACGATGTATCGGGCGATCTGAAGCCGGGCTACGGCGGGCGGAAGGACTACTCGAAGCTCGGCCACAACATCGGGCCGGAATACGGCTTCGGCTACTTCATGGCCGAGAAGTCCGAGAACCAGATACTTTTGATCAAGTACGCGCCCGGCGGCCAGAGCCTGTACGTGAATTTCCGACCGCCAAGTGCCGGGCTGCCCGACCCGATGCCGCTCAAGCCAGGCCCCAACAAGACTAAAATTCCGATGACTGCCGAGGATTTCGGCGGCCAGTACCTTGGGATGGTCGCCTCGGTCCACGACGTGCTCAAAAATCTCAAGACGCGCTTCCCGTCCTA
Source organism: Planctomycetota bacterium (assembly GCA_037147235.1). Taxonomy (GTDB): domain Bacteria; phylum Planctomycetota; class Planctomycetia; order Pirellulales; family Thermoguttaceae; genus JANXQG01. The sequence goes on along the minus strand of JBAWVO010000434.1, from coordinate 2,877 downwards.
TGACGAAAAGGCCGGCTACGAAATCGCCGGTTTCGTCTGGTTCCAGGGCTTCAACGACATGATCGAAGGGGGCAATCCGGTCGCCGAGTACGGCAAGAACCTCACCTGCCTGATCAAGGACGTGCGCAAGGAGTTCAAGGCCCCGAAGATGAAGGTCATCGTCGGCGTGATGGGCGTCAACGGCGTGAAAAATGAGGTGGGCAAACAAGGCGACATCCGCAACCAGATGCGGTCGATGAACACGGTCCCGGAATTCAAGGGCAACGTGAAGGCCATCGAGAGCGCGCCGCTGTTGGACGCGCGCGTGGTGGCATTGAAGACGATGGGCTGGCTCGACAAGGATCGCGATCCGAAGACGCAGCCGCTCACCGCCGAGGAGCAGGCACTGCTGGGTCGAGCCACCTCGAACCTTGGCTTTCACTACTACGGCGAAGGCCGCTTCTTCATCCTGCTGGGCAAGGCGATGGCCGAGGCGATGCAGGAGCTACAGAAGTAATCGTGACAACAACGAAGACGACAACGAAAACAACAACAACAAAGACGAAAGGTTAATCATGAAAGTAACGAAGATGAATCTCTCCCTGGCCGCGTGCGCCGGCATTCTGTTGGCCGCCATGGGACAAGCCCGCGCGGCGACGCCGGACGAAGCCAAGATGGTGGCCGAATCGAAGCGGATCGTTTCGCAGTACAAGACGCTGATGCAATCGCCGCCGGGCCGGGTGCCGTCGCGCGACGTGGTCGACGGCCCGCTGTTGGGGAACGGCAACTTGGGCGCCGTGATCAGCGGCCCGCCCGAGGCTCAGAAATACTGGATCAGCAAGAACAACTTCTGGCGGCTCAAGGACGGCCATCGCCAGGGCGGCCCGCGGCTGTTCGGTGGGCTGGACGTCAACATCAATGATCTGAAGGGTGCCACCTACCGCGTCGAGCAGGACATCTATCCGGCGATCACGCTTTCCACGTTCACCAAGGGCGACACGACCGTCACGATGAAATCGTGGGTTGCCGCAACGGCCGACTACCTGCTTGTCGAGCTATCCGTGACCGGCAAGCCGGTCGAAGTGCAGACGAAACTTTGGGTGGCCTCGGGCCGCGGCTCCAAGGAGCAAATCGGCCGGAAGGACGGCCTGCCCTGGGTCACCAAGGCCTTTGAGAAGGACGTGAAGATCCCGACCTCGGCCGCCGCCATGCTGAAGATTGTCGGGGCCAACGAGCCGTCGTTCACGCTCGAGCCAAGTAAGCCGATCACCGTGGCCGTCGCCATGCAAAGCTCGATGGACGACAAGGATCCGCTCTCGGCGGCGCAGAAGTTGGCGGCCGAGTTGAACGCCGACAAGGTTGCCAAGTTGGCCGCCGAGCACGCCGCGTGGTGGCAGGATTTTTGGGCCAAAGCACTCGTGGAGATCGGCGATCCGGTGATCGAGAAAGCCTACTACATGGCCAACTACATGATGGGCAGCGGCACCCGGGACAAGGATTTTCCCGCCGGTCTGTTCTCGCTCTGGGTCACGCACGATGACCCGCGCTGGGCGGGCGACTACCACCTGAACTTCGACTTCCAATCGCAGTACTATGGCCTGTACAAGTCGAACCACATCGAGCAGGCCGACACCTTCCACGGCCCGATCCTGGCCTTCATGGAAAAGGGCAAGTGGTACGCCAAGGAGATCTGCAAGACCCGCGGCGTGCTCTATTGCGTCGGCATCGGCGCCAAGGGCATCGACACCTGCCAGCAGGGCAACCGCACGGGAGGCCCCCTGCAACTCGGCGGCTGCTTCATGGGCCAGAAGTGCAACGCGGCCTACTCGGTCGTGCCGATCTCGATGCGCTGGTTCCACACCTACGACCTGGACTACGCCAAGATCGTCTATCCGTTCGTACTCGAAGTGGCCAACTTCTGGGAAGATTATCTGAAGTTCGAGGACGGCCGCTATGTGATCCACAACGACTCGATCCAGGAGAACTCCGGCAGCGACGTCAACTCGATCATGTCGCTGGGCTTGGTCCGTTGCGTCTTCGAGACGGCCGTCGACATGAGCAAGGAGATGGGCGTCGATGCGGACCGCCGCGAGAAGTGGCAGCACATCCTCAAAAACCTGAGCAAGTTCCCCACCCAGGAACTCGACGGCAAGACCGTCTTCCGCTACACCGAGAAGGGGACCGCCTGGATCGAGGGCAACTCATGCGGCATCCAGCACATCTACCCGTCCGGCGCGATCGGCCTCGACGACGATCCCAAGCTGCTGGAAATCTCCCGCAACACGCTTGACGCCCGCGGGCGGAAGTGGAGCGGCGACAACGGCGAGAACAGCCAATATCCGGCCGCCGTGCGGGTTGGTTACAAGCCCGAGTCGCTCCTGGAGAAGCTCCGCGGACTGTGTGCCAGCCGCAAGATGGCCAACGGCCTAGTTGACTGCATGGAGCAGTGCAGCACGGTGCCCAACTCGATCAACGAGATGATCTGCATGAGCCACCACCAGGTGCTGCGGTTGTTCGCCGTCTGGCCCAAGGACAAGGACGCCCTGTTCTGGAACCTCCGTGCCGAGGGCGCGTTCTTGGTTTCCAGTGCCTTCAAGAGCGGCGTGGTTCAGTTCGTCAAGATCCACAGCGAGAAGGGACGCGACCTGACACTGGTCAACCCCTGGCCCGGCAAGGCGATCGACGTCTACCGCGACGGCCAGAAGATCGACACCCTCAAGGGCGACCGCGTCACGATGAAGACCAAGGCCGGCGAGACGGTCACGCTAGGCCCCGAAGGCGCCGGCTTGCCGAAAACCGACTGAGCCGGTTTTCGTGGGACGGATTTCAATCCGTCCTGTTTATCGCCTGGTGTCCTAGCCGGATTGCACGGCCGGAAGGGTTAACCATTCCCTGAGG
>JBAWVO010000433.1:0-4436 GCA_037147235.1 Planctomycetota bacterium | reverse complement strand
TACGATCGACGTACTCGGCAGCCACGTTCAACGGGTTGATCACGGCGTCCAGCGTATCGTTGACGCCTTGCACGATCTTGCGGAAGTCGCCCTGGTGCTTCGAGGCGTCGGCCCGGGTGGCCAACTTCCCTTGAACGCCTGCCTTCGCAAGCATCACGGCATCGGCCGTCATGGCGTTCACGGCATCGATGCACTGGTTGAGGTTGTTTTTGATCGTGTTGAAATCGCCATTGTAGCTGTCGGTGATCTTTGCCGGGATATTGCCCTTGGAAATATCATCGACGTACTTGGCAGCCACGTTCAACGGACCGATCACGGCGTCCAGCGTGTCGTTGGCACCGTCGACGATCGGGCGGAATTCGTGGCCTACCAGTTCCGGGTTGCCGCGGGTCTGGAGCTTGCCATGCACGGTGGCATCGGCGAGTCGCTGCATCTCTTGGATGCAGCGTTGCAGAGGACGAAGCAGCAATCGGCAAAGCCACACGGCTGCAATGCTGCTTAGGATGGAGGCAGCGACCGTCATTGCCAGAGCGACGCACGAATTTTTCCAGGAACTTGCCTCGAAGGTGTTTTTCGCGCTGGCGAGCATCTCGCGAACCTGATCTTTGGAGAACTCCAGGTGCAGCACGCCGTACAAATCGCCGACGGACGAAGTGGGATTCAGCCGGCGCATGTCGGCGTCGACTCGCAGCGGATAATACAGTGATAGGACGTCTTCCGTCTCGACAGCAAAAGTGTCCCTGTTCCGCCGAGCCTGCTCCCAAACGTTTTGGGCTAGCAGCCTGCCGACTCGAGCGGAATCGGAAGACAACTCCACCTCCAGGTTCTTGTTAATGAAAGAGAAGGCACGGATCTGGGCAAGTTCTTGCTGCTGCTTGGCAAACCTCGTGAACTGGACGTACTCACCGCGCTGGAGCGATCCTTCGGTCGCCGTTTTGACTTCCTTCATCAGATCGCGAGCCACCTGGCGATGCTGCTCGACGGCCTGCTCCTGCAGGTTGGCCAGGATTGCGTGAAAGCTTCTCCGGGTGAGGGTCTGCTGGGCCATGAACAGGGTCATGGCTGACATTAGGAACAGCCCCAGCACCATGGCCGCGATCTTCGTCGATACCTTCCATTGGCTCCATTTCATGATTCCGCCCTCCCTCGGTCTTCATCGCAATAGGCTACCGCATGGACCTCTTCGCCTTTGCGGTAAAACGGAAAGTCGCGTCGCTTGGCAAAGTGTTCGCTCGTGCAAGCATTGCATGGCGCGCCGGCGCGTACGCACCAATTCACTCCGCTGTTCCACTGGCTGCGCGAGCAATTGGCATGGCTTAGCGGCCCCAGGCAACCGAGTTGGAACAAACAGCCTTCGTCTCCAAACTTCTTGGCAAATGCCCGCTTTTCCCAGTGATGATAGCGAGGACAGTCGTCATGTACGCTGGTGGCGAAGAACATTTGCGGAGTGAGCAGCTCCGGATGTACCTTGGGATACCCTTTTGCGACAAGATACGCCAGCGTACCCACGAGAGCCTGCGGATGGACTGGACAGCCGGTGCAATGGACCAAGCGATTCTTATAGGGTATTCCCTCGCGCTGCATGAACTCCTTGAGTCCGGCGGCCGCGGTGGAATTGCCCTCCGCCGCGGGCACTCCGCCAAAGGCCGCGCAGGTGCCCGCCGCGATGATCCCCTTGGCCGCCTTGAGTACTGGCGGAAGTAGTTTGACTAGCGGTTTGCCGGCGATGATGCATGCCTCGGGCATGGCCATCGGCACGGCCCCTTCCAGGACCAAGTAGAAGTCACCTTTCTCGACAAGCTGCTGGATCAGCCGCTCCACGTCTGCTCCCTGGGCGGCCGAAATCGTTTGATGGTACACCAGGGAAATGATCTCGGTGAGAACCTCTAGCGGGCCGGGGGCCTCGCAGTTCAAGAGCGACACCGAACATCCGCTACAGGACATCCCCTGTAGCCAGAGTACCTTCTCTTGCCTGGATGAAATCTTTTCCAGGCCCTTAGCCAGCAGTTCTCCGTGTGCGCTGCTCAATCCCAGCCCGGCGGCCAGGGAAGCGCCAACTCGCAAGAATTGTCGGCGTGTAATGTGTGACATGGTTCATGCTCCTGACGATAAAAAGGCGACTAAATGCCTAAGATTCTGATGTCTAATGAACGGCACAGGCGATGCAGGGATCAAACGAACGGACGATGCGTCCAACCTCGATTGGCTGCGAAGGGTTTTCTAGTACGACCCCAGCGATTGCCTGCTCGACCGCGCCCGGCTGTCCGCGATCGTCCCTTGGTGAGCAGTTCCAGGTGGTTGGGACGACGCACTGGTAACGCTTGATGCGATAATCCTCGATGGCCAGCCAATGCCCCAGTGCTCCACGCGGTGCCTCAGTCAGGCCGTAGCCCGATGCGCTGCGCGGGATCGAGAAGTCGCGAGCGGGTGGAGCGTCAACCTCCAACTCGTCGAGCCAAAGCTGCGCCTGTTGGCCGATCCAAAGCGATTCCAGGCCGCGGCACAAGTGCCGCCCCAGCACCGAGACCATTTTCCCGACCGGCAGTTTCAGCGGTGCCAGAATCGTGTCCACTTCCTTCTTGACCCAGTCGCACTTTGGATCGTGGTAGTTGACCAACACGCGAGCCAGCGGCCCCACTTCCATCACTCGGCCGGCGTAACGGGGCGATTTGATCCAACTGTATGCACCGCTCTTCGTCGGTTCCGGCTTTGTTTCTCCCACGCTTGGATGACGTGCGAGCGACGAAGAGAAACGGCTATGGGCGACCTGTTCTTCGATCAAATCGGGCGACAACGCCTCCCACTTGCCGTCGATCAGTACGCCCGGGTGGATGAACTTGTTGCCGGTGTCGTCCATCTGGAAGACCCCGAATGAAAGGAAATTTCCGCAACCGCGTCCAAGCTCGAAGTAATCGGGAAACGCCTTGGCAACTTGAACCAAATCGGGCAGGTACACATCGCGGATAAACGACATCACCTGCTTCAGCCGCGAGCCATAGGCCAAGATCCGCTCCATGGTCGGCACTTGCGTACAACCGCCTGGCACCAGGGACGTCGTGTGCGGAAGTCGGGCACCGAAGACCGCGCCCATGGTATCGCAGAGCTTACGGATCTCAAGGGCTTCCACGTAGTGTGACAGAAGCGCGACGTTCGTGTCGATGTCCTGGATATAGTTCCCTTCGTAGCGAGGCAAGAACGGGGCGGCTGGAAAAACATCGCCACGCGCAACGGATGTTTCGATCCAACTCTTTAAGCTGCGCAGCAGCCGGTCGCTGCCGGAATACTTGAGGATTGCCTTTACGTCAACAAAGTCCAAGGCCGCCAGGTGATAGAAGTGCAGTACGTGGGAATGCAGGTAATTGGCCGCGAGAATGAGATTTTGCAGTAGTCGCCCGTTGTGGTTGGGCGTGATACCATAGGCCATCTCCTGGGCGCGGACCGAGGCGATGCCGTGCGAGACGGGGCAGACGCCGCATACCCGTTGCGTGATCTGCTGGGCGTCCAGAGGATCCCGGCCTTCGAGGATCTGCTCCAGGCCGCGAAACATCTCCCCTTCGCAATACGCCGCCTTTACACGCGCGCTCTTGCTGATATTCGCCCCGGGTTGGAGCGGCTCGGTCTCCACACGTAGGGAAAGGTGTCCCTCGATGCGAGTGAGCGGACTGATCGTTATCGACTTTGTCATGAGTTTACCTGAGGGATCTCGTACAATAATTTTTCATGCCGCATTCATGGCTGCATCCATCGTCGCGATCGTCACATAGAAGAGGATCTGCATTGCTCCTCCACCGGACCAAGCTGAACATTTTTTTGCCCAAGCTGGCCATCATCGGGGCTATGGACTCAATGTATAACACTAGCACGTATCTTCGACGCGAGCGAAAACATCTTCGGATCATGCCAAGTCTGCCAGGTGCTGTCAAACGGTTGCGGCGGATCGAAGCCGCAACCCGAGGGTGCAGGGCGATTGTGCCAGTGTCCGCTCGGCCGATTTGCCCCCGCGCGCAGCGATGCTCCTGAAAGGCAAGAAATACGAGTTTCATAACATATCACTAACATGCAACTTACGTCGTTTTTGTGTTAATCAGCGGGTCTAAGTTGAGTCCGGGCCATTTTGAGCCTTGCTCCAAACCCAAGAGCCTTAACCGGCCCACCCGTTGAAGTTAAAACGCCGTGGCGAAATCGACACGGCGTTGTCGTTATATCCCGTTACCACAAAAGGTTTTACGTCACGTCTATAGGGCTCTCTTTGGCGTATTTGTCCAAAACAGAGAATGCGATTACCCCCCACGCCGAGTGGACATTGAACGGCGATTTACCCGTACTCTCTGCCTCTCTGGGGGCCGCTGCCTGATTATTTAACACATCCGTTGGGTTTGGTGTCCGTCGAGCGATCGGGACGCGAAACTGAACTCTCTCTTCCGTTGGTGGGGGGG
>JBAWVO010000432.1:0-4474 GCA_037147235.1 Planctomycetota bacterium | reverse complement strand
CCGCTTTGCGGCTTTGCGCCTTTGCGCGAGATATTTCCTCACGCCAAGGCGCAAAGCTTTCCTCCGGAAGGTAAACGCGGTATGATAACAGAATGGTTCAATCAAGAGTCTATGTCGAGTCAACCATTCCGAGTTTCTATCATGAGACTCGCACAGCCCACGAAATTGTTGCGCGTCGCGACTGGACTCGCCAGTGGTGGAGCATTGCCGGCCTTCGATATGAGTTGGTAACCAGCGAAGCGGTGCTGGACGAAATCGCCAGCGGATTGTCTACGATTGCGGCAGCCCGCGTTGAACTCGTTCGCAACCTGAGATTGTCTTGGAACTATTAGGAGAAACGCATGACCTCGACTCCCAATGACCCGGTGATTGACGAAATCCGTGAGGTACGTCACCGCATCTCCGAGCGGTGCAATCATGATCCGATGCAGCTTGTGGCATACTACATGAAGCTGCAAGAACGGCACCAGGACCGGATGATTGATTCTCCGAAGCTCGTTGAGCATCGTGACCCATGTGCGGTGTTGAGAGAAGAAAAGGCGCCAGCGACCAAATTTGGGTAATTTTAAGGGGATAATTCCCATTATTGTGGTTCATCGAGTGTTTGCGTGGGTGAAAGGGCGATTCTAAATCGGTCTCCGCTTTGCGCCTTTGCGCGAGATATTTCCTCACGCCAAGGCGCAAAGTCCCTACCGATACTCCGTTGCCTTCTGCCCCGAGATATGCTGTCGCCAGGCGTCCATGTGTTCTTTGCTGAGTCCGTTCTCGCGGACGATCTCGGTTTCCAATTGCCGGTCCGTCTGCGGCACCTGCACGCGAACCTTCAAGCGGCCATCGGCCTGATAGTTGAAAATCACGTCGATCGGCGACTTGGCCGGCAGCTCGGACGGAAGATCGGCCACCGTACAACGTCCGATGGAGGTGCAGTCGTCGGCGGAAGGACTCTCACCTTCCACGATCTGCACGAGGATTGATCGTTGGTCGTGCTTGGCGGTCTTGAACTGCCGCTTCGCACTGACCGGCAGCGGCGTATTGCGGGGAATGACAATTCCATTGCGGCGACGCTTGGTCTGCGAGTCGGTGCCCACCACGCCGAGACTGTGCGAATTGACGTTGCGGATGCTGAAATTCGCCGCCCGGCCGTCGCGCTTGGCCAGAATCAACCCGGCTTGCAGGGCCGCGCCGTGGGCCACCGCTTCGTCGGCCGCCATGGAAGCGTCCGGTGCCTTACCGCTGATCTCCTGCAACATCGCGCGGACCATCGGCATGCGGGTGGAACCGCCAACCATCAGCACATGATCGAGATCGGACCACTCCAGACCCGTTGCCCGCAATGCCTGCAAGCAGGTGAAGCGAGTGCGATCCAAGAGGTCCTGCGTCGTTTCTTCAAACTGCTCGCGGGAGATTTCCACGCGGATGACCTTGCCTTGATACTCCGCTATGATGGGTGCCTTGGGCCGGGCGGAAAGGGTTCGCTTGGCGTCTTCACATTCCCGCCAGAGCTTTCCCACGGCGACGGCGTTGGTACGGAGGTCGAGCGAATGTTCGCGTTGGAATGCGTCGGCCGCCATGTTGAGCAGCCGCTGATCCCAGTCGTAGCCCCCCAAAGCGACATCGCCATCGGTGGCCAGAGCAAGGAACTCGCTGCCGCGGATCTCCATCACCGTGACGTCGAAGGTGCCGCCGCCTAGATCATAGACCAGCACGTGCCGCGGTCGGTCGGTGCTGCCGGCGGCGTTGAGAAAACCATGCTGGAACCCAAAGGCCACGGCCGCCGCAGTCGGCTCGTTGATGATGTCCAGCACTTCGCAGCCGGCTAGGTATCCGGCGTCCTGCGTGGCCTTGCGGCGGACCTCGTCGAAGTAGGCCGGCACGGTGATCACTGCCTGCTCGAACGGTCCGATCTGCTGCATGGCGTCGCTGCGAAGCTTGTTGAGAATCCATGCCTGAATTACCTCGGGCGGATATTGCTTGCCGCCAATCACGCGATGATAGGCGCGATGGCCCATGTCGCGCTTGGCACACTCCGCCACGCGATCCGCCACGCTGCTCATGGCCTTCATGGCCTCCTTGCCGACGACCACGTCATCGCCATCCAACAGCACAACACTCGGCGTAAGGCGATCCCCCTCGGCATTCACCAAGGTCACGGGCTGGCCGCGCTCGTCGAGCCTTGCTACCACGGAGTACGTGGTGCCCAGGTCGATACCCACGGCTGGAATGTTCGCATTGGTCATGGCGCTGGGTCCGCTGGATTCTGTTTGCTGGGCTTGCTTGGCTCGCTGGGCTTGCTTGGCTCGCGAGGCTTGCTTGGTTCGCTTGGTTCGCTTGGTATGTTTGGTATGCTGTCGCGGACGGAGTTCGTTTTGATGAGGTCAGGTCGGAGATTTGAAATCATCAGGTAACCGACGAAGGCCAAGAGTACCAGCACGATGCCATGACCGATCATTCGCTCCAACCACTTGGGGATGCGGCGATTCCTTTTCGGCTTGGTCTGCTTGATCAACGGCAACACCGGTTCCCCCTCTCCCAAAGGGAGAGCAGCCCTCACCCCCTGCCCCTCTCCCTTTGGGAGAGGGGAGACAACGGTCAGCGGTTGTGGGCTTGAGGCCCAGCGTTGTGCGGACTCGGGCGAAGCCGCAAGCGGTGCTGGGGCAACCACAAGCGGAGATGGGGGAGTAGCGGCTATTGCGCTGGCGGTATCGGCTGTTGCGAGTGCCCAGCCAATCGCGGAGCCGATTCCACTCGGCGACGCTTCGCGCGATGGCGGTGTGCCGTGCAGAACATCCTGGGCAGCCGACTCGAACGCACTGAATCCGCCAGCCGCGCCCACCGGCTGCTTCCAGCGTGTCATGCCTTCGTTGGAAAGCCCCTTCTCACGGACCAACTCCAGCCGTGCCCGATGATGCGTGCCCGGCACCAGGGCCTCAACCGCCAGCCGGCCGTTCGTGCCGTATTCAAAGGTAACTTCTACCGGCCAGCCTTTAGGCAGCCCGATGGGAAGATCGCGGACCACGGTGCGGCCGATGACAATACAGTCACCCGGCTGTGAGCCTTCCCCTTCGAGAACCTTGATTGCGATCGAGCGTTGGCCGTCCGACTTCGTGGCGAAACGCTCGGTGTGTCGCGCCGGCAGCGGCGTGTTACGCGGAATAAGCACGACGTTCTTTTTGCGAAGCGTCTCGGTGTCAATACCTTCGACACCCAGGCAGTGAGCGTTGACGTTCGTGACCTGGAACGTGCTTCGCGGTATCTCGCCCACCCGCGCGGCCAGCAGATGGCCGGCATATAGCGCGGCCCCGCGCGCGACCGCTTCATCGGGGTTTACGGTCCGATCAGGCTGAATACCAGAAATGCCTTGCATCATGCGGGCGACCATCGGCATCCGCGTCGAACCGCCGATCAACAAGACTCGCTGCAAGTCTTTCCACTCCAATCCAGCCACGCCCAGCAGTTGCCGCGAGGTGTAGGAAGTGCGTTCCAGCAGATCGGCGGACATTTCTTCAAACTGTTCGCGGGTGACGGCGATTTCAGCAAAACGCCCCTGGTAGTTGATTTGGATGACGGCCCTGTTCCGCGCGGAAAGCGTGTGCTTGGCCTCCATGGCGTCGAGGTACAGGCGGTTGAGGGTGGCCGGATCCTGGCGGGGATCGAGCGAATGCGTCTTCAGGAAGCACTCGGCTGCGTAGTTGACCAGCCGCTGATCCCAGTCGTGGCCGCCAAACTGTACGTCGCCATCGGTGGCCAGCATCTGCACCTTGCCCATGGCGAGACGCAGCAAGGTAGCGTCGAACGTACCGCCCCCCAGGTCATAGACCAACACGTTGAGCTCTTGCCGCGGTTTACCATCAGCCGAGAGATAGCCCAGGGCCTCGCCGAAAGCCAGGGCTGCGGCCGTCGGCTCGTTGACGATGTCCAATACTCGCAAGCCAGCCATCTCGCCGGCGTCGGCGGTCGCCTTGCGGCGCATCTCGTCGAAATAGGCCGGCACCGTGATCACGGTCTGCATGTCAGGCCCCAATGCACGCACCAGATCGGCTTTGAGCTTCCGCAGGATGCAGGCCTGGATCACTTCCGGCGGGAGGTAATTTCCACGGATGGGGTGCGAATAAAATGGCGCACCCATATCGCGTTTCACCCACTGGGCGACCATCTCGGGATGCGACGTGACGGCGGTGCAGGCGTTCTTGCCGACGACCACCTCCGACTCGCTGAAGAAGACCACGCTGGGTGTGATGAATTCGCCCTCGGCGTTGGGAATCATCGCACTGCGGCCCGCTTCATCAACCCAGGCCATGGCCGAATTGGTCGTTCCGAGGTCGATTCCGATCATTTTGTCTTGGGGCATGAGCAGAAACAGTTATGGACCGGTGGCGACCGCAAGGGTAATAAGTGCAATATTTTCTAATCTAACAAGAATTCCCTTGTGTCCTTCTGGCATTGTATCAAATCGGGTATTGTGCTATGACTTCAC
>JBAWVO010000431.1:0-4475 GCA_037147235.1 Planctomycetota bacterium | reverse complement strand
AAACCAATAATGGCATGGTGAAGATTGAATTTAGCAACTCCAAGGCCCAGGTCGAAGTAAAGGTCGATGGCGAGGTGATCGACATCGGGGGCATGAAGGAGCCGCTGCGGCTCAAGGTGGGCGAGCACGATCTACTGGTCACCTCGGGCGATTATCAGTCGGTGAGCAAGTCGTTCACCGTGCGGCGGGGGCAAGAGGAGATACTGCGTGTGACACTGGAACCGAAGATCAAGCCGGCGGAACCACTACCTACGGTCAAGGTAGCGAAAAGCACTTGGCCAACAAAGCCCCACCAAGCGACGAGCGAGACAAAATCTGCGGGGCCAGCGATCACTGTTGGGAAAATCTCTCCAAATAATCCTGTCACAAACATGAGCGAGCTCAGCGTCGAGTTGGGTGGCGGAGTGAAGCTGGATCTCGTCTTGATTCCCGCCGGTTCCTTCACAATGGGCGACGACAATGCAAGAAGGCCCGTCCATAAAGTTTCGATCAATAAGCCGTTCTACCTGGGTAAGTACGAAGTGACTCAGGAGCAATGGGAAGCAGTGATGGGGAGCAATCCGAGCTTCTTCAAGGGTCCGAAAAACCCAGTGGAGAAAGTCAGTTGGAACGATTGCCAGCAGTTTCTTGTCAATCTCAATGCGAAGGCAGGCGGCCAAGGGGGCAAGTTCGTATTGCCTACAGAGGCTCAATGGGAATATGCGTGTCGAGCGGGAAGTACGACCCACTATAGTTTCGGGGACGAGGATTCCGAACTGGGCAAATATGCGTGGTATGGCGCAAACTCAAACAGCAAGACGCATCCTGTTGGTGAGAAGAAGCCAAACGCATGGAGGCTCTATGATATGCACGGAAATGTATGGGAGTGGTGTGCGGACTCGTGTGATAGTGGGCAATTTGTGGATTCGCCGGCACCAATTTACGGTTCGACAAACCCGACAACAGGATCGGACCGCGTGTATCGCGGCGGATGCTGGAGCTACCCGGCGTTGAACTGCTGGTCAGCATACCGCAACTCCTACAAGCCAGGGAACGGGCTCATCTACCTGGGCTTGCGTGTCGCCCGAGTTCCGGCGGACACAGTAACCGAGACTCGCTTACCCGAGTCCGCCCCGCCACCGAAAATCAAACCAATTTCCCCGCAGACCATTGAGGTTGAAAAGCCGCCGAGTTTAGTAAAGACTCAAGTGGTGGACCTGGGCGGCGGGGTGAAGCTGGATCTTGTCCTGATTCCCGCCGGTTCCTTCAAGATGGGCGACGATAGCGAGAAGCCAGTCCACAAGGTGACTATTACGAAGCCGTTTTGCCTGGGCAAGTACGAAGTGACGCAGGAGCAGTGGGAAGCGGTTATGGGTAATAATCCGAGCCGCTTCAAAGATCCAAAGAACCCGGTGGAACAGGTTAGTTGGGACGATTGCCAGCAGTTCCTTGTTAAGCTCAATGCGAAGGTAGGCGGCCAAGGGGGCAAGTTCGTATTGCCGACCGAGGCGCAATGGGAATATGCGTGTCGAGCGGGGAGCACGGGCAAGTTTTGTTTTGGGGACGACGAAGAGCAACTTGGCGAGTACGCTTGGTACTCCTCAAACTCTGGCAGCAAGACGCATCCTGTAGGTGAGAAGAAACCAAATGCTTTTGGGCTATACGACATGCACGGGAACGTATGGGAGTGGTGTCAGGATTGGTATGGTACGTATGGAGCGGAAGCAGTGGACGATCCTAGTGGTCCTACAACTGGCTCGAACCGCGTGAATCGCGGCGGTGGCTGGCGATACAACGGCTGGCACTGCCAGTCGGCGTACCGCTTCATCAACGTGCCCGGGTACCGGCACGGCATCCTGGGCTTCCGTGTCTCCCGAGTTCCGGCGGACTAGTCAAGTCAAGGGGAGCGAGCGGAGCCGGTGCGCAGCCCGGGCGCAGTCCCGAAGCGCAGCCGGGACGGAGCTGGGCAAGCACGGGCGTAGCGAGCTAGCCACGAGTCAAGGTGTTCCCCCAGCGAAGGAGAAACAAGGGCCCAGGGCGCAGCCCTGCCGGTCAGACTGCCCTGTACCTCAATGCACATCGCGGGACAAGAGAATCGCGTGGATCGCCCCCACCAGCAGCAAGAGCATTGCCGCCAGCGCGACGCCGCTAACCAGGCTACCCATCCGCTCGTCCTCCACGGGGAAGTAGCGTTCGGCCATATCCTGCTGCTTCGGTCGCCCGGCCTCGGCTGGGGCGGCAGCAGTTGCCACTTTCGTGCCTTGGGCGGTGCTGACCGTCGATGGCTTTTCAGGTCCAATCGGGGAAGCTGGCGGCGTCCACTTTGGGCGATCCTCAATCTCCAGAATCAAGAGTCCCTCGAAGGCCCAGCGCGAGGGCATCGCCTGGGCCAACCACGTCATCGGCCTGGTCATCTCGTGGACCGGTTGGAGGATGCCCGCCAGAATCACCATCGGCAAGAGGATCAGCGGCAACAGGGCGATGGCTACCTCCGAGGATCGTGCCAGTGCGGAAATGGTCAGCCCGATGCCCAGCCCAACTAAAGCCGCAAGCAGAAGAAGAATGAACATTGGCAACCACGGTCCCTTCAGGCCGGCACCCCAGTAAACGATGCCCAGCAGTACGGCACACTGCAAGAAACAGAGGCCGCCGAGCACGGCGAACTTCGAGCCGATGTAGGACGGGATTTTCAGGTTGACCATCCGCTCGCGATGGTAGATGGCCCATTCGCCGACAATCTCTCTCGCTGAATTTGAGCAGCCGAACCAGAGCGCGGCCAGGGCCATCAGGAAGACGGTGATGGAAGTTGCGCTGGCCACCGAGTGCCAGTTCTTCTGTGTGACTTCCTCGCTTACATGTTTGCTGAAGACCATCACCACCAGCAGGGCAATCACCGGTGCCTGGACCAAGAGGATTGCGGTGTTGGTCGTGTCGCGAAGCTTGATCGCCATGCACCGCCGCAGGAGCGTCCACCACTGGCCAAATCCAAATTCCTGGTGCGTTGTTGGTTCGGCCGTCTGGTCGTGCTTAATGGGCTGCTTCCCCGCTCGATCATCGACGAAGTGCCGTTTTAGCGGCGATTCCCCATAGCACGCTACCCAGGAGGCCGTCTTCTCCTTGCCCAGCCCACGGAGCACCTCGTCGGGCGAGGGGTCTTGGCCCGGCTTCAACCCCGACACCCCCCCGGGATTAAAGAAGTCCACGGCCTGTGGGTAGGCCGGCCCGAAATAGACCAGCCGCCCCGGCTCCCGCGACTTGGCGTCCTTCGACACCAGGATCAGGTTGTCGAGCAGTCGGTAGGCATCCATGCTCGGCTGGTGGATCGTCACGATGATCGTCTTGCCGCTGTCGGCCAGCTTGCGCAATAGCTTCATGACCATGAGTGCGTCTTCGCTCGAAAGGCCGGAGGTAGGCTCGTCGAGAAAAAGCACGGCCGGATCGGTCAATAACTCCATGGCCAGGTTGACCCGCTTCCGCTGGCCGCCGCTGATCCCCTTCTTCTCCGGCGAGCCGATCAGCACATTCTCCGTGCCTTCCAGGCCCAGTTGCGAAATCACATCACCAATGCGCTTGCGAATCTCCAGTTCGCTGGAATCATCGGGCAGGCGCAGCCGAGCCGTGTAATAAAGTGCCTGGCCGACGGTTAAGTCACGATGCATGATGTCATCCTGCGGCACGTAGCCCACCACGCCCTGGAACTCGGCATAATGGGCGTAGAGGTCGCGGCCGTTGAACAGCACACTGCCGGCCGTTGGCGGCGTGTAACCGTTCAGTGCGTTCATCAGCGTCGTCTTGCCGGCACCGCTGGGTCCCATCAAGGCGACCAGTTCGGAAGGGTAGATCGTGAGCGAAATGTCTTCCAGGAGCCGCTTGCCGGGCACGTCGATGGTCACGCTCCGGACTTCGATGGCCACGTTGCCTCGGTAGTCGCGCTGTTCGAGGTTCCCTTCCGGCGTAAGTTTTAAGGTGAAACGGCCGATGGCCACGAGATCGCCCGACCGGAGCGTTTGTAACGCACTGATTCGCAGGCCATTGACAAACGTGCCGTTGGGGGAGCCTAAATCCTCGATCGACACCTGATCGCCTGATCGCACTAGCCTTGCATGGCGGCGCGAGACGCGAGGATCGGCAAGCACCAGGTCGCACGTATTATCGCGTCCCACGAGGGTGGTTTGCCCGGTGATTTTTACGGCCGTGTACAGTTGGCTGCCCAAGGCCAGCCCACCGGCCATGAGCCGTGCCGCTGGAACGCTCAGCGTGCCGAAGTAGACCATGTCGTCCGACGACAGTTTGGCCCGCTGGATTTTGTTCCCGTTCGAGCCAATGGCCGTGCCGTTGCGCGAGCCGCAGTCTTCCAACCACGCCTGCCCCTGCTCAAAGACGATTTGTGCATGATGCCCAGAGAGGATCGGGGAGTCGAGCACCACGTCATTATCCGGCAGTCGCCCAATGCGAATGCATTGTTTCCCCTCTCCCTTTGGGAGAGGGTTGGGGTG
>JBAWVO010000430.1:0-4475 GCA_037147235.1 Planctomycetota bacterium | reverse complement strand
CCACCCACCCACCCCCCCCCATTGATTTTGCGTCCGACTCAAGTATGATTAACGGTTCTAAACGAACCGTGGGGAGACCATTATGCCTGAAAAAGCTCTACTTTGTTTTGGTGACCAACAAATTGAACTTCCCATCCTTGTGGGGGCGGAAGGTGAGAAATCCGTGGACATTTCACGGCTTCGCGATGTCGCCGGATTAACTACGTATGACCCATCATTGTCGAATACGGCCGTCTGCAAAAGTGCAATCACCTTCATTGATGGGGATCGGGGAATCCTTCGCTATCGCGGCATTCCCATTGAGCAGTTCACCGATCATCCCAATTTTATCGAGGCTGCCTGGCTGCTGATTTTTGGCCGGTTACCCAAGAGGGACGAATTAGATCGATTCAGCCAGCGGCTGACACTGAACGAGCTGCTCCACGAGGGGATGAAACACCAGTTTCAGCACATACCGGCCGATGCCCCTCCGATGGCATTGCTGTCAGCGACACTGAGCAACCTGGCATGCTATCACCCGCAGTTCCTTGCGCTGGGGGACGACGAGTCGTTCGAGGAAATGGCGGCTCGGTTAATCAGCAAGGTACGGACGATTGCCGCTTTCTCGTATCGTCGTTCGCTGGGGTTGCCGTTCAACTATCCGGATCCCAACCTTCGCTACTGTGCAAACTTCCTGCACATGATGTTCTCGATTCCTTATCAGCAGTACAACGTCACGCCCGAAATCGAGGACGCCCTCAACCTGATCTTCATTCTCCACGCCGATCACGAGCAGAATTGCAGCACGTCGACGGCCCGGGTCGTCGGCTCGTCGCGGGCGAACCTCTTTGCCTCATGCGCCTCGGCGGTGTGTGCCTTGTGGGGTCCGTTGCACGGCGGTGCCAACGTGGAAGTGGTTGAAATGCTCGATCGCATCCACCATGGCGGCATGTCGCCCGAGGACTGCATTAAGGCGGCCAAAGACAAGGCCAACCCCTTCAAGCTCTTCGGATTCGGCCACCGCATCTACAAGAACTACGACCCTCGGGCCAAGATATTGAAGGCTGCCTGCGACAAGGTTCTGAGCCAGATGAAGGTCAAGGATCCGATGCTGGACATTGCGAGAAAGCTGGAAGAACTGGCCCTTGCCGATCCCTATTTCGTCGATCGCAAGCTCTATCCGAACGTCGATTTTTACAGCGGCATCATTCTCCGTTCGTTGGGAATTCCCACGAACATGTTCACCGTCTGCTTTGCCATCGGCCGTTTGCCTGGCTGGATCGCCCAATGGAAAGAGCAGCACGACGACCCGACGAGCAGGATCCTTCGCCCGAGGCAGATCTATATCGGTAATACGATCCAGGATTACGTACCGATCGAGAAGCGATAGGAATGTGATGCAACTCGCCTTCAGCTCCAACGCCTACCTAAACTATCCGCTCGAGGAGACGGTTGCCCGTATTGCCGCGCTGGGCTATCGCGGCATGGAACTGCTGGCCGATGTGCCCCACGCCTGGCCTGCCGGACTGCTGCCCGAGCAACGACGCGAGATCCGCGAGTGCCTCGACAGGCATGGGATGGCGATTTCAAACATCAACGGCTTCATGATGAATGCCGTGGCCGATCCTCGGCAGCCTTATTGGCACCCGTCATGGATCGAGCCGGACCGGCACTATCGGGCCATCCGCCGCGAGCACACCAAACGGGTACTTCAGTTGGCCAAGGATCTTGGTGGGCCGTCGATCCAGACCGAGCCAGGCGGGCCGCTGGAAGAGGGCCAGTCGTGGCTGGCCGCCGCACAGATTTTTTACGACGAAATCATGCCTTGTGTCGAAGTGGCTGAAAAGCTCGAAGTTTTTCTGCTCATCGAGCCTGAGCCGGGTCTGCTGATCGAGCGGTTCGAGCAATACCTGGAGTTCGCCGGCCGCATCAATTCGCCCTGGATTGGTCTGAATTTTGATATCGGCCACGCCTACTGCATGGGCGAGGATCCGCAGGACTGGATCGCACGGATGGCCCCCCATACCAAGCATTACCATCTGGAGGACATTCCCCCATCGCGCGCGCATCGCCACATGATACCCGGTCGGGGGGCGATTGACTTTCCGGCCGTTTTGCGGGAAATTGCCAAAAGTGGCTATGCGGGCTGGGTAACCGTGGAACTCTATCCGTATATCGACAATCCCGACCAGGCCGGCCGCGAGGCAAAGCAGTTTATCGAGCAAACGCAGGCAGCGAGCGTATAATGGGAAAGAGGCAATGAATAGTGCGTAACGATTTGGGAGACGAATCCGAAACCACTTCTCCGTTACAGAGCTACCTAGAACTGCTGCGGCTGCCCAATGTATTTACCGCCGTTGCCGATGTGGCGATGGGCTTCTTCTTCGTTCAGGCCGCCTGGGCCTTCAGCGATGACCCGCAGCAATCGCTCCTACCGATCAACCTATGGAATATCGGCCGTCTGTTGGGCCTCGAAGGCTTGCTGGTTGGCAAGTCGCTCCTACCAATCGGCTTATGGGCGATTGGCCTACTTGCTGCTGCATCCGCCTTGCTCTACTCAGCCGGAATGGTACTCAACGACGTATTCGACATCGAACTCGATCGCGAGGAGCAGCCCGATCGGCCGCTCCCTTCAGGTCGCATCCCGCTAAGCTCGGCCCGCTGGCTCGGCTGGCAATTGCTGACTCTTGGAATCATGTTGGCCAGCGGTACGGCCGTGATGCTGGGTAAGTTCCAGCCCGCACGCACGGACAGCTTCGTCATCGCTTGGCTGCCGGCGATCGTCGCTGCGGCACTGGCTCTGTTCATCGTGCTCTACAACGCCGGACTGAAGCGGACGCCCTTAGGCCCCGTGGCCATGGGCGGTTGCCGCATGTTCAACGTGCTGTTGGGCATGAGCGTGCTGCGCGAGCCATGGCGGATCGAACACTGGGCGGTCGCCGCGGGCATTGGCGTCTATATCGCCGGCGTGACTTGGCTGGCCCGCAACGATGCCCGCCGCAGTGACCGCTGGCAACTCATCGCCGCCACGCTGGTGATGCTAGCCGGCGTGGGGATGGTCGGTGCGCTGCCCTGGCTGACCGATAAACTATGGATGCTTCATCAGCCGCCAACCGAGTTGTGGCGCTGGCATACGATCATTGCCCTGTTGGCCGGTTTTGTCTTGCTGCGTTGTGGTTCGGCGATAGCCCAGCCGTCACCTGGACCGGTACGTGCCGCGGTCCGCCGTTCGATCACGGCCCTGATCTTCCTTGACGCCGCCGCCTGCTACGCCGGTGCCGGTCCCTCCTACGCAATCCTCGTCGCAGTACTCGTGATACCCACGACGATTGTCGGACGATGGGTGCGGGGAGGGTGAGAGAGAGTTTGAAAGGTTTGAAAGGTGTGAAAGGTGTGAAAGGTTCAAGGTTCAATTCTGAACTCCCCCCACTGTCCACTATCTACTGACAACTGACAACTGACAACCTCCCCCCAATGCTTCTCGGCTACAACACCAACGGCATGGCACACCACGACCTGTTCGACGCGGTCGAATTGTTGGCCGACATCGGCTATGGGAGCGTTGCCATCACGATCGATCACACGGCCCTGTCGCCACACGCCCGATACAGCCGCCAGCGGACGCAACGGTTGCAACGGGTGCTCCAGCAGCGAAAGATGCGGACCGTGATCGAGACTGGGGCACGGTTCCTTCTGAATCCCCGTGAAAAGCACGAACCGACTTTCATCAGCCGCGACCCGGCCGGAAGGCAGCGAAGGATCGACTTCTATAAGTACGCCGTCGATTCTGCCGCCGAGTTGGGCAGCGACTGCGTCTCGCTCTGGTCGGGACGGCTCCCCTTGGGCATCGAGCGATCGGAGGCAATCGCATGGCTCGTCGACGGCCTACAGCGAGTCAGCGAATATGCCGCACGGCAGCATGTCTCCATCGCTTTCGAGCCAGAACCTGGGATGCTCATCGATACGATGACCGCTTGGGAAGAACTGCTCGCCCAACCGGGCATGGACGACCTTTGCCTGACCCTGGACATCGGCCATCTGCATTGTCAGGGCGAGGGTCCGATCGACGAGGTTCTCTGCCGTTGCGCCTCACGACTGGTCAACGTGCATATTGAGGACATGCGGGCCGGCGTCCACGAGCACCTGATGTTCGGGGAAGGCCAGATCGATTTCTCGACCGTCTTCCGCGGCCTCTCGCAGATTGGTTTTGCCGGCGGCGTACACGTGGAACTCAGCCGCCACAGCCACGAGGCCCCCACCGCTGCACAAAAAGCCTACCAATTCCTGCAAACCATGCTCAAAGGGCTGTAGCGGGGAGAGGAAGGGATTAGGGATTAGGGATTAGGGATTGGAGAAGAGGGGCGGCGGTAGGCGGGGAGCGGGGTGTTGTAATTAGGGATGGAAGAAGGGAGAATAGGGAGGATCTGAAATCTGAAATCTGAAATTCGTCATTCGTCATTCGTCATTCGTCATTCGTCATTCGTCATTCGTCATTC
>JBAWVO010000429.1:0-4480 GCA_037147235.1 Planctomycetota bacterium | reverse complement strand
TGGGCAGGCGGGACGCCCGCACCACAATTATCCGCAAACCCGGCGGAGAGCCCGAAATCCTAAATAAATCGTAAAATTCCGATTAGAACAGCCCATGCAACGGCCCGCCGGGGGCGGCTAGGGCATCGACACGACGCGTCACGCCGGGGTCTTCAATCAGCGGTGGGGCATGATGCGGCTTCGTGCGGGCATCGATCACCACCGAGCCAAAACATCCCCAATGCTTATCGCGAATGAATGCCTCAATGCCATAAATGTCGGTGGCCGGATTGCTCCGCGTGAAGGTGGTCCAGAGGAAGTTGTCGAGGCTGCGGGCAGCAAATTCCGACTGATCAACCACTACAACCAGCGGGAAATTATTGATCGCGTCGCGGCGGTTCATCGTCAGGCAAAAGCGATCGACGGCCCGGTCCGCCCCCTGCTCCCCGCTCCCCGCTCCCTGCTCCCTCCATGCCGGTCCCTCGACGACGAGAATTCCCGGCAGGAAGACCATCGGCCGGCGGAAGCCCAAGTCTTCCGGCAGCGTGAGGCTGCTGTCCAGTGCCACCGGCAAGGTCCGCAGCGGCGGGCCGGCCGCTGCAACCACGACTTTTGACCCCTGGTTCAGTCCGTCGCCACTGTAGTCCAAGGTGTCGATCGTGGTGCAGGTTTGGAAGTGCAGATCTCGCCGCCAATCGACCCGCTCCAGCAGATGGCGGAAGAAGTCGCGAGCATTGCGAACATCCAAGTTCGGATTGTCTTCGCCGGCCACGATCAGCAGATACTTAGCCAGCGACAACTGCCCCTGACCCAGCAATGCGTTGCTCTGTGTGAGCAGTTCCCGCGGCCGCTGCCGGCCTTGATAGGGCACATAACGCTCGCTGCCGATGGCCAGTAGGAGCGGATGCACGCCCGCCGCCTCGACGGCATGCACCGCCCGCACGCCGGCGATCGTGCCGGGCATCACCGGTTCCACCAATTCATGGATCAATGCACCAAACATTGAGTCCTCTTGCGGAGGTCGGCCCACGACCGTAAACGGCCAGATCGCGTCCTTGCGGTGATAGACCCGCTCGACGATCATCACGGGAAAGTCGTGGGCCAGGCTGTAGTAGCCGAGGTGGTCGCCGAACGGCCCTTCAGGCAATTGGCGGCCTGGGTCGATGTAGCCGCTGATGCAGAAGTCGGTCTCCGAGTGGATGGGAAGCTTCTCGCCCACGGTGACCATGGGTACGCAGCGGCCGCCCAACGCGCCGGCGAAGGCCAATTCGCTGAGACCTTCGGGCAGCGGCATCACGGCGGCCACGGCCATGGCCGGCGGCCCGCCAACGAACACGTTTACCCGCAGCGGCTTCTTCCATTCCAAGGCTGCGGCATGATGCACGCCGATGCCACGATGAATCTGGTAATGAAGTCCAACCTCGCGATTGCGCTCGTACTGGTTGCCGCTGAGCTGCACGCGATACATGCCGAGGTTTGAATGCATCAAGCCTGGGTTGCGAGGGTCTTCTGTGTAGACTTGAGGCAAAGTAATGTAGGCACCGCCGTCGTCGAGCCAAGATTTGAGTTGCGGAAGTTGATCGAGGGTCGTTTGGCATTCCAGCACGGGACCGCGATTCACTCGCTTTGGCAAGCTGTGCCAGGCCATCAACGGAACCCCGAGGTGGCTCATTGGCCGTCGCAGCAGATCGAGGGGATCGACCTTGAGTTGCATCAACCGCTTGACACCTTCGAGTGTATCGCGGAATAGGTAGCGCATCCGCTCCATCGTGCCGAACAGGTTTCCCAACATAGGAAAGCGGCAATCCTTGGGGCGCGTAAACAGCAGGGCAGGGCCGCCGGCACGGAACACTCGCCGCTGAATTTCGGCCATCTCCAAGTGCGGATCGATCGGCTCGTTGATCCGCACGAGCTCCTTTTGGGCTTCCAGATCGCGAACACACTCCAGGAGATTGCGGTATCCCATTGACCCTTCCGGCAACAGCAAGAAACAAGACGGTGTCCGGCATGCAGCCGAACAAACGCTACAGGAACTACTATTGTAATTACTGGAGGACCGGGATACCACACCCTTCAATCGCATCGATGGGGCGATCAGCCACAACCGATCGTCCGAGGGGCCTGGATTCATCTCAATGGGTGCAAAAAACTGACAACAGGGGGCAAAAAACTGACCTTGCTCGAAATCGCCGACCGCTCTATGATGCGTCTGAAATCGACCGAATTCGTTAAATCGCAGGATGCGTCTGTGAATCCGGGTGTTAAGCCCGGCGCAGTGGCAACCCTTGATGGATCAAGGGCGAGTTACCCAATTGATCCACAGGAGTACGAGCGATGCCCTTCACGACGATGAACGACGTTCCCAGGCCTAGCCCCTGCATTACCGTGCGACCTCAGCCTGACTGCGAGCGAAAACAACGAATTTTCGCGGCCATCGGTTTAACCGGCAGCCAAGATTCGCGAGTTGACCAACCGTCGCTAGTCCGCTACTACGACTATCTGACGGCCCATCTCGAATTGCCATTTGTGGCCTGCTATCCTCGGCCATCAACCCCTGCACAGGCGGCCATTGATTGCTGTGAGGCGATTGAGCTGCTGAATCCGCGGACTGACCCATGCGGCATGTTCGACGGCATCTATTGCCAGATTCGCAAAGGCCGCTTCCTGGTGAAATTGCCGCTCGTCGAGTTGACCGCCCTGGCACCCAATAAAAACCTAGAGTTACTGGCCGATTATGAGTACTGGTTCTGGCACTGGAGGGATTGATTTACTGCTCCAGAACCAGCGAAACAGCCCTGATGGCTATGGTGTATTTTCTATTGGGGGTATGAAACGAGAAAATGTGGCCGTCTCGGGAGGAAGATGCTTGATATTTCTCTCGGCAACAATTAGTATCGCCTGTAGGGCCGGATGTTTTTCTTTCCACATTCTCGGTCGCGGTTATCGGAGTAAGGTTCCTGTAGGAGTCAGTTGCCATGTCTCGGACTGGTTTTTTCTTGGTCGCTGGATGGGTTCTTGTGTCGTCTGCGCCGTTGCTCGCTCAACAAGAGGCAATCCTCGGCCAGATCTACGGCAACGGTGTTCATGCCTATTTCGGCCAAGACTATTTGAAGGCACATCAACTCTTTACGTCCGCGATTGAGGGGCGTACTCAGGATCCTCGCTGCTTTTATTTCCGCGGTCTGGCACTTCTTAAATTGGGCCGACCGCAGGACGCCGAGATCGATTTCCAGCAAGGAGCCAAGCTCGAAAAGTCCATCGATGCGCCCCGTGTCTATAACGTGGCTCGTTCCCTCGAACGTGTCCAGGGCAGTGATCGCAGCACTTTGGAACAATATCGCATGGAAGCTCGCATGGCCGTCTTGAAGAAGGCGGAAGATGAGCATCGGATAAAGTACGAGGAGGGCCGCAAAGAACAACGCGACTTCTTGCAGAAGCAGTCCGAGGGTGGGTCAAAGACGGCCGAGTCTGCCAAAGGACCCGAGGTGGAGGTTCCTGGCGACACAGGTAAATCTGCAAAGACAGTCTCACCGCCGGATCCATTCCGCGATGAAGGCAAGGCCGGTGCCCCGAAGAAAGAAGACGCGGGCGATGGTGCTATTGAGCCTGCCAAGCCGGATGCTACCAAGCCTGATCCGGTGAAGCCTGACGCCACCAAGCCTGACGGCGATGCAAACGGGCCATTCGGCGATAAGAAGCCCGATGCCGCGCCTGCTGCCGATGCAGCCAAGCCTGAAGCTGCCAAGCCCGATGTAGCCAAGCCCGAAGCTACCAAACCAGCGGACGATGCAAACGGACTATTCAGCGATGACAAAAAGCCTGACGTAGCCAAACCCGAAGCGGCCAAACCCGAGGCTGCCAAGCCTGAAGCAGCCAAGCCCGAAGCAGTTAAGCCTGACGCAGCCAAACCTGAAGCAGTTAAGCCCGAAGCAGTTAAGCCTGACGCAGCCAAGCCCGAAGCTACCAAGCCAGCGGACGATGCAAACGGGCTATTCGGCGATGACAAAAAGTCCGACGTTGCCAAACCCGAAGCTGCCAAACCTGAAGCATCCAAGCCCGACGGCGACGCAAGGCTGTTCGGCGATGACAAAAAGCCTAAAGCTGCTAAACCTGAAGCAGCCAAACCGGCTGGCGATGACAAAAAGCCTGCTGTCCCGCCTGCTGATGCCGCGAAGGCTGGTGGCAAAGCCGCAGACCCGGCCGCGACAGAACCTACGGGCACCCCGTTTATCGATGAGGCCGAGAAGGGGCCGGCCAAGAAGCCCGCCGCTGCCCCTGCCGACGACAAGAAGCCCGCTGACGACAAGAAGCCGGCCGATGACAAGAAGCCGGCGGATGACAAGAAGCCGGCAGAGGATAAAAAGCCCGCTGACGACAAGAAGCCGGCTGATGACAAGAAGCCCGTTGAAGAAAGCCCCTTCGGCTAGGACCGGCGAATCAAAAGAGGCTAAGGATCGGCGCATCAATAAGTGTCGCAAGAAAAGTAGCAGGCACACTCCGT
>JBAWVO010000428.1:0-4496 GCA_037147235.1 Planctomycetota bacterium | reverse complement strand
CTGGGCCTCCCCCGCCGGATCGCAAAAATAGCCTTTTTCCGACAGACACTAGCTAGCAAAAGGTCAATAAATCGACAAACCGCAAGCTGGATGGGGTCGCTCAAGGATTTGTGTGTAACAACGAGGGCCGCCCTGGGGATCGAATTGTGGACGGGAACCGGCACGCCTACTGGAACGTCGCTCATCACTTTGTTATACTGTCCGCGGTTGAGATTGTCCCAATCCATACCAGCCCGAAGCGCAAGCGAGGCAACGACTTAGCAACCTCTCTCGCGCTTCGGGTTAGTGTCAGTCTCAACCGCGAGGAGTATAGTATAGGAAGGGCTGTTACTGTTCGGAGCCTATTCACGTGGAGTCGCAATGACATACACCGAGAAAAACTACACCACTCGCCGCTTTGCGGCCTGCATGATTACCGCCGCGATTGCGGTGCTGTTCTTCATCCCGGCCGCTTCCGCCACCAACCCGACAAACCTGCGCTGCGAATATCTCGCCAATCCGCTGGGGATCGACTCGCAGAAGCCTCGCCTATCATGGCTGATGGAGGCCGCAGTTCAGATGGCGGACGTCCGCGGCCAGAAGCAGGCGGCGTATCAGGTCATGGTCGCCTCAACGCCGGCACTTCTCGCCAAAGACCAGGGCGATCTGTGGGACAGCGACCAAGTCGCGTCGGACCAGAGCATCCAGGTGGAGTATGCCGGCAAGCCGCTGGGGTCGTGGATGGTTTGCCATTGGAAAGTACGCGCGTGGGACAAGGACGGGAAGGCATCGGATTGGAGCAAGCCGGCATTGTGGACGATGGGCTTGCTCAAGCCCGAGGACTGGCAGGCGAAATGGATCGGTGCCGGGATAAAAGAGCGCGAGTCGCTGATGTTGCGCCGCGACTTTGCCGTCAAGAATGGATTGCGGCGCGCGGTCGTGGCTGTCTGCGGACTCGGTCACTACGAGCTGACGCTCAATGGCCAAAAGATATCGGACGATGTTCTGACGCCGGGTTGGACCAAGTACAACAAGACCTGTTTATACGACATGTACGATGTAACGGGATCTCTGCGGCCGGGCCGCAATGCCGCGGGGCTGTTCTTGGGAAACGGCATGTACAATGTCAAAGGCGGGCGGTATACAAAGTTCATCGGCTCGTTCGGTCCGCAGAAACTCATCGCGCAACTGCGGCTTGAGTTTGAAGACGGAACCACCGAGACTCTACTGACCGATGAACAATGGCGCACCCACTCTGGGCCGATCACGTTCACTAATGTCTTCGGCGGTGAAGATTACGACGCGAGACTGCGCCAGCCCGGATGGGATCAGCCGGGTTTCTCCGACGCCAAGTGGGAGTCGGCCGTGGTAACACAAGGGCCGGGCGGGGTCTTGCGAGGATTGTCCTGCGCCGCGCCGCCAATCCGATATTTTGACACGCTCAAGCCGGTCAAGATCACGGCGGTCAAGCCGGGCGTCACGCTTTACGATCTGGGGCAGAACGCGGCACAAATGCCCAGGATAACCGTGAGCGGGCCACCGGGATCATTCATCAAGATGTCGCCGGCCGAAATCGTGAGAAAAAACAACTCCATCGATCAAACCAGCGTTGGAGGAAACATATCCTGCGGGTACTGGCTGGACGGCAGCGGGCAGGAAACATGGTCGCCGCGTTTCTTCTACTGCGGCTATCGTTACCTCCAGATCGAATGCGTCGCCGCGACTCAGGGCGGTGCCTTGCCTGTGATTGAGTCCGTGGAGGGCCGGGTGGTACACACCTCGTCAACGCCGATCGGGGAGTTTTCCACCTCGAACAAGTTGATCAACCGTATCTACGCCATGATTCGCTGGGCGCAACGCAGCAACATGGTCAGCGTGATGACCGACTGTCCGCACCGTGAAAAACTGGGCTGGCTTGAACAGACGCATCTCAACGGGCCTGCGTTGCGCTACAACTATGACCTGAACGCCTTCTTCAATAAGCTTATGAACGACATGGCGGACAGCCAGCTTGAGAATGGCTTGATTCCTGACATCGCTCCAGAATTCACGGTGTTCGATAGCGGGTTCCGTGATTCGCCCGAATGGGGCAGTGCCTTTCCGCAGGTGGCTTGGCATCAGTACCAGTTTGCCGGTGACCTCGAATTGCTTCGCCGTCACTACGACAGCATGGCTCGCTATGTGACCTACCTGGAACGTAAAGCCCGCAACCATATTCTTGCTTACGGTCTGGGGGATTGGCGCCAGTTGGAAAACACGCCTCACGCGGTCACCGCCACCACGATCTATTACGACGACGTCCGAATTCTTGCCAAAATGGCCGCACTTCTAGGAAAAACCGCGGATGCCGCCCGTTACGACAAACTTGCCGCGGATATCCGCGCCGCGTTTAATAAGACGTTGTTCAATCCCGCAAACCGTCAATACGCCCACGGGTCCCAGACGGCGAATGCCATGCCGCTCGATCTGGGACTGGTGCCGGAAGAGCACCGACAGGCGGTGTTTGAGAACCTCGTCAAACATCTACAGACCCGGGGCCTCAAGGCAGGAGAGATCGGGTTCCCGTATCTGCTCCGCGCCTTGGCCAAGAACGGCCGCTCCGATGCAATCTTTGCGATGATCAACCAGACAAACAAGCCCGGGTATGGCTTCCAGTTGAACTACGGTGCTACCAGCCTGCCCGAGGATTGGGATTATCAGCCCGGTGCTTCGCAGAACCATTTCATGCTCGGGCATATCACCGAATGGTTTTATCACGATCTCGCGGGAATCCAGCGCGATCCGGATACGGTCGGATTCAAGAGCATCGTCATCAAGCCCGTGCCTGTTGGCGACCTGACATGGGTCAAGGCCCACTACGACTCGCTGTACGGACGCATCGAAAGCAATTGGAAGTTGGATGCAGACCGATTGACGATGGAGGTCACGATTCCGGTCAACACCACCGCTACCATATATGTCCCGACGAAGGATGCGGCCGGAGTGACCGAGTCCGGCAAACCGGCGGAAAAGGCGGAGGGTGTGAAGTTCCTGCGCATGGAAACCGGGGCGGCCGTGTATGAAGTTGGGTCAGGTTGTTACTGCTTCCGCAGTCGGAAATAGACAAGACATGAACCCGAACCGACGAAGCTTCATTGGCCGTCAACTTGATGGTGTGCGAGCCCGGCTTCCAGAGATAATCCTTTCCCTTCCCTCGCTAAACACACTCTTGTTGTCAACAGTCTGATTCCCTGAAGGAAAATCACCGAGCCAACTGGAATTCCGGGCATTGACAGGCTAACCTAGGGGGAGTTGCTGCTCGGAGCGTGTCGGAGCGGAGTTGAAATGGAAAAGATTGGGCTGGAATTCCTATGAATCGCAGAAAGTTCATGATCGGAAGCCTGGCGGGAACCACAGGCTCGTTACTGTTGTCCCGGTGGGCGACATCTGTCTGCCGGGGATCACGGGTTATCTGATCGGTTCCGAGCGCAGCTTGGTGCGCCTGGCAGAAGTCATGGGCGATACCGCAATGCCCGAGCGACGCCAGCGGCGGATCACGAAATCGGTTGCGGCCGTGCGCCGGCACATGTGGGACGAGGAGAGCGGAACATTCCTGGCGGTGAAACGGGATACCCTGGAAAAGGTCAAGGTGGCAACCATTGGAAGTTGGATGCCGTTGATGGCGGATGCGCCCACCCCGGCGATGCTCACTCGCATGGCGGAGGCTGTCATGACGGAGCATTGGCAGACGCCTCTGCAGATCACCACCGTGGATCGCAAGGACAAGCGTTGGGTGTCGAACAGCTATTGGCGTGGGGACGTCTGGCCCGCCACCAATTATCAGGTGGCGTGCGGTTTTGCACAACATGGCTACCGCCAGATTGCCGCGGATATTGCCGACAAGACCGTGGCAAACACACTCAAGAACGGCGTCAGCGAGTATTACGATTCAATCACGGGCAAATCACTGGGGGTTCCCTACCTCGGGATGACTTGCACCGTGCTCACCATGATGCTGGACGGGCTCACGAGCCGGCATGAATTGAGAGTCAAGTCACCGCGTTAGACATTTCGGCCTCAATCCCCCTTGAAATCACTCGGGAAATAGTCATATAATCCATACTCGCGTCCACGCCAATCGATCAGCAAGGAAGTAAATCATGGGCCTCTTTAGTTTCGGCAAAGCCACATCCTCCCAAACCATGGTTTTCAAAGACATTGTCGCCCATTACCAGCGTCTTCGCCCGATACGCTTTCGTCTGAATAACGAAATTGTTCACCGGCTTTCCCGTGATATGCTCAACGATGGGGCGAAAAAGATCGGCATCCTTCGTGGTGGAGTATTCGTTTTTGACAATGAAGACGAGTCTTCCGTGCTGATGGACTACTGCATCCACGACGTCTATCGTAAGGGTCGTAATGCGGTCGAGCAGTACTTTTGTGACAGTCCACCCGATCCTGATTCTGACGATATGGCATGTTTGGGCCTTGATCATAACCTTGCCAACTGCTAGCAGTGACGGCAGGCCGTAGGGTGC
>JBAWVO010000427.1:0-4527 GCA_037147235.1 Planctomycetota bacterium | reverse complement strand
GTCAGGAGACCTGCGCCGAACAGGTCGGGGAACAATTTCGAGAATCAATAACACTTTTTCTCAATTTTTTTGTCTTTGTGTAAAACATCGCGAATAATCGTAATGCTCAGGGCCAAGGGCAAGGGTACCCCAAGCAACGACAGGCTTTTCAATCCGTGAGGGATGGTGCGCCTTGGGAATCTCATTGGGTTCCAGGCGAACCGGAAGGTATTTGGCTATGGGCACGATTCTTATCGACAAACTTCTGCACACGGTCGTCAAACGCAAGGCGAGCGATCTGCATATTTCCGTCGGGCAGCCGCCCGTGTTGCGGCTCGATGGCCACATGAAACGGCTGGAAACCAAGGTTCTCGAGCCGGAGGACACGATGGCTCTGATGAAGAGCATCGCGCCGGAGCGGTCACAGAAAGAGCTGCAAGAGAAGGGTGGTGCCGACTTTGGCTTCGCTTTTGGCGATCTGGCCCGATTCCGCGTCTCGCTGTTCAAGCAAAAGGGCTGCGTGGGGATGGTCCTGCGGCAGATCCCCAACAAGCTTTTGACCTTCGACGATTTGGGCACTCCCCCGGTACTCAAAGACCTGATCCTGCGTCCCCGTGGTTTGGTCCTGGTCACCGGCCCTACCGGTTCCGGCAAGACGACGACCCTGGCTGCGGCCATCGACTTCCTGAACCAGACCTGCGATCATCACATCATCACGATCGAGGATCCGATCGAGTTCTATCACCCCCACAAGAGGTGTACTGTCAACCAGCGCGAGATTGGCGTCGACGTGGGCAGCTTCGCCGAGGCGATCCGCCGCGCCTTGCGGCAAGATCCGGACATCATCATGGTGGGCGAAATGCGCGATCTGGAGACGATTGAAGCGGCCATCACCGCGGCGGAAACGGGCCACATCGTTTTCGGCACGCTGCACACCACGGGTGCCCAGGGTACGGTCAACCGCATCATTGACGTATTTCCCACGAACCAGCAGGAACAGATCCGCACCCAGTTATCCACATCGGTGATCGGCATCCTCTCCCAGGCATTGCTGCCCAAGATCGGCGGCGGCCGCGTGGCGGCTTATGAAATGCTCGTCGTCACGCCCGCCATCGGAAACCTGATTCGCGAAAACAAGACCTTTCGCATCACCTCGTCGATCCAGACGGGTCAAAAACAAGGCATGCAACTCCTGGACGACCACATGTTCAAACTTTGGAAATCCGGCCTCGTGGAGAAAAAGGAAGTGCTTCTCCGCGCCAACAATGCCGAGGATCTTGCGTCGCGGATCGCCAAGGCCGAACGGGGTATTTTCGACGACGACGGAGCGGATAAACCGTTATAGGACTCAACTATGGCAATGCGGCGCATCGGACGAATTTTGGTCGACCTCGGTTTTCTTAGCGAAGATCGGGTGAAGGTGATCCTCGAGGAGCAGCGGCAGCGGCCCACCGAGCTGTTCGGCCAGGTGGCTATCGGCATGGGCTTACTGACCGACGAGCAACTCGCGCAGGGCATGGCCGAGCAGATGGGCATGCAGGTCATCAGCTTGGCCGAGCTTATGGTGCCGCCCAGCGTGTTGGCGATGATCACCGAGCCGATGGCCCTACTCTACCGCGTCGTGCCGATCCAGTTCGAGGACAATACGCTCACGATCGCCATGTGTGATCCGCAGAAGCTGTCGGTGATCGACGAGTTGCGGAGCTTCTTGGGTTACGACGTGCGCGCCATGGTGGCGACGGAAAAGGACGTACTCAAGGCCTTGGCGCGGTATTATGCCGCCGGGAGCGAGAGCGTCGAGAACCTGATCGCCGACATGGAGCGAGACGTCGATCTGGCCGCTGCCGCCGCCGCGCTGGAGAAGGGCGTACTCGATCTGACGGGTGCCGAGGCCCTGGCGGACAGTGCCCCGGTCCGCAAGCTCTTGAACATGGTGCTCCTGATGGCCATCAAGGATCACGCCAGCGACTTGCACTTCGAGCCTTTCGAGAACGAATTCAAAATCCGCATCCGTGCCGACGGCGTGCTGTATGAAATGGTCCCGCCACCCCGCCATCTGGCCTTTGCCATCACCACGCGCATCAAGGTCATGGCCAACCTCGACATCGCCGAACGCCGCGTGCCGCAAGACGGTCGCATCCGCCTGACGGTCGGCGGCCACCCGGTCGACTTGCGCGTCAGCGTACTTCCCACGATGTTCGGCGAAAGCGTCGTCATGCGGATTTTGGACCGTTCCGTGGTCATGCTCGACCTGGGGGCCGTGGGGATGGAATCGGCCACCCTGGCCCACTTCCGCGAAATCATCCGCCGGCCCAACGGCATCGTGCTGGTCACCGGCCCGACAGGCTCCGGCAAGACGACCACGCTGTACGGCGCCTTGAACGAATTGAACGTGATTGAGGACAAGATCATCACCACCGAAGACCCGGTGGAGTATGAGATTGACGGCATCGTGCAGATTCCCATCGATGCGAACATCGGCAATACGTTCGCCCAGTGCCTCCGTTCGATCTTGCGGCAGGATCCCGACAAAATCCTCGTCGGCGAGATCCGCGACCTGGAGACGGCCGAGATCGCCGTGCAGGCCTCGCTCACGGGGCACATGGTGTTCAGCACGCTGCATACCAACGACGCTCCCAGCACGATCACCCGCCTGCGCGACATGGGCGTGCCGCCGTTTTTGCTCACGGCCACGCTGGAGGCCGTGCTGGCCCAGCGGCTGGTCCGCAAAATTTGCACCAACTGCCGCGAGCCGACGATGCCCAACACCGAAACGCTGGCCATGCTCGACATCTCGCCCGACGATGTCGTGGACAAAAAGTTCTTTCGCGGCCGCGGCTGTCAGTTGTGCAACAACACAGGCTTCAAAGGCCGCGTTGGCTTGTATGAATTCATGCTCATGAACGACCAGCTTCGCGAGTTGGTCAACCGCGGGGCCTCGACCGAGAAACTCCGTGACCTCGCCTTGCAGACCGGCATGCGATCACTGCGGCTCGCCGGATTGGAGAAGGTTTACAGCGGAATTACCAGTATTGAAGAAGTCATCCGCGAAACGGAACATGAATAGGGAAATTTACCATGCCAACTTTTCAATTCGAGGCGATGGACAAAACCGGACAGGAAGTCCGCGACGTGATCGAGGCTGCCAGCCAAGAAGAGGCCCAGGCCACGATCCGCCAGCGGGGACTGTTCGTCACCAAGATTGCCGTCAAGAAAGCCCGCAAAGGGCAAAGCGAGAAGGGGGCCGGGGCAAAGAAGGGCAAAACCTTCGTTCTCGGCGGAGTCAGCTCCAAGGCGCTCACCACCTTCACCCGGCAGTTGGCCATTCTCCAGGAAGCCGGTCTGCCGATTCTCCGCAGCCTGAAGATTTTGGAACAGCAGGCCAAGCCGGGTGCCCTGAAGAACTCGCTCATCGACGTTTGCGACGAAATCGAAAGCGGGTCCACCCTCTCCGAGGCGATGGGCAAGTCCCCCAAGGCATTCAACCGCCTCTATGTCAATATGATCAAGGCCGGTGAGGCGGGCGGTGCCCTGGAAATCATTCTCAAACGCTTGGCCGAGTTCCAGGAACGCGCCCAGTCGCTCCGACGCAAGGTCAAGGGCGCGATGATCTACCCGGTCTTCGTCGTCTTCTTCGCCGTGGGCATCCTTGTCTTCATCATGATGAAGATCGTGCCCCAGTTCGAGAAAATCTTCAAAGACTTCAACACCAAGCTGCCCGACATCACACTGATGCTGATCAACGTCTCGGGGTGGGTCGGCACGTGGTGGTTCCTTATTCCGGCCATTCCCATCGGATACTGGATGTATGTCAAGCTCATGCGAAAATTCACTCCCGGGCGAATGGGATGGGACTTTTTTTCGTTGAAAGTGCCGATCTTCGGCCAGCTCGTCGAGAAGAATATCATCGCCCGCACGATGCGGACCCTCGGCACACTCGTCGCCAGCGGCGTGCCGATCCTCGAGTCCCTGCACATCACGCGAGAAACGTCCAGCAATGCGGCCTTCGAGAAAATGTACGGCCAAGTCTACGACGCGATCCGCGAAGGAGAATCGATCGCCAAGCCGATGAAAGAGAATTCCTTCGTCCTGAAGAACGCCAGCGCCACGCCCGCCCTGGCCTTCATGGGGATCATGCTTTTCCCGATCGGCCTGTTCTTCGGCTCGATTCTTGCCGTGTTTTTCGATTTCGGCATCCCCTCCGGCACGGCCGCATGGTTCCTCGGGCCCTGCATGGTTTTCGGTGCCGTGGTGGCGGGATTGATTACTATGGCACTTGCCTATCGCCTCCGCAACCCGATCCTCGACGATATGGTGGTCAACATGGTTGACGTGGGTGAAGAGACGGGCGAGTTGGATACGATGTTGTATAAGGTAGCCGACACGTTCGACGAAGAAGTGGCCGTACTCACCGAAAGCCTCACCGCCTTGATGGAACCGTTGTTGATCATCACGCTCGGCGGCATCGTCGGATTTATCGTAATCGCCTTGTTCATGCCCCTAATCTCGCTGATTCAGAACTTGAGCGGGGGGAGTAAGTAGGGGGGG
>JBAWVO010000426.1:0-4533 GCA_037147235.1 Planctomycetota bacterium | reverse complement strand
CTTTAATACCAAGAGATTACAAGCCGTCAGCAAAGTGCGTTCCGGGAATCGCTGGTGAACTTGTTTTGGCGGCCAAATCGGGCCTGGAGGATGGAGCGATTGTCACCAGCACCGTCGTGCCGCTCAGTTTCCAGCTTCTGCCGGCGCAGCCTCGGCCACAGATTCGCATTACGGAAATTGGCGGCCAGCGGCGGTGGAGCGCGTGAGGTGTTTGAAATGGATGGCTTCGCTTGCTCCAGAGGGACGATTGAAATTTCTTTCGCTCAGTCGTCCCGGGACAAACCACTTCGATGTCGCTACAATAAGAGATCTTGGGGTGAATCTTCGTGTGATCGTAGGGTGGGGAGAGCGCAGCGAGCCCCACCATGAACCAGTAAGGGGCAAGGCAGTGTTCATGGAAACTAGTGAAAAAACAGGTGAATCGAAAGGGGCAAAAACGGTTGCGGCGATCGACGTCGGTGCGAACGCGGTGCGCATGGTTATCGCCGAGGTTCTTCCCGACGGCCGCGTCGAGGTCATCGAGCGGTTACAGCGGGCAGTCCACCTGGGGCAAGATGCCTTTCGCCGCGGACGCTTGGGTGCGGCCAGCATGCGCGTGGCACTGGCGATTCTCCGCGACTTTCACGAGCTTCTGAAACTTTACAAGGTCGAGCAACTTCGGGCTGTCGCCACCAGTGCCGCCCGCGAGGCAAGCAATACTGACACCTTTCTCGATCGCATCTACCTTGCCACGGGGCTGAAGGTCGAGGTCATTGGTACGCCTGAAGAAAGCCGGCTGACGGTCTCGGCAGTACGTCAGGCCCTGGGTGACGCGTTGAGTGTCACTCGGGGGGAGACGCTCATCGCGGATGTGGGCGGCGGCAGCACGCTGCTAATACTGCTCCGCGACGGGGAGATTGTCACTTCCCAGAGTCTGCGGCTGGGTTCCGTGCGGCTGCAAGAGGTGCTGGCCAGCAACGAGGACTCGCCTGAGCAGACGGCGGAGGTGTTTCGTTACCAGGTTTCGACGATGTTGGGATCGTTGCAGAATTCGATGCCGCTGAATAACGTCGAATCCTTCATTGCGGTGGGAGGCGATGCTCGCTTCGCCGTCCGTCAGATCGGCCAGCCGACCGATTCACCGGAGTTGTTCCGGGTCGATCCCCAGGCGTTTGACGAACTAGTCGCGCGCTGCGAGCATTGGACCCCCGAAGAGCTAACCAAGCGATTCGGTGTTCCTTTTGCCGAGGCCGAGACCATCAATCCGGCACTGCTGGTCTACCAGAGCCTGTTTCGCCTGACAAAAGCTCAGCAAATCATCGTGTCAGGCGTAACGATGCGCGATGGACTCCTGCTGGAGCTTGCCAACCGAGTGACGGGGAAAGAAGACCGGGCGTTGGTGGCCGGCGTGATCCACTCGGCAACGGCAATCGCACAGAAGTATCACGTTGATCTTGCGCATGCCCAAACGGTGGCCGACGTGGCCCTGCGGTTGTTCGACGAGATTCGTCCCGACCACGGCCTAGGCCCACGGCACCGGCTCCTGCTGCATGTGGCTGCGCTGCTGCACGAGGCGGGCAGTTACGTGAGCAACCGTAGCCATCACAAGCACAGCTACTACCTCATCGCTAATTCGGAAATCTTTGGGTTCAATCGGGAAGAGACTCTGCTGACAGCCAATGTCGCCCGATACCACCGGCGCAGCGGGCCGAAGCCGTCGCACCCGGAGTACATGTCGCTGCCTCGCGAGGGCCGCGTGACGGTGAGCAAGCTGGCCGCTATCCTCCGCGTTGCCGACGCCCTTTCGCGGGGCCACGTCCACGCTCCTTGTAATCTGCAATTTGAACGCCAGGGTGACGACTTGATCATCTGTGTCCCCAACATGGCCGATCTACTCCTGGAACAACGTGCCGTGCATACCAAGGCTGATATGTTTGCAGATATTTACGGAATGAAGATTCGTCTGGAACCGAGTTAAGCTTTTTTGGTGGGGCTCGCTGCGCTCTCCCCACCCTACGGCTGAGTCAAATAGGTAGGGTGGGGAGAGTGAAACGAGCCCCACCATGAAATAGGTAGGGTGGGGAGAGTGAAACGAGCCCCACCATGAAAGAAAATACCATGAGCAAGAATCCGCTTCGATCCCACGACATGTATTTCAACCGCGAGTTGAGCTGGCTGGAGTTCAACGACCGAGTGCTTCGCCAGGGCCTCTCGGACGACTTGCCCCTGTTGGAACGCATCAAATTCCTAGCCATCGTCAGTTCCAACCTGGACGAATTCTTTCTCGTCCGCGTGGCCGGCCTGATGAGTGCCCGCGCGGGAGGCGTTCGCCGTCGAGACCCTTCCGGCATGACACCGGCCGCGCAATTGCGGGCCATAAGCCATCGCGTTCATGAAATGATGCACAAGCAGCAGGAAGGAGTCTTGGTCGCGCTTACGCAACTCGCATCGGCCGGCATTGCCGTGGTGCCGCCCGCGCAATGGACCGCCGAGCAGGAGAAGTTCCTTCAGACGTATTTCAGCAAAGAGATTGTTCCCGTACTCACTCCGCTGGCGGTCCAGGAATTGCATCCTTCGCCGCGTCTGCCCGGGCTGCAATGGCACGTCGCCGCGCGGTTGACGAAGGCGGAGGGTGAAGAACGGATCGCCGTGACGCCCGTTCCGCAGCAAATTTCCCGTTGGGTCCGCCTGCCGGGGGAAGAT
Organism: Planctomycetota bacterium; assembly: GCA_037147235.1. Taxonomy (GTDB): domain Bacteria; phylum Planctomycetota; class Planctomycetia; order Pirellulales; family Thermoguttaceae; genus JANXQG01. The sequence continues at coordinate 1,851 of JBAWVO010000426.1, read as the reverse complement.
GTCCGCCTAGCCCGATTGGAAGATGTGATCTCGGCCAACGTGGGCTTGCTTTTCCCCGGTGCCCGGATCGCAGCCACGGCCCTCTTCCGCATTACCCGCGATGCCGACGTCTCCGTCGAGCGCGACGAGACCGACGACCTGCTGGAAGCGATCGAGCAGGCCGTACTCACGCGGCAGCGCCGCCCGCCGGTTCGCCTGCAGGTTTCACCCGGCTGCGATTCCGCCATTCGTGCCTGGCTTGACGGGCTGGTGAAGTTGCAGCCCGAGGAGGTCTATGAAATAGACTCCACGCTCGATGGGGCGGCCTTGATGGAATTGGCGAACTGGCCCGGCTTCGAGCAATTGAAGAACGTCGAGTGGCCTCCGCAGCCGCCTCGCGATCTGCTGGGTAGCGACGACTTATTCGAGACTCTCGCCGATCACGACGTGCTTTTGTTTCATCCTTACGAGACGTTCGAGCCGGTTGTACGCTTGATCGAGCAGGCGGCCGACGATCCCGGCGTGCTGGCCATCAAACAGACGCTCTATCGCACCAGCGGCAATTCGCCCATTGTCCGCGCCTTGGGCCGGGCGGCGCAAAGCGGCAAGGAAGTGACCGTGCTCGTCGAGTTGCGGGCACGCTTCGACGAAGCCCGCAACATCCAGTGGGCGCGCCGTTTGGAAGACCTTGGCGCCCACGTGCTTTACGGGATTGCCGGTTACAAGACCCATGCCAAGGCTTTGCTGATCGTCCGCCGTCAGGGGAATCGCATCCAGCGTTATGTCCACTTGGCCACGGGCAACTACAACGACCGCACGGCGAAGCTCTATAGCGACTTCGGCCTGATGACGACCGACCGCGATATTGCCAACGACGTGGCCGCTTTCTTCAATCTGCTTACCGGCTTCTCGGAGACGGTCGGTTGGTCGAGGCTGGTGATTGCCCCGACGGGTTTGCAACGCAAGTTCCTTGACCTCATCGAGCGCGAGATCCATGTCTCGACGCCCGATCGGCCAGGTCTGATCATGGCCAAAGTGAATTCGCTGGAGGATCCCGAGATTTGCCAGGCCTTGTACCGTGCCAGCCAGGCCGGCGTGAAGATCATGCTCAATGTCCGCGGCATCTGCGTGTTGCGGCCCGGCGTGGAAGGTATTTCCGAGAATATCGAGGTGCGATCGATTGTCGATCGTTACCTGGAACACGCCCGTCTGTTCTACTTTCGCAACGGTGGGCATGAAGAGGTTTATCTGGCCAGCGCGGATTGGATGCGGCGGAATCTGCTCAAGCGGCTGGAGATCATGTTCCCCGTCCTCGACGGGAACTTCAAGAAGCGGCTGATCGACGTTCTGAACACATGCTTTGCCGACAACGTCAAAGCTCGCCGACTACTAACCGACGGCACCTATGTACCAGTCGAATCGATCGGGCCGCGGGTTCGTGCCCAGGCCAAGTTCCACAAGGACGCGGTCGATGCCGTCCACTTGGCCGGGCAGACGGCATTGCAGTTCCGGCCGCTGAAGAGTCCGAAGGAGTGAGACTTGTACTTTACGTTTCCTCCCCAAACTGCTCTCGAAACTTCAAGCAGACCATCGCCATGAAGACCGTTACATAGACGATACAGGCAAACCCATAGAGCGGCATAAACACGGTCAGGAACCACCCGGCTAGGGTGACCAATCCCAGACTCGTCAGCAAGGCCAGGATCCCCCCCATGAGGAAGTTTGAATGAGACGCAATCGCACCTCTGTGCCGCGCATGATCGTGAATACGCGATGAAAGATGAATAACCTGGAAAACGAATTCGCCTAAAGTGCAGTTGGTAATCGATCCCAGTCGTCGCGTGGCGTCGCCGGAGTTTCTGCATCCGGGTG
>JBAWVO010000425.1:0-4537 GCA_037147235.1 Planctomycetota bacterium | reverse complement strand
GCATACCCTGAAACACTACATGTTGTGGTCACGCCAGTCAAGGGGATACCCCATTCCGGCAGAAATGGTTGATTGCAATGCCCGAAGAGAGAGTGCGGCAAGCCTATGTGGTCACCCTCCATAATGAATATGGCTTCGACCTGAACCAAATGGACGAGGAATTGCACGTTGCCGGCCGGGGTTCCGCTCGGGCGCGGGCCGACATGGTTATCTGGCGAACGGCCCAGGACAAGTCCGACAGCAAGGCCCCTTTGATCGTGGTCGAATGCAAGGCCGATAATATCACCATCAAGACGGCCGACTATGTCCAGGGCGAAGCCTATGCCCTCTATTGCAATGCCCCGTTCTTCGTCACCCACAATAACCGCGAGACGCGGTTCTGGCGGACCCGCAAGGAACGGATGCCCGGCCATTGCGAGGAAATCGAGAACATTCCCCATGCCAACGCCAGCGCAAAGGAAATTCAAGAGCTTATCGAGAAGCTGAAGACGTTCAAGGAAGATGAATTTGCCGACCTCTTGCACTCCTGCCATAACGTCATTCGTAACCGTGAACATCTGGACCCCGCAGCGGCCTTCGACGAAATCGCCAAGGTGTTGTTCGTCAAGGTTTGGGTCGAGCGCGAATTGAAAGCCAAACGCCGTCGGGTGAACCTGTTCACGGCCGACTACCTGGATGAACAGCTTGGCGACAACCCCTTGAATGACCTATTCACGAAGACGAAGGCAGGCTATGCCGATGATCGAATCTTCGACGAGCGCGAGCAGATCAACCTGAAAGCGGCTACGGGGCGGGAAATCGTTCGGCAGTTGGAACGCTATAACCTTTCCGATACCAGCGAAGACGTAAAGGGTATCGCTTTCGAGCGGTTCCTGGGCAAGACGTTCCGTGGAGAAATCGGCCAATTCTTCACCCCGCGAACCATCGTTGAATTCATGGTCCGCATGATCCAACCGAAGGAAGGTGACAAGTGTTGCGACCCGGCCAGCGGTTCAGGCGGCTTCCTCATCCGGGTCTTCGATATTGTACGGCAACAGATTTTGGCCGATGCCGACAAGAAGTACCGCGTCCTGCTTGAAGAACTTTCCCACTCCCCGCTCTCGGAGGCGAAACGGGCTGAGAAACTGCGCAAGAAGTACGATGAACTACAGGACCAACTTGACCAAAGGCGCAACGGTTCGCGAATCTGGCATCTGTCGAACCAGTGCATCTACGGCACCGACGCCAACGACCGCATGGCCCGCACCAGCAAGATGAACATGATCTTGCATGGCGACGGCCACGGCGGAGTTCACCACCATAATGGCTTTGTGAACGTCAACGGCGTTTTTGAGGAACGCTTTGACGTGGTACTGACCAATCCGCCCTTCGGCGCAAACGTCGAGCCGTCCGATGTTCTGACGGAAGATGAAACGTCGGTCCATCCCGACGCCGAGCGGCGTTACCGCGCCGAATACGGTGACCTATATCGGCAGGCCCAAGCCACCGTTCTGGCGGCGAAAGGAAAGCCCATCGCTTCGCTATTCGAGCTTCCCAAACGCGGCGGTGACGGGCGAAAACTGGGCAAGGTGAAAACCGAAATCCTCTTCATCGAACGCTGCCTTGCCTTGTTGAAGCCCGGTGGGCGCATGGGCATCGTATTGCCCGAGGGCATATTCAATAACCCTTCATTGGCCTACGTTCGGGAGTTTTGCGAAGACCGCGCTCGAGTGCTGGCCGTTGTGAGCCTTCCGCAAGAAACATTCTGTTCTTCGGGCGCATCGGTGAAGGCTTCGCTACTATTCATGGGCAAGTACACCGCGGAAGAGGCGGCCGACTTCGCGGCCAAGCGCGATGCGACCCAGGCTGAAGTTGAAGCGAAGTACGCCCACGAAATCGAGGCGGAAACGGCGCGGCTGAAAGCGGAAATCGAGGCGGCCAAGGCCAGTAAGGACCGCGACGCGGCAAAGGCGGCGCAGCGGCAACTTTCCGATTACCTGGCCAAGATGGAGGAAACGAAGACCCGCGAAGCCCGGGCACTTTTGAAAGAGCGGTTCGATTATCCGATCTTCCTCTATGAAGCGGAAAAGGTGGGCATCACGGCGACGGGCGAGCCGGACGCCAATGAGCTTTACCCCAACGATAACATGCCGGCAGGCATGACGGCCGAAGACACTTGCCTTGAAGTCTACCGAAAGTTCCTGGACGCCCCTCAGTCCTTCCTCTTGGCCGGGGGGGAAGCATGAAACCCGGCACCTTGGCATCACCCCGCGCCTTTGCGGTAATGTTCCGCGACCTTCACCGATGGAGCGTCGGGGCATTCGTTCAAACCGATTGGCGATGGCCGGCTGACACCATCAAGCCGCTTTCCGCAGTCCTTTCACGCAAGACGGTGGACGTAGAGCGAGCTTCCGCGCAACCCGGCGAGTTGCGGTTGGTAACGCTTCATTTCGATGGCGAGATGGAACCACGCGACGCCAGTGCCGGCGACGGATTCAAGGGGCGGTTGTTCCATGCGGACCCCGGCGACGTGATTTATTCCAAGATTGACGTGCGTAACGGGGCAATCGGCATTATCCCCGATGATCTTGGAAGAGTCTGCGTCAGTAGCGAATACCCGGTTTACACGGTGAACTCGCAATTGGCCGAAGCGAGATACGTCAAATTGCTGTTTCGTTCCGCGGTCTTTCGTCGGAAAATCAACAGCATGATAAGCGGGGCCAGCGGCCGAAAGCGCGTTCAACCTACCGACCTGGTGGAAGTGCAAGTGCCTTTTCCCACGCTTCCCGATCAACGCAAGATCGTAACGGCATGGGAAACGGCGCGGAAGTCGGCAGCGGCCACGGCAGCGGAGATCGAAGGGCTAGAACGCGACATTGAAGCCAGATTCCTGGCCGACTTGGGATTGAAAGCCCCAACCCAATCGTCGATGCCAAGGGCATTCGCCCTCCTGTGGTCTGAGATTCACCGTTGGGGCGTCACGATAGCCTGGCGCGAGCGGCAGGTCATCGGAAAGTCGAAATACCCGATGGCGACAATCAGCGAGGTTTGCCAGACCGGAAGCGGGGGCACGCCGTCACGCAAGCGCCGCGAGTTCTTCGGCGGTGGCATACCCTGGGTGAAAACAACCGAAGTCCGCGGCGAAGTCATCACGACCACGGAAGAAACGCTATCATCAGCGGGATTGGAGAATAGCAGTGCCCATCTTTACCCTGCGGGAAGCATCGTTATTGCCATGTACGGCCAAGGTGCAACGCGTGGCCGAAGTGCCAAGCTAGGCATCGAAGCCGCAACCAATCAAGCGTGCCTCATTCTCCATGACTTTGATGCGCGAGTTGAGCCTGATTTTGTTTGGTCCTACCTGACCGGGGAGTATAACCGGCTTCGGGAACTTGGCAGTGGCAATAATCAACCGAACCTGAGCGCGGAATTGATTCGGGGATACCCGATCGTGATTCCCCCTCTCGCCGTTCAACGGCAGATTGTGGAGCGGGTGGCCAAGCGGCGGGAGGAAATCGCCCGGCTGAAAGCCGACGCCAAGACCTGCGCGGATGCGGCCAAGGCAGCCGTGGAAGGAATGATTTTGGGTACGAAACCGATTGAATAGATTGCCCTTACGGGGGGGCACACTAGGCGGCCTATTGAGAGCGGGGATAATCGAGGTGACACACTACCGATATTGACAAGATGGGAAAGAGTGCATGAATTTCGGGCGTGGCAAGATTAGCACGATTAGTAATTTCGGGGATGCCTCATCATGTGACGCAGCGCGGCAACCGTCGGCAGCAGACATTTTCAACGCCGATACTTTATCTTCCGCCACGCGCCGGAATTCCGACGACCTCGTACACGGACAACGGCTTCTCGCGCAGCACCTGCAACATCCGCAATGCCGCATGCGAAGGTTTTCTCTCACCCTGTTCCCAGCTTTGCACGGTCTTGGTAAGATCGCCTGACGGGGCATGGCACTTCCTTTGCCGCGTCTGAGAGCCGAATACGCACCCCTTCGTGCGGAGTCTGTTCCGATAACCTTATCTTCCAACAAGTTGGGGCAAATAAGATGGCGGGATCAAAAACCATAAAAGGGGTGTCCGGTTTGCTCAGGTTTCCGCTTGCAGCCTGACTAGGACAAGCGAATCAAGTAATCGGAGGATCCGATGCTCAGGGGCATTTATGCCCCTTTTCCGCGAAGCGGTACTAGGCCCGTGCTTTAGCACTTGTCCTTACCCACATCTTTTGGACCCCATCCGGCTTGTCCGGATGGTGAATAAGGTTGAATGGCTAAAATGGAGAGCAAAGACCAACACGACCCCATCCACCTTGGTGGATGGTGAAGGAGGTTGCTTGGCTAGATCGCGAACATGGGCTAGCTAGATAACCTGATTCACCATCCAGCAAGCTGGATGGGGTCTAGGTTAGATTGCTTTCGTTGCTAGCTGACCAACCTTCTTCACCATCCAGCAAGCTGGGTGGGGTCGCTCAAGAACTTGTGGGTAACGACAAGTGCTTTAGCACGGGTTACACGACCAAAACCTCCCATTCCCCCCGCGTCCCGACC
>JBAWVO010000424.1:0-4540 GCA_037147235.1 Planctomycetota bacterium | reverse complement strand
ACGGAGTGTGCCTGCTACTTTTCTTGCGACACTTATTGATGCGCCGATCCTTACCAACTGCTAGCAATGACGGCAGACCGCAGGGTGCGTGAAGCGAACTACCCCGGAAATGGTGGGTAAGGTGTGCTTTGTGTAAACGGACTGAAGTCCGTTCTACTTTGGCGAAGAGGAAGATGCCTGGCCGGAATCGGCGGGAGGGAGATCGTTGTCGGGATCGGCCGGCCGGCGGCCGGAATGATTGAAATCGAGCCAATCGAGATAGGCCTCAATTTCGTTCAAGGACATATCGAGCGAAATGGCCTTACGAACGGCCTCCGTTCGCTGCGAAAAGGTTTCAGCATGCTCTAAGAGCTGTTTCGCAATTTCATGGGCCATCCCACCCTCCTCGGCCGCCGAACGGCTGATCGAGATCGGTTCCTTAATCGGCAATTCTGGTTCTTCCAGGCTCAGGTGCGGAGCACCGGAAACTGCAGGGTGGGCTAATAAAGCCCGCCCTACTACTTTTCATCGTGACATGACTGAAGACGACATCGAATTGTGAGCTTTTTTCGCCGCAGTTGGTCTGGGAGGCGTCGGACGCGACAACTGCCGACTGCCGCCGTAATAATGTGAATAGCTCATGAATGTTGCGCCCTGTCCCGTTGGCATCATCGTGGACCGATTCCCCTGTGGTTGCATCATCTCATAGTTCAAATCTTGCAGCCCTGCTTCCTGGCGATTCAACGCGGAGCCTTGCATTTGCAGTGTTTTATTCAGCTCCATTTGCGGTTGCACGAAGGTGTGGTAGTTGTCCAACGCGCCGGTGTTGCGCTGCCAAAGCCCCATCCAAGGGCTAACGGTCGGGCGTTGTGGCGAATATTGGGCAGCCGCCGACTGTGCGAAAATGGTTCCGCCGACAAGGAAAATAACCGTCAAGATCGTGTTGAAACGGGTCATTTCGTTAGGCTCCGTGGATTGGTAGTCTTGCGATTCAGTCTCAACCGCGAGCAGTATACGTGGATGTTCCCACACAGCGTGCGGACTTTGCCCATCGCTATTTGATGATCGACATTCCTTGCGAAACGATCTTGCCGATTCTTTCAACGAATCCCGAGCATCCGGCTGCACGTATCAATTGTAGCGGTTATTCGCTGCAAGGCCACTTATTTTATTGCAACTACCCCCATTATGGTGGATGTCAACACTTGACAAATCCACCCGAGCTGGCAAACATTGGTTCTCCGGCATATTTCATTTTCGAGCCTTAGGTGTTAAACTTGGAGCTTGTGAAAAGGATCTTGGCTAAGTTCGGCGCGGGTCTCCCGACCCCGCCGAAACAGGGGTGGCACGGTCAGAGACCGGCCACAACAGGGCCGGAGGCCGAGGCTCGCCACCGCGAGCGGTTTCGAGACGATTGGCAAGCCGTAACCTTTTGATTTTCAATAGGTTACGAAGAATGGGTTGATCTGCGGCCGAGCGTGGCCGTGCAACCCACGGGCACGGAGTGCGCGCCATTTCAAGCGTTAAACTTCGCCTTTGCTAGGTGTGGAATGCGAATAATTGCAGTTTGGCGGATTTTCGCTTGGGCAGTGCCTTTTTTGGCCTTTTTGCTGCTGGCGGTGCCGTTGCCGTCGAGTGTCGCGAGGGCTTTGAGCCTACCGCTGCAACGCATCGCTGCGGAATTCGGTTGTGGGATATTGCAAATGATCGGCGAGCCGGCACTAATCGTGGGCAACACGATCGTGGTCGGCGATCATTCCCTTGTGGTCGAGTCGGCCTGTTCGGGATTGCGGATTTTTGTCGGCATCGCCGCACTGGCATACGCCTATGGCGTGCTGGTTCGCCGCTGCTGGTGGGAAAAATGCCTGCTCATGATCGCCGTAGTACCGGTTGCACTGATCTCCAACGCCGTGCGAATTGTGGTGACCGCGTACATCTACCGGCATTTCTCGGAGGAAGCAGGCAAGAAATTTACTCACGATGTAGCGGGCTGGGGCGTGATCGTCCTGGCTGCCGTGCTTTTTGGAATGTTGCTCGGGTATCTGAGGTGGCTGGTTCGGGAATACAGGGTCGTCGGCGTCGGCGACCTGATCCGGCACCATGCAACGAATCAAACGTCAACCGCAATCAATCGGTTGCAAGGTAGTTAAGATGTCTGAACTAGCGAATCAACCGTCGGGTGTTCCGGGTCTGCCTTCTGGAATTCCTTCTGCCGAGCGGCCGGGCAACATGGTCCCAATACCGCCCTCGCGGGTTAGCGTGGTCGGCGGGCCGACGAAAGGCTCGGCCGCACCGGGCGGCGAAAAAGGCGGCGGCCTTTTCTTTGCGCTCACCGTCATTCGCCGCTGGTGGCTGATTGCCGCGCCGTTGGGTCTGCTCCTGGCTACCGCCGGATCGGCAGTCGTCTGGCTCCTTTTTGAGCGTCAGTACGAGGCGGCGGCGTGGCTCAAGGTCGAAGAAAAAGCTCCCTATCTGGCATTCGAGAACAAGGGTGACGAGACGCGGTCCAAGGCGTTCTTTCAAACGCAGATCGAGTTGATTCGCAGCCCTCTTGTAATGGGATGGGTCGTGCAACGGCCGGAAATTGCCCAGCTTTCCGACGTCCAGCGGAAGACCGATCCGATCGCAGCGTTGGCGAAACAGGTGAAAGTCAGCCCGGTAGGAGAATCGGAACTGTTCAAGATACTCTATGTGAGCAACAACGCGGAGGCTGCGGCGGCGATTGTTAACGCGATTACCGAATCGTACTTCAAGCTCCGAGATCAGTCGGACTCCGAGCGAAGTCAAAAGGTTGTCGATCTCCTGGAGAAGGAAAAAGCCAACCGGCTGAGAGAAGTTATCCGGATGCGGCAGGATCTCAGCGACATGACCCGCCAGTTGACCGGCCGGGAAACCTATACCGCCAAACCGGATGGCGATACGCGGCAAAAGAGCGCGTTGGCCGATTTGCAGGGGCGACTAGTGACCGTACAGGTGGAAAAGGCAGTGCTTGCGGCACGGGTCGAGGCGGCCCAGCACGAATTTCAAAACGCGCCGGTCGCCGGTGGGAAAACCGAGCCTTTCATTGTGTCGTTCAGGCCCGGCGAAGTGGCACTTCGTGAAGCGATGATTGAAAAAGCGATTCTGGAACGGCCGGAAGTGGCCAGGGCTACCGAGGCCATGGTTGCCAAAGAGGCCCGGCAGAAAGAAATTGAACTGCGGATGAAGGACGGCAAAAGCGACCCGATTTATTCACTGCTCACCCGTCAGATCACCGATGATCGCGAAGCCTTTGAAGCCTTGAAGAAATCGTTGCGGGCCACCGTGGAAAAGCAAACCGAGGCGATGTTGATTGCCCGGCGAAGCGATCGTGAAAGCGCCGACTCCGAAAAACGTCTCGACGAAGTCTCGCGTATGCGGTCGGAACTCCAGGGCCGCCAGATCCTGGAACAGCGACTGCAAGCGGAATACGACAAGGAATTGCGTAGCGTCAAGCAATTCAGCGGTAATACTCTGGAACTTGAGTTCAAATACGACGAGCTTACCCGGGCCGAAAAGGTCTTTGAACTTATTGGTGCCCGATTGCTGCAACTCCAGACGGAACGGATGGCACCGACGCGTGTCTCGTTGCTGCGAATGGCTGAAGTACCCCAAGTGTCGGTCGAACCCTACCCATTCCGCAGCCTCGCCCTAGCAATTTTCGGAGGTCTCTGCGCGCCGTTCGGCCTGGCGTTTGCTTGGGAACGCTGGGTCCAGCGCGTCAGCAATTCCAGTGACCTGCCAAAAACGCAAGGTCTGACGATCCTCGGCGAGATCGCCCAAATGCCGCGGCATTTGCCGTTGCTGAGCCAGCACGGCCCGCGGCAAAGCGAAATCGAGCTTCGCGTCTATCAGGAAAGCATTGACAATCTGCAAACGACGCTCACGCTTTCCGAGGAGATCGGTGCCATGCGGATCATCGCCGTAACCAGCGCGGTGAGCGGCGAAGGGAAGACGAGCGTCGCCTCGCAGTTGGCGTTGAGCCTCTCGCGATCCATCAAGGAACGGGTACTCGTGATCGACGGCGACATGCGTTCCCCCGACATTCATCGTGTTTTTCAGATCGATCGCGATCCGGGCCTGGCAGCCGTGCTCGCCAAGGAATGTGAACTTGCCGACGCCATCGTCACGACCTGGAGCGATCGCGTCCACTTCCTTCCCGCGGGTAAGCTGACGGGCAATCCGCTCAATCTACTGGCCGGCGGTGCATGGCCGGAACTGCTCGCGCGGATTCCGGCCGATTACCGCTATGTGATCATCGACACCCCCCCCATTCTTGCCACCAGCGAGGCACTCGTGCTCGCCAAAGGTGCCGATGCCGCACTGATCTGCACGATGCGCGATCGCAGCCGCACCGAACAGGTTCTCATGGTCCAAAACCGGTTGAGAGCCGTCGGCGGACGTCTTGTCGGCGTCGTCCTCAACGGAGTGCCGACGAATAGCTATCTCTACCGCTACGGCAATTACGATTACCTCGCAAAACAGTGAGGACACCTAACTCCCCTCCCCCTTTTGGGAGAGGGGCAGGGGGTGAGGGCAACTC
>JBAWVO010000423.1:0-4565 GCA_037147235.1 Planctomycetota bacterium | reverse complement strand
GGCGGTAACTTCGTTCAATCCAAAAGGACAAACCCAAGCACGGGCAGTATATATAGGTATCCCTGCGGATGGAGCATTAGACGTTGCAGCGGGACCTGGGACTACCGAAGCAACCGCATGCCACGACACACCGAGATTGTAGAGAGTACTGTTTTGATTCGCTTCAGCCGTGACGAAATTATTGTAAGTGGCAATGTTGGCACTCGTTGCGGTCGTGCCATCCGAAGTTACGAAAACGATCTCGTATTGCGAACCCGGAGCCAACCCTGTGGGAAGAATGACATTAGCCCTCGCCGTCCCACCAAACAGCGTTGCCGTCAATGCCACCGCCAACAAACCTCGTACCATCTTCTTACCAATCATTTGCTGTCCTCTCAAAGGTGCTTTCTTACGCGAGTGTCTTTCCCGCGCAATAAATGGAAATGCCAGTAAATCTAACTCCAGTGTAAACGAAATTTCCATCCTGTCAGCTAGCAGTCTAGTAGCGGTCATGTGTCGCTCAGGTAGCGATAAACCACGAAATGACCAAAAAACCACCATGATGTGGGGTGACAACGACCGTTTAAGCAACCGACCAACCTGATGTGGGGTTTTTTTGCTTGACAGGAAAGTCATTGGCGAGTACCCTGATATATGAACTCAACTTGTATTCCATGACCAAATGATCGGCAAACTGAGCAAACGCGGTAGGTTAAGCATGACTGGTGAACATGAGCAACGACAACTTGCCACCGGCGAGGTAGCAGACATCGCACCGAAGATTTGGGATGCGTTCACCGTATTGGCAAACGCCCATGCCTACGCCCGCAACACGGAGGTCGATGCCTGGGAGTTTTCTATTGAAATCGAGCGGTTGCTGGCGCGTGGGTTGGAGACAAGTGACCTTCGCTGGCTTGTGAGAATGGGCTACCTCCAGCACGCCCGCGAAATCACCCAAGCCGATGACACCGAGCGAAGGTTCCAATCGAGTCCGAACAACGCCTTCACGAAGGAAACCTGCTTCGTGCTAACGAACTCAGGGTTGTCGATTGCCAGTGGAGAAGATGCCCGCCCCGTGGTTCTCCAGATGGTCGTGGCTAGCTCGCCAACCCTAACTAGGAGCGATTTCACGCCGCGTTGGGACCGAGTGCGACGAACCCTCTTCGTTGGCAATCATGTGGTCAAGCGGTTCAAGCTCCCGTCACCGAATCAGGAAGCGGTACTGAATGCGTTTGAAGAAGAGGCGTGGGGGCATCGTGTTTTTGACCCGTTGCGACCGCAAGAAGAACACGTTACGAAGCACCGCCTGCGTTGGACTATCAATCGCCTAAACCGTAACCAGGAGCAGCCGCTTATTCGTTTCTTCACAGATGGCAGTGGTGAGGCGGTTTGCTGGGAGTTGGCTGAAAGCGGTTCTTCCGCCAACACAAATCGGAAGAAGATCCGAGTAGCGGCTTAGAGATCGCTGGGCGAAAAGTCGTACCTACGGCAGTCCAGTCCCGCCTGCTAATCGAGATACCGATATTGACAAATATATGTCAATACCGGACCTGCCCTCATCGCTCCCACGAATTTGCATTGGCGACTGACCCTCCTCGCTCGGCACCTTCATACCGAGTTGCCGGGCCTTTTCCAGCTTGCTGCCGGCCTTCTCGTCGGCGACGAGATAGTCGGTCTACAGCCGGATTACCGTGGTTCCGCTCAACCGCCGGATCAGGTGTCGCATTTCCAGCACGCTAATCGTGGCAAGCACCTGCGGCACAAGCAGGCCGCTTTGCACGACGATCTCGTCCATCGAGGTGGCCTCACCGCGAATCACGTCGAGAACCTTCTGCTCTAGGTCATTCAGCAGCAGCTCGGCCGGGTGATGCACCTTACGGCCGTCATCGCGCGGGGCCGCTTCGACCAAGGGGCCAAGTTCCCCCAGTACGTCGTCGGCCGATTCGACCAAGATCGCTCCATCGCGCAACAGACGATGGCAACCTCGCGACGCGCGGCTGTCGACATTGCCCGGCACGGCGAACACATCGCGGCCCTGCTCCATGGCATGACGGGCCGTGATCAGCGCGCCGGATCGTTCGGCCGCCTCGACGACAATCACCCCCAACGACATGCCGCTGATGATGCGGTTGCGTTGGGGGAAGGTGCCCGCGAGCGGTGATGATCGCGGCGGTAGCTCGCTGATCAATGCACCGTTGGCCGCGACGAGGTCGGCTAGCTTGTCGTGTTCAGGTGGATAGATATTCATCACGCCGCTGGCAAGGATGCCGAGCGTGCGGCCGCCAGCTTCCATCGCACCACGATGGGCGGCCGCATCGATCCCTCGGGCCAGGCCGCTGATGATGGTCAGTCCGGCCCGGGCAAGGCTAGCCGCCAACCGTTCGGCCTGCCGCAGCCCGTAGGCCGTGCCGTGCCGGGTGCCGACGATGCCGATCCCCAGGGCGTCGGCCGCCTTGAGCGTGCCACGGACGAAGAGCAGGCCGGGCGGATCGGGGATCTCGCGCAGCGCACGGGGATACTCGGCATGGGCTTCGGTAAGAATCGCGATGCCGTGACTGCTACAGAAAGCGATCTCCGCTTCAGCGTCGATCTCGTCGCCGGCGCGGACAATACGCTCGGCCACTTTCGGCCCAACGCCTTCCACCTCTCGCAACACGCTCGGCGCAGCCGCCAGCACCTTCGCCGGATCGCCGAACCGGTCCAAGAGTCTCCGGCGAATTCGCGGCCCAACGCCATCGACCAAGGAGAGACGTACGGTATCAATTAAATCGGCATCGTGGTTAGGCATGATGGTGGAACAAGGCTTGGTGGTCGTATTAAAGCAACGTACCAAAATATAGTGGCTCTTCCGATTTTGGGTGCAGAAGTAGGGTGGGGAGCGTGAAACAAGCCCCACCAAAAGCGGACCGCAACAGAAATGGTGGGGCTCGCTGCGCTCTCCCCACCCTACAATTATTCGCGTTCCGCACCTGGAACCGGAAGAGCCAATATAGTGTGGGTTGGCCGGCGGGGCAAGATACCCCAGCAAGATACCCCGGTTCCATTTGACAACGGGGGGGAGCTACGCTAAGTTAATTGGTTTCACTTTTTCGCTTTAGGGGGGCAACGTGTCAGAAAAGAAAGGCTTGGCAGGGAACGCGCTGGGTGCCTTTGAATCGGCAATCATGGGCATTGCCGGTACGGCGCCGGCGTTTAGCGTTGCGGTAACCACGGCGACGATCGTGAAGGATGTTGAGGGACTGTCCGTGGGCAGCATCTTCTATTGCGGCTTGATCATGTTCGGCATCATGCTGGCCTTTGTCCACCTCAGTAGAATAGCCCCCAACGCCGGCGCTGCCTATGCCTGGGTGGGGCACGTCTTTGGCAAAACATGGGGTTTCCTTGCCGGTTGGGGACTGCTTGCCGCATCGGCATTCTTCATGGTTTCTGCGACGATCCCCGCCGCCCAATCAACCCTGGAATTGATTAGACCTAGTTTGGTTAAGGATCCCACTTCGGTCGCAATCACCTCCGCGATATGGCTGACTTTGGTGACGGTCGTGGTCACGAGGGGTATTAAGCATGCCAGCTATACACAGATCTTCTTGACGGGGCTTGAGACCGCCGTGGTTATATCGCTGATTATTGGGGCCTTCATCCAATATGGCGGCAAACCGGTACACGCACCTTCATGGACCTGGATCTCTCCAATTTCCTTTACACCCCAGTTGTTTGCCACCGGTGCCTTGACCGCCATGTTCTTTTACTGGGGCTGGGACGTCACCATGAATCTCACGGAAGAAACCAGAGAGGCCACGCCGGGCGGCAGGCTGAGTCCGGCCGGCATAGGCGCGTTTTGGGCCATGGTCAACTTGATCTTGTTCTTTTGTATCATGATGGTTGTTGTGCTGATCGTGTTGAGCGATGACGAGATCGCCGAGGCTGAAACCAATGTTCTTCTAGCGATGGCCAATAAGCTATTTCCGACGCCGTGGAATTACCTGGCGGTGCTCGCGACCCTGTTGAGCACCATTGGTACGATAGAAACCCAAATCCTGCAGTTCAGCCGCAGCATGTTTGCCATGGCACGCGATGAAATGTTGCATCCCCGTTACGCCAGAATCCACCCAGAATGGCAGACCCCTTGGGTGGCGACCTTGGTAATCTGGTTTTTGGGCATGTTGCTGCTGTTTGCCGCGTCTTATATGCCATCCGTGGGCAAGATTCTGGAAGACTCAATCAAAGTCATTTGCTTTCAAATCTGTTTCTATATGAGCTTGACGGGTTTTGCCTGTGCGTGGTACTACCGCGGCAAATTGAAGGACGGTGCATATAGTGCCGCCTCCTATGTGCTGTGGCCCTTGCTTTCAGCAATATTCATGGCATTCATTGCCGGATACAGCATTGGGACTTTTTCCGGAATCGCGAGCATCCTTGGGATCGGTGGCCTCTTGATCGGCTTCGTGCCTTTGCTCCTGAGTAGTTGGCGGCGAGCCAAGGGAGCGGGCGCACGGGGCGAGTGAAACGAGCCACAAAAACCAAGCCCAAAAAAACCGGCTCTTCCGGTTTTAGGTGCAGAAGTAGGGTGGGGAGAGTGAAACGAGCCC
>JBAWVO010000422.1:0-4577 GCA_037147235.1 Planctomycetota bacterium | reverse complement strand
CGGTCAAGTGGCGAGATATAGGTAGTTTTTCAGATCGTCGAGTAATTGATATAGGGCCTTGAGCGAGATCGGTTGCCCTTTTCGCAACACGCCAAAAACGCCAGCGGCTTCTCGTCGCGGTTCCGCCTGGGCAAGCAGAATGCCGACAAGAACGACCGTAACCAGCAGGACAACAGAAAGAATCCAACGATGGTATCGCATTTCTTAATGAACCTCAAACGGAGTAAAGTAGATTGAATGGACGATTTTCGGCCCGCCGATCAACAATCTGGTTATTCTACACGAATTGACACCATGCCGAAACCAGCGGCCTTTGGCTACGGTGGCAATTCTCGCACTTTGCCACGAAGCGGAGCTTCTGCCTTGGCAAGTCCCCGAACTTCCTATCGTACTACGGCGAGGGCACCCACTGCCCCAGTGCAAGGTCTGGTTGGTACTTGTGCGAAACATTACAGTGGCCATGTGCCTTCTTAAACGCTTTAAGATCTTTGATGCGTTGTTTCCAAGGTGTCTGCCGCTCCCAACGAAAGCCGAGAGCATCGAGGCGACAGACTTTTTCCTCCGCAAGCGTACCCTGCTTCTTCGCTCTACGGACTCTGTCTACCCACGAACCCAGAGTGGAGTTTAGCGAATACCGACTCGGCACATTGCAGTGACCGTGCGTCTTGTTGAACGCTTTCAGTTCCTTGAACCACTGCTCCCATGAAGACTGGCGGCTAGGCGAACTAGGCTGCTTCTGTTTCATTCCTGTCACATGTTCTACCCTAGCGTCATAGTTGGAAGCGTGGGGACATCAAGGTCAAGGACGTGGCATTCAGAGATTGGAACTTTCATTTTACATCCAATTCGTTGCCCGTCGCATTCTATTCCATCTTGTCCAGGAATTCCCGAACCAGCCACAGTTTGCCAAAGGGACATTCAGTATCGGTGATGAATTCGTCGGCAACTTCCCCCAGAACAACGGTGGTTTCGGCTTCGGTAGCTCGTCTTGCCATGCAATCTTCCACAGCCTGGATGGCTGGAGCGTAATCAGAGAAGGCATCGGACCAGTTGGCGGATTTATCGGAGTTCATTTTCGGTGTCATACTGAACAACTCCAGCCAGTCGTAAGCACTCCCACCAAGCCTTCGCTTGCGAATCAGCCATAGCCAGGATCACCTGCTCATCCTTCATTGCATCGACTTGCCAGTAGCGGGAGCCGTTCGGCAGCTTAAATCCAGCTTCACCGACAGACCAGCCAAGGCGATGCAGCAGGCCGTGGGCGAGATCGATAGCGGTCACTGGTTTCATGGTTTATAGTCAAGCCTCTTCATTTTGCAGTCGAAGGGTTGTTTTATAAAACAATCGAGTGGTTATGGCTCGCATTCCCCGCACGGTTTCTTTCCCGCCTTAATCGCCTCGTCCCGACTATTGTACTGGACGAGATTCTTTGCGGAAATCTTGGCCGCCGATTTGCAATCTGCCCGGTGGAAGACCTGCGACCGCTTCGAGGCAACATAGCCAACGGAGGTCGGAGCGACTGTTGGCGGCAATTTGGTGTTCATGGTCGGGCGCACGGCTTCTGAGCCGCCTTTCTCCTTGCCCTTATGTTCTCCTAAATGCGATACATGGACTTTCCAAGTCTTGCCGTCGCTCTCGATGGTAATCGTGCCGTCCACGTCCGTGCGTTTCACAGGCACATCCAGGCGTTGCAGCAAGTTCAACGTATTTTTGTGCGGATGACCGTAGGAGTTGCCCTCGCCGCAACTGACGACGACCAGCTTTGGCCTTGTCGCCTTCAGCCAGCCTTCGTCCGTGCCATTGCGGCTCCCGTGGTGAGCGGCTTTCATTATCGTCACATGGCGGTAGAGGCTCGCTTCCGCATGCTCAAACCACCAAGCCCGCTCCACTTGCTCGGAGTCACCAGTGAGCAGGACGGAGAACTCATCGTAGTCCAGACGAATCCCGATGCTGTTGTTGTTTTCGTTCTTCTTGTCTTCTCCGGGCTGCGGAAATAGCCGAAGCAGCACGGAACCCAGTTGAATCTTCCGCTCCGAATCCTTCTTGGGTTCGACCAGCTTGCAGCCCGCTCTATCGACCGCTTCCAGAAGACGCTGGTAGGCCGTACTTGTATGCGACGAATTGGAGTCAGCGTAGAACTTGGGCTTGTACTTCTCGATGACGGCAGCCATGCCGTTGATATGATCCGCATGGTGGTGGGAGACCACCACAAGGTCAATGCTCTCAACGCCCTTCTTCCTCAGAAGGTTCATGATGCCGTTCGATGGGCCAGTATCGACCAGAGCGGTCTTCCCTTCTGGGGAACGAATGAGTATTGCGTCACCCTGCCCAACGTCGAGGAAAGATACGGTGACGTCCCCAGCCCGTGCCGTTGCGGTCAGGACAACAGCCAGAGCAACACCTGCCGCCAACAGTGTTCGTTTCATAGCTTGATGTCCTCCCCCGAGTCGGTCTTCCGCAACTTGTCCTGCAACGCCTGAGTTCCTCTCTTCAGCGATTCGGTTGCCTCTCGGTCAACCTCGATACTGAACGAGAGCATATCGCCCGGCTTGGCTCCCTTTGGTAGCAGCTCCTTGGGGAAATCGACCTGCCGCCCGTCGTCGGTCAGGAGGACGGCGATTTTACCTTCATAACGGTCAAACGAGAAACTAAGTTTCATAGCATACCTCGAAAGTAGAGCATCATGGTATCAGTTCCTTCCCCAACAAACCCGCAAGCGGCGGTTTCGGCCGTTCCATTTTCCGGCGAAAGCCAAGTTATGTCCAGTCTTCCAACTTCCAATACTTCCAACTTCCAATACGGGTCATCGGCATTGATTTCCTCTGCCGCCTTCGTGAAGTTGAAACTGCCGGTGACGACCACCTGGCCGTCGATCCGCACGTCCAGCCGACGAAGAACTCAAATCAGAGCAGTCTGGCAGATGCGGGCAATGACCGTCGTTAAGCAATTCGGTCTGCCGGCGCATTACGCCAACTGCAAATATTGGGTGAGCCGCGAAGAACGCGGTCAGGATTCGATCATTGACACCCGGCCATTGGGTCGATGCCGAAAGGAAATTGGAAAGTAGGTGCGGGTTGCACATGCCTTGTTAGCTGGTTCGTTTTTGAGGTGGATCGCCCGACGACGAAAAATGACGAACTATCGTCTGGACGAACTTCGGGTAGGCGAAATGAAACATCACGATAAAAACGATTGCCGGAAAGACGACGCAGATCAAGACAGAGGATACAATGTAATTCCAGCCTAGGAACTGGAAAGAAAGCAGAAAATCAGCTGACTTCTGAAACAGCCAATCCGAGAATGCGTTGAAATCCTTGATGAGCATGAGACATATCGAGACACCAACAACGTAAAGGATCTTCAAGACGTGCTTCTTCAAGATTCGGTCGGCAAGAACGACATATGCGAACGGAAGAACGATGTAATAGGCGATAATGTTCACCTCGTTGTAGGTAAACCCTGTGATTTCCGCGATCCCATTCAGGAGCGAGGCGACGATCCAAAATACTATATTCATTCTTCACCTGATAGGAAATTCAATTTGACTCAGGCTTGAGTGTAACCCCGGGAACGTAATGAAGCAAGCCCCGCGTGCTAAGTGTTTTCCGTCAGTTTCTTGCCGAAATCTCGCGAGCATCGCGCTACGGCGGGCCTGCAAATAGGGGGTCGCCAGTGGCATGAGGTGGAAGATTCCGCAACACGCGCGGACCGCTCCCAGTCCCACGTTTTACGAGGATCAGAAGCTGGCGTCGAACGTGTTGCCGTAGGCGTCGCAGGTGACTTCCCAAGGCTCGTCGCAAGAGGGCGTCGGACGGTCTCAATCTGGGTCGGGGACGAAAGTCAACTCCTTCGGCCCATCGAAAAACGCCTCCTGGCCGTCCGCCGTAGCCAAGGGGGACCGTCCCATTGTCGCAGATCGAACATTAGGGCAGTCCCCATCCGCTGCATCGGTTGCGGCTTTGTTGGTGCTGCCCCACCTCTGCAGTCAAGGAATCGTTTCACTCAAACGCAGGCAACTCCACCGATGGTGAAATAGACTTGCTTCCGAAAGTGCTTTTATCGCGTCCTATTTGCACGAGTTCTCGGCACTTTGATTGAGAGACGGCGATCTGGGCGAGGCGGTGGCTCACAGGCGCAGGGCAGGCGTGCTACGCTACCATCAGCGGGGCAGAATGCTCCACCAGTTAAGTCGCCAACTACATTGAGAATTTCGTAGGCGGCACAACATGCGAATCGAGGGAGTCGGGCCAGGCGCAGATTTGACACTCGCGTCTGACTTTTCAGCCAAGGCGGCCACTTGGATGATCGTCATGCTGCCGTGGAACCATCAACCACTGTCGCGGCGGTCGACTGGGTGGCGTCTGCCGTGCTCAGCGGCTGGGCTGGCACAGCTGTCTGATCGGGCTGCGGAGTACCGCGGAAAGCAGCGGGTGGCCGCTCTCCCATGACTTCTCGGTTGCCCGTAGGAACGCCGCGAGTTGATCGCTTGTGCGAATCACGCCGCTGTTGGCAATTGTGCGGTACCTTTGACGCTCACCTAAATTGACCGGTTTTTGCTCAGCTAAACAGGGCTACTA
>JBAWVO010000421.1:0-4611 GCA_037147235.1 Planctomycetota bacterium | reverse complement strand
TAGTAGTCCTATTTAGCTGAGCAAAGACTGGTCAATTTAGGTGAGCGTCAAAGCAATTACGTTGGGATCCTTTTTTCGTCGCGGCAGCGGCTTCGGCGGCGGTTTCACGTTCTGCCGCGTCTGCTGAAATTTGGCCAGATCTTCCCCACTGATTCGATACCGTGGCCGGCTACTGTTGGCAGCAGCGACATTGATTGCGTGTAGCTCGCCCTTGCGAATCCAATTAAGGATCTTGTCCGCCGACACGCCTAACTGCTTGGCAACTTGCGGCGGGGTGAGCATACCTGACGAATCGCCCTTTGACGTTTTCTTTCGTGGTGCCCGATCTGTACATTTTGCCGCCAATCGCTTCACCAGTTCGCGAAACAGGTTGAGTATTTCGTCCGCAGCCCTCTCCATGGCTGCCAGTGCAATCTGCTCTGGTCCAGGCTTAGCGGGCAGAGTCGGCTCACCCATATCGCGGAATTGTCGCAGTAGGATGGGTTTGCGTCCGAACGGCTTGCCTTCGTATGGATGCAGGGCATTGATTGCGTTTTGAAGTCTATCCAGACAGTCGTTTAATGGCACGGCATCCAGCATCCCCATGGCGAAAACGAAATCGGGCTCGATGACAAGCCCGCTTGGCTTCTTTGGACACGTACCTTGATCAGTGAGCAGGTAGCGGGAATAAAGATATCGGAGTGTCAGCTCAATGTACTTGATGGCGGCCAGCTTACGGGAGCGGGCATTGGATACAGCACTCTCGACCTTGCCTTCAAACTGCTCAACGAAACGATGCATAGCGGCGTGGATACGCATGGCTGAACTGGTGGACTTACCCATAAAGACCCTTCTTTTGGCTGCATATCTATGATCAGTAAGCGGTAAGGCAGCCCATTTTCAGGTGCGACCTTAGTTTGAATGTAGCAGTTACTTGCCCGTTGTAGCAGTCCCGCCACCATCGCTGGTTTTCTCAGGCTTCGCCGTTTTCGCATCGGCACCGAACAACCATTGATGCACGTGGTCCACGACGGCTTTCAGCCGTTCGTCGCTGATGCGCTCCCGGTAGACGCTGGCCATGTCGCTGTCTGGCGGAGCATGACCCATGATATAATTTACGGCAACTTGGTCGCGGGCGTCGCCTCCGATGGTCTCGAAGGTGTGGCGAAGCGCGTAAAACCCTCGGCCACGACGGGTGAGTTTCAGTTCCTTGAGTACCTTGGTGAATTCCTTGTAAATAGCGTCGTCTTGCTTGCTGATGAGCTTTCCGGTGTCGATGTCCTGAATCGCTTCTGCTTTCCCCCAACGGTGCCCGTACTTGGTGATAAATATTAGGTCGGTATCGTCGCTGCTCTTGTGCTTTGGCCGACGATTGATCGCCTCCTGTAAAGCGGCGATGGTTTCTGGCCAGAGCGGGACTCTTCGGTCAATGCCTGTCTTCGGCCGCGGATATTGCAGCCAGCCACGCTCTAGGTTGATCGCGGAAAACGGCAAGTTCACAATGTCGGAATTGCCCAGCCCGCTGTTGATCGCTAAAAAAACCATCGTTTTTAGGACCGGTCCGCACTTATTGAGGATGGACCGAATCTCGGACGCCTCAAACATTTTCGGTCCGGATTTGGCTCGATTTAGCCGGAGCACTTTCCTGGTTGGCTTTTTGAACGTCGGGCCGAACCTAACGGGTTGAGGAATCAGTCCGGCATCGTAGCCGTACTTGAAGACAGAGCGAACCCTTTGAATTTCATTCCCCAACCTAACCGGCCCCCAAATCTTCG
Organism: Planctomycetota bacterium; assembly: GCA_037147235.1. Classification (GTDB taxonomy): domain Bacteria; phylum Planctomycetota; class Planctomycetia; order Pirellulales; family Thermoguttaceae; genus JANXQG01. The sequence continues at coordinate 2,857 of JBAWVO010000421.1, read as the reverse complement.
CAACTGATCGCCGCAAACTCTCAAAGTCATCGACCGCTAGATCGTCAATGAATCGGCTCATGCCGAAGGATTTCCCTAGGCGTTGGCAGGTGGCGTACAACTCACTGAAGGTACGAGGCGTGATTTCCTCGGCTTCCAGAAGGCTCTTCTTTGCTAACATAAACGCATTAGCAAGGTCGCGGAGGGTTAATCCTTCTAGGCGTACTCTGGGCGTACGGCCAGCAAGTAGTCCGTCTTTTTGATCGAGCCACGACTTCACGGCCTTTTCGCCCTTGGGGTCATCGGCAATTTTCCCGAAGTAGTGAAGCTTCTGCCTAACCTTCTTTGCCCAATACCCCCGCTTGTGAGCATAAAGTGGAAAATCCTCTCGGGGCTTGGATGGTTTCTCCGCCGCCTTTTTTCTGGTAGACTTAGGCATAGCATTTCCTTGAGGGTTGGATGTCTTGGGCGTACAAACGGGCGTACTACTTATTTGAGCCAATTCTACCGAACCCCTGAAAAATGTCAATATCACGCGGAAAACACTGTTTTTTGCCCCCGTAGCTCAGGGGATAGAGCGATGGTTTCCTAAACCATAGGTCGCAGGTCCGAATCCTGCCGGGGGTACTGTACAGAGGGTGGGGCGCATGGACGTTAAGCAGGTCGTATTTGTGATTTCGGGCGACTCGAAGGCCCGCCGCAATCTCTCATTGCGACTCAAGCGACTCGGCTGCGAATTGCGATTGTGCCACTCGCCAGAAGAATTTCAGCAGAACTCTTCGCCCCACGATGCGGGTTGCATCCTGCTTCATGTGGCCCATGCGGATGTCGATCTGGATTTGCTGACCACGCTGGGGCAGCGCGAAGATCATTGGCCAGTCATCGGTATTGCCGCGGAAGCGGATGTGGAAACCGCCGTGCTGACAATGAAACGGGGAGCGTTTGATTTTCTACTGGAAACGTGTAGCGATCAACGATTGCGGGCCGTCGTTGAAGAGGCATTCCACTGGGATGACGGCCGGCGAAAGCGTATCGCCGATGTACAATTGATTCGCCGCCGCCTGAAGCAGCTTGCACCTCCGCTTCGCGATGTGCTCGACCTGCTGCGCCAAGGCAAGTCGAACCGCGCGATTGCCGAAAAACTGGGCATGAGCGTCCGCTCAATCGAAGTCCGCCGGGCCAAGGTCATGGAAACAATGAAGGCCCGTACGCTGGCAACCCTGCTGCGACAGATGTTCTTGGTCTTTGGGTCGTCGCGACCGTCGTCGATACCCGCGGAAGATTCGGCAGACGAACTCGATAGCTTTTCGTGATTCCCGGCGGACGGCACACGGAGAGCGCGTGCAAAAATCAATTCGTGTGTAGTGGTAGCTTCGCGGTAGCCGTCATTTTTTGCGATTTTCGCGTCACCCCAGTAGATCTTCTGAACTTTTTACGGAGGTCGGGACGCGCGGGGATGGCGAGGATCATGGCTCATGGTTTACTTAGTTTCTCCAAGGCCGCTATTTTATGACACCCGCGCGCTCCACGAGAGCTTAGGCGGCGGTTTTCGCCCGCTCGGCGCGCAGTGCCACCCAACGAAACAGGTTATGGACCAACACGTACCACAGCACCACCGACTTGACCTTCTGCAACCCGCGGACGACAAACTGGTAAAGTCCGCGGTTGCGGCACTCGGCGTTGGACCATTCACATTTACCACGTTGTTTGTATTTTTCTTTGCCCTCCGCAGTTCCCATCCGTTGCCGCCACTCCGCCACCTTCGGGGTGTCGCCGGGCTTGGGAGCATACGGATCTTTCCCTTGCTGCTGTTGTTTTTTCACCTCTTTGGGCGGCGCGAACACCGTCACCCCCCGTTGGCCTACACTTTCCACGTCCCCCATGGTGACGAAGCCGCCGTCCACGTGGTACTCGCCGCCTTCCGGCAACGGTGCTTGGTCCGTTTCGATCTGCTGCACCATCGGCTCCATCTGGCCGGCATCGCTGCCGACGTTGATCAGGTCTGCCCCCACGATCACCAAGCTGTTCAAGTCGGTGGCAAACTCGACGTTAAAGGCAGGGCGGGTACCGCCATCGCCCATCTTCATGCGGCGGGCGGGAGGATCGGTGGTGCTGGCACGAGCCGAGGCCCCATCTCCCTTTTTCCGTTTCTCGCGGGCTTCGGCTACCTTTTTGACTTCCTCTTGGGCCTGCTTCAGCCTCTCGATCCTTTCCCGCGCCGACCGCTCCTGGGCCGCTTGTTGGCGGGCCGAGAGGCCATTCTCCTGCTCAAACTCCTGTTGCAGACGATCCCATCGCTGCTCGGCTTCCTCCAGCAGTTGTTCCAAGGTTTCCTGACGCTTGAAGGAATCGTTGCCAGCACTAGCTCGCACCCGCATGCCGTCTTGCCCGAGAACCTCCAGGCTCACCAAACCTTCGGCCCTCATCGTTGCAATGTTGGTAACCACTTGATTCTTGAGCCATTCCTGATGTGTGGTGCGGAAATCAGACAACGTGTGGTAACCGACATCCACCCCACCCCGAAGCCACTTGAAAGGATCGCAATCATAGCACCGGCGCGTCAGTTCGCGGGCACTGCCGATGCCTTCGTCCGTGGCGTACAACCACAAGGCCACGAGGATATGGGGATCGATGGCGGGGCGCCCAGCATGGCCTTCCACGGCTTTTATCCCCGCGTAGAGGGGGGGCAGGTCCAATTGTCCAGCCAATTGCCAAACCGAGCGTGCCTTGTGGTCCGGCGGGATCAAATCGTCAATCTTTTTCGGATTGGGATCAACCCGCGAGCGATCCGGCAACATCATTCGGGGCAACGCTTCCGTACTAGTATCCTGCAGATTCATGGCGATTGCCGAAGTTCGAGGGAAAAGGGCTCTCGTTC
>JBAWVO010000420.1:0-4613 GCA_037147235.1 Planctomycetota bacterium | reverse complement strand
GGGGCTCGCTGCGCTCTCCCCACCCTACAATTATTCGCGTTCCGCACCTGGAACCTGAAGAGCCGAAGAACAGGAGATTCTCATGGTTGCCTACTTGCTCTATGCCGTTGCGGCCCTCTATCTGGGTATCCTAACCTCGATAAGTCCCTGCCCGTTGGCGACCAACATCGCGGCGATATCCTATGTCGGCCGGAAGGTCGGCGATTCTCGGTCGGTGATGGCGGCAGGGCTTCTCTACACCCTGGGGCGTTGCCTGCTCTACATTGCTTTGGCTGCCCTACTGGCAACCACGGCGATGTCGATCCCCGCAGTATCGGTGTTTCTTCAGAAGTACATGCACCTGACCCTTGGGCCTGTGTTCTTGTTGCTTGGGCTGTTTCTGGTCGGGCTAATCACCACAAACCTCGGTGGAGCGGGTATGACCGAAGGAATGCAGAAGAGCATCGACACGATGGGCGTATGGGGTGCATTGCTGTTGGGCATACTCTTTGCGGTCTCCTTTTGCCCGACATCCGCAGCGTGGTTCTTCGGCCTGATCGCGCTCATCATGGGCTCGGAGGCGGGTGCGATCACGGCCCTTATGGCCAAGATGGGCATCAGCCTGCCCGTGGCCACTTTACCTGGAGGTACGATTGTTTTGCCGTTCATCTACGGCATTGGCACCGCACTGCCGGTGCTGCTGGTTGCTTTCCTGCTGGCCTATAGTGCCAAGTCGATTGGCAAGACCTACAACATTTTGGCGAAGGTCGAGTGGTGGGCGCGGCAGATCACCGGTTGGGTATTTATTTTGGCGGGGGTCTATTTCTGTTTGAAGTATGCCTTTGAGGTGTTCTGATGATTATGGAAGTAGCCCTTGCAAACCACGCGGCAACAGTGTAAATATAGGGGAAATGGGAAGCCGTACCCCATGATCTCGATCTCCTGTAGGACACTCTCTTTTGAAAGGTGGAAATTATGAAAAGCTATGGTAAGTGGGGCCTGTTGACGATGGTGCTAGTCGCTGGGGCGTTTTTTCTCGGTGCCGAGACCGCACATCCCAAGCCGATCAAGCGGGTCGGCATGGTCGTCGGCGTCAAGCCGGATAAGATCGAAGAATACAAGCGGCTACATGCCGACTCCAATGCGGGCGTCCGCGACCTGTTGACCAAGTATCACATGCACGACTTCTCGATCTACCTCCAGCAGATCGAGGGCAAATGGTATGAGTTCGGCTACTATGAATACACGGGCGACAATTTCGACGGCGACATGGCAAAACTGGATGCCGAGCCGCGGAATACCGAGTGGCTCAAGCTCTGCGACCCCATGCAGCAGCCGCTGACCGGTGAGAAAAGTTGGACAAAGATGGAGCGAGTCTATTATAATCCGTAAAATGCCCGACAAAGATGGAGCAGGTTTGATAAAATCCGAAAAATGCCCAACAAAGATGGAGCGGGTTTACTAAAATCCGTAAAACGATGACTACCATGCGAGCTGCCGTTCTGCACGGCATTCACGATCTGCGAGTTGAAGAACTCGCTGCGCCGGAACCAGGTCCGGGGCAGGTTCTTCTGCGGATTCGCCGCGCGGGGATCTGCGGGTCTGACATACATTACTTCGAGGATGGCCGAGTTGGCAGTTTTGTTGTCACCGCTCCGTTCATTCTCGGCCATGAAGTGACCGGCGAGGTGGCGGCCCTGGGAGAAGGCGTGGATGGGCCGTGCGTGGGCCAGCGGGTTGTGGTCAATCCGGCCCGACAATGCGGACAATGCGACTATTGCCGGAGCGGTCGAGGTAATCTTTGCCGACGGGTGCGGATGCTCGGCAGTGCCAGCACCAAACCGCCGACCAACGGCGGATTCTGCCAGTATCTAGCGATCGGTGCCGAGCAGTGCTTTTCGATCGGCCAGGAAATTGACGACGAAATTGCTGCCATGATGGAACCGTTTGCCGTGGCTTTGCACGCTGCGCATCGGGCTGGCTCACTCGCCGGCAAGCGGGTGCTTGTGACCGGCGGCGGACCGATCGGCCTGCTGGCAATCATCGTCGCCCGAACCTATGGTGCTGCTACCGTGGCCTTGAGCGATCCGGTGGAGAATCGGCGTGTGATGGCCAAGAAGGTCGGGGCCGATGCCGTGCTCGATCCGACTGCGGCCGGCTTTAGCGATGAAGTTGCCCGTCTGACCGGCGACGGGTTTGACGTGATGTTCGAGGCATCAGGCTCGCCCCCGGCAGTCCGGCAGGCGTTTGAGGTCGTGCGTCGTGGTGGTACGCTGGTACAGATCGGTTCGATTGCGCAGCCGGAAATCGCGCTGCCCGTCAATCAATTGATGGTTCGCGAGATCCAGTTTGTTGGCTCGTTCCGCTATGGCAACGTATTTGAAGAAGGTGTCCGTCTACTTGCGGCCGGACGGGTTGACTTGCGGCCGTTGGTCAGCGATGTGTTCCCCCTGGCCCAGGCCCCCCAGGCACTAGTGGCGGCTTGTCAGCGCGATCGGGTAGTCAAGGTGCAGATTGATTTGAATTAAATAACGAAAGGTTACCATCCATGAAGTACAACTTGCTTGGCCGTACCGGATTGAATGTCTCGCGGCTCAGCTTTGGCGCATCGTCGCTGGGCGGCGTTTTCCGGCCGGTCGACGAGGCCGATGCGATCCGCGCCGTACATGCGGCACTGGACTGCGGCATCAACTACTTCGACGTAGCGCCCGCTTACGGCGGTACGCGGAGCGAAACCGTGCTGGGCAAGGCCCTCCGCGGCGTACCCCGCGATCGGTATTTTCTCTCCACAAAGGTCGGCAAGTATACCGACCCGGCGGCTTACGGCAACGATACGCTCGATTATTCGCGAGGGCGGATTCGGGCCTCGCTGGACGAGAGCGCCGCACGGATCGGTGTCGAATACTTTGACGTCATCCACATCCACGATATCGAGTACCAAGGGCGGAAACACGCAGAATGGGCCCTGACCGAAGGGCTGGCCGCCGTGCAGGAACTCAAGCGCGAGGGCCGCATCGGCGCGGTTAGTTTTGGCATCTATCCGATCGATCTCTGGCATCGAATCTTTAATGATTATGACGTCGACGTCGGCTTGGTCCATAATCATTACTGTCTCAACGACACGCAACTTCTATCGCTACTGCCGCGAGTTCGCGAAAAAGGAATTGGCGTGATCAACGGTTCGCCGTTTGCCAGCGGATTACTGATCGACCGCGGCCCACCGGACTGGCATCCGGCCTCGGCGGCCGATCGCGCGGTGTTTCGCCAGGCGGCCGAATTCTGCCGGCAGCAAGGCAATGAAATCAGCAAGCTGGCCCTACAGTTCGCCAGCCAGAACGAAGAGATTCCCACGACGCTGTTCAGTTCGGCGAGTGTTGCGTCGGTCGAGCGGAATGTCGCCTGGCACGAAGAACCGTTCGATCCGCAGCTCTTGGCTGATGTGCAGCGGATATTGCAGCCGGTCTTCAATAAAGAGTGGGATTATTAAGGCAAAGAGACGGTTATGTCAAACGACGAGACTTCCGATGCCGCGCTGGTCGCGACCGACATCCTTGCAGCGGGCTTGGGTGCCGACGCGATTCTACAACGAGTCAAACTGCCCACATTGGGCAGTACTGACTGCGAAATCATCACTTGCCATACGCCGGACGGTAGCCTCAGGAAGTTGTTCTGCAAATTTGGTCCTTTAGCCGAAGCCGTGCAGCCGACCCATTGCTTTGGTGTGGCCTATGAGGCGCAAGTTTACGATCAACTGTTGTCTGCATGGCAGGATGATGTGCCGCGATTGCACGGTGCGCTGCTGGACGAGACGACGCAAACCGTTGGCTTGGCCTTGGGCTATCTCGACGGTGCGACACCTTTGCATCAAGTGCCGCAGCCCAAGGCCGGCCTGCTGTCGGCCGCGCGGTGGATCGCCGGCTTCCATCATTGGAGCGAGACGGCGGCCGTGCCGTCGTTTTTGCATCGCTACGATACCGAGTTCTACCGCGTCTGGATGCAGCGAGCAGGCCACTTCACCCGCCATCTGCACGAGCTTTATCCATGGCTGCCGGAACTTTGCGAGCGTTGTCAGCGTCATCTGCCTGCCATGTTGCCGCCCGCGACAATCATCCACGGCGAGTATCGGGCGAACAACATTCTCGATGTTCATGGCCACAACATGGCGACCGATTGGGAGTCGGCTGTGCTGGCCGCCGGCGAGATTGATCTAGCCAGCCTTACCTGGGACTGGGACGACAACATGGCCTCGCTTTGTGAGCAGGAGTATTGTCTTGCGCGCTGGCCCGACGGAACGCCCGACGATTTTGCCTTGCGACTGGCCGCTGCCCGTGTTTTTTTGCATCTTCGCCAGCTCGGAGACTCGGAGGAAGAAGACGGGGCCGAAGAGCGGATTGCCGAAGTGGAAGAACTCCTGCCACTGGCGGAAAGGTTGAGGGACTTGGAGAAGTAGGGTGGGCCGAGTGAACCCAGGTTCGGCGCGGGTCACTAGGTTCGGCGCGGGTCTCCCGACCCCGCCGAAACGTCCGACCGAAGGTCTCCCGGTAAGCGGCCATAATATCCAAGGGGATTCACCGCAAAAGAGCGCAGAGAACGCAAAGAATAGATTCTTTCTTTTGCGCCCTTTGTGTTCTCTC
>JBAWVO010000419.1:0-4638 GCA_037147235.1 Planctomycetota bacterium | reverse complement strand
CGAGTCCAGTTCGGGCCGCAGACTTCCCTGCCGCGTGCTCTTCGAGTTCAGTACGTCCGACCAATGGTCGTCTGGAATAATCGGATATTTTCCAAAACCGGTTTTGACATTATCGTTCCCAAGTTGGCCCGGCGTGCATGGGGCACCCGTGCCAAGGTTGAAATCGCGGGACGGCAAGCCGCTCTCCGAGTTTGAGGTCACCGGTGCGGACAGCAAATTCGTCGCGGCCGAGGCTGCGATCGACGGCGACACGGTTGTTGTCCAGGCCAAGGAGGTCGAATCGCCTGCCCAGGTAAGGTTTGGCTGGAGCAACACGGCAAATCCAAATCTGATCAACAAAGAGGGCCTGCCCGCTTCGCCGTTCCAAAGCAACTGCTGGCAGGGCGGTACGGGCGAGTGAACGGCAGGTGATGCCGTTACAACGGAACCTTGATGACAATCTTGTGAATCTCGCCCGTGCCGATCAGAGGTGCGTGGGCGTCATCCGGGAAGAAAACTGCAAATTCACTCGGATGCACGGTGACGTAGGTATCGGGCGTGTCGCCAAAGAACTCGATGTCCTGTTCGGCATCGTACTGATCGTGTGGCCGTTGGCAGCGGCTGCGCGGACTCCAGCCCATCTCCTCGACTCCTGAGATCACGAATTGGATGTCGATGTACCTGCGATGGGCCTCCAGGCGGGCCTCGGATCAGTCCACAGAGCCAAGTCTCTAAATCGCGTTCGGGTCTCGCCGAACCATGAGTACCGAAACGCACACGACATCCTTGTAGTCGATGACGGGCAGCACTGGATCTAGTTCGTAGTCGCACACTGGGACTTTTATCTTTTTGCCGGTTTTCAGCGACGTTTCCCAGCGATAGAAAGACTCAAACCTGCGGATGCTTCCTCGAAATTCTCGGTATGCCACATCACACTTGATGTCGGAGGGGTTGACGCCGAGGTCGAAGGTGTCCACTTCAATATGTGCGGGCCCGCTATCCTTGTCGGCTGGGATATAGTTCACCAGGCCGAGCTTCAGCCTGGATTGGCCTTCGACTTCGATCCTGACACCGCACAAAAGATAGACCAGTCGGTCGGCTGTCGGGAATACGTTCCGATCCGTTTCCAGCAGCAGCAAGTCACGGACGTTAAGCGACCGCCTCGAACGGAGTACGGGGTCGCTTGCCTGGATTTCAAGCCAGTATCGGCTTGGGCGGCAGAAACTGCTCGACACAGAATAGAATTCTCCTGACAGCAAATCTTGATGGTTATCTGGCTGGCCAGGAAAGATCGCCTTGGCGACCGGCATTACTTGTCCGCCGGCACCCGTCAGATTCCCCTCCCCGCGGAATAGCCAGGCGAGACTCACTCGTGGATCGCGGGCTAAGTTCTCGATTAGCTTACCTGGGGGCGTCTGCTTTCCCTGCATGACTCGCCAAGCGACTGGCTGGGAGACTTGCAGATCCCGAGCCATTTTAGCCTCATTACCCCCCCCATAATTGGTGGCAGATTTCCACGATACGGGATGACAAGTCCTTCGATCCACCTGATTCTTGACGCCCGACAATTTTCATTTCTGGTCCTCTTGACATTCTGTTTAGAATGATTATAATCCATAAAGAATAAGTCGACAAGGGGTAGCTTTTGATTTTCTGCTGTGGTTTGTGCTGCATGGCGGATGCAAAGGGTGCCCCGAGTTGCCTGATTTTAACAAACCCCAGCCTCACGGACGGACTGGCAAGCAATGCCCACGATGGGTGAACATCAAGTGAGGAGGAGTTTCTGTGAGTAAATCGGAATACGACCAGCGTTGCCTGGCGGAATTTGAGTAAAAAATACCAACTCATTCGCGACCGCGTTGGCGGCGTTGCCACTGGCCGCCACACCGGCTTTTTCCTGGGCGGTCGGGGCGGCATCGGCAAGAGTACAATCATCGAGAATGAATTGCGGCAACGGGAAATCCCGTTCATCCTGACCAATTCTCATCTTACAGGCCGTGGCCTGGTCGATCGGCTCTACGATTATCCCGATTCGATCCACGTCATTGAGGACGTGGAAGAGGCCGTGCGAGACCCACAGGCCATGGGCGTTCTCAAGAGCGCGCTTTGGGGCACCCGACGGAACCGTGAAGGACGATTGGAACGCTGGGTCACTTGGAACGCCCACGGGGTCGCCATCGAGTTCTTGTTCTGTGGCGGCATCTGCATGACATCCAACCTCGACTTGAGGAGCCTGCCGAGGCTGGCAGCACTCAAGACAAGGATCTCCTGGATGGATTTGCGAGTTACCGACGCCGAGGTGGCTGCAAAGATGCGGGAGATCTCGCTGCGGGGCTACCCGACGAACGACAACCTACTGGAGCTGTCGCAGTGCCTGGAGGTGGTCGAGTTCATCATCGACGAGTCTGCAAAAATCAATCGCAATCTGGACTTGCGACTCATGGTCAACTCGTTGGAGGACCGCCTCCAGGCCGAGGATTTCGAGGCCGGTTGTAGCTGGCGGGATCTCGTCGCTTCACGCATTCGCGAGCGTCCGTCATTTGCTGACCAGCCCCAATCTCTTGACATGCGAGCCAAGAAAAAGCAGGAGGAATTGGTGATCGCCCGGGAAATCGTCGGGCTGGCTCCCGATGATCGCCTGAAGGCTTGGAATGAGAAAGTGCCGCCGCCTGGCAACAGCCGTGCGACGCTGTATCGGCGACTACGCGAACTTGCCGAGACGGATGCCCTGGGCATTGGCAATTGAGACGATTGAGACATTGAGACAATCGAGAATTTGGATGGACTCCAGCTAGGAGTTGACGCTGGTGTCGCCCTGTAGTGTACCGAGTAAGATGGAGTCAGATATGGTTTGCCCAACGCAAAACGAACTAGTTTCCCCACGGATCAGGCCGGGCCCGCATTGCACACTAGATTCAAACGAACTTGCGCGGATTTCCTCTGATGTAGCCTCTCGGGAGATCCTGCAACGACTGGATCGCATCGAAAAAGCCCTTTCCACCCTCATGCAACTTCGCACGGTGAAGGACTATTACTCAACCGACGAAGTGGCCGGAATTGTAGGAAAGGCCGAGTTTACTGTCCGCGAGTGGGCAAGGCACGGTCGAATAAATGCTCAGAAACGTCGCAGCGGCAGAGGAAAGCACCAGTCGTGGGTCATCTCGAATGAAGAGTTGCAACGCATCCAGTGTGAGGGATTACTCCCCGAAAACCGATAGAATCGCCGCCTGCTGTGTAGAGGGATAAAGATGCCGATACCGCTTGCGTTGTTCCTCCGTGGCATGGCCTGTCCATTCGTCGATCAGGCGTTGGTCGATTCCCTTGCTGGCACATGCGGAAATGAAACTGTGTCGCAAAACATGATAGCCTCGCATGACATCCCACTTCGACTTTCGGACGACCCTCCTGAAGTGATCGTGAGCCTCGTCATGCTTGATCGGGGTGGACGATACCCTTTTGGTTTTGCTCCGTACCACGGTTGGAGATTGGCAGAACAGGTATTGCCCGCCAGGATGGACAGAGAGCCATTCCTTCAGCACATCCACGAAGAACGGTGTGAGCGGTATTCGTCGAGTTGTAGTTTTTCCCTTGGCCCGCTTCTTCTCTTGGATCAAGACCGTCTGCCCTTGGAAGTCCACGTCGGCGACGAGTACCCGAAGCATTTCCGCCCGCCTAGCACCCGTGTACGCCGCGAAGCAAAGAAGTGGGTAGACCCAGGGCTGAAGAGCCTTGGCCTTCACGTGGACCAGAAGCTCCGCGATCTCTGCGGATTGCAGATAAAGGCAATCCCACAAATCCCGCTTTTCCAAGTCGTTCAATTCTCCCTGCTTGATCCGTCGTTCAATTTCCTGCCAGCTCTGGAATGGGGGCTTTTCGGCAAACTTAGGGTAACACAGCCCTTTGTTCGGGAACTTGCCCGTAACCAGTCCCATGTTCACTCCCCAGTTCCAGGCGGTGCGCAGCGTTACAATTTCCTTCCGAATTGTCGCTGGAGAGAGTTTACCTCGTTGCCCCTTTTTCTTTGCTCGTCGGTCAATGTGCTTCTGAAGGTCGGCCATGGAAAGATCGACGATCGGGAATCCCTCCCCAAGCGTCCCAGCCAGATGCTTGAAATGCGTCTGAATCCCATCCAAAGTAGATTGTTCAAGGTTACCATTGCGGTGGGTTTCCAGGTAGCGATCTCGCAATCCGACAAGGGCAAGACAATCTTTCTCCGCAGTTTGGTGGGGTGGCTTGCCGTCGAACTCAATAAATGTAACAATATCCATTCCAGGTGGCAGGTGCAGAAGATTTTGCTTCAACCGCATCAGGAGGTAATCCGCTTGATTTGCCTTGGCTTCGGCCTCGTCCTCGGATACTTTCCCGATCGTAAACGTTTGGCGTTTCCCATGATAGAGAAATTGGCAGTACCAGCTTTCGCCCTTAAATTGAAGAGAAGCCATTTTCTGCAATCTTTCTGCACTTGTTGGCAACTTGATTCCTACGTGACCCAAACGTCAGTACAAGGTAATTTTATCCGAAGTCCAATGGGTGTCAAGGGTTGCAACGCGAACGCAACGTGATTGAAATGCAAGCCGGAGTGGCGGAATGGCAGACGCGCTGGACTCAAAATCCAGTACTCGCAAGGGTGTGAGGGTTCAAGTCCCTCCTCCGGTACTC